>CAZUMG010000078.1:2116-7618 GCA_964621895.1 uncultured Anaerolineales bacterium | reverse complement strand
CGGTTAAAAACATAAGTTAGTAATTTTTTATGCTCATCCCAGCGCACCAAAGGTCCATCAACAAGAGTTCTGTTGCCGCGCCCGATGGTATTGTGGTGAATAAAGGGCAGATGAACAACGTCCAGCTGATTCTCGATTGCCCGGGAATAATGGGCGTTCCAGTAATCAGGTTTAGAGCTATACACAAAAGAATCATCCAGGTTATCGAAGAAGTGCGGGGTTGCTAAATTCTTGGGAGCCTGGCTGCCCCACCAGATCCAAATGAACCCTTGATCTTCAAAGGTAGGGTAGGTGGACAAGTATAAAGATTCGGGAATTCTGCCTCCCCGACCATTGGCGGGAACGAGAACACAGCGTCCGCTCTGGTCATATTCAAAACCATGAAATGGGCACTGCAGGTGATCATCAATAACCTTTCCAAGGCTTACAGCAATACCCCTGTGCGGGCAGCGATCGAGAGCGCAATAAACCGTGTTGCTCGCATCCCGCCAAAAAACCAGTTTCTCACCCATACGAGTAACCCCAACTGGTTTTTTACCAACTTCCTTTGATTCCAGGACAACATACCATTGATTACGAATCATCTTCCACTCCATTAATAATTGCATTTCCCTTAAGCAGATGATTTATTTCCTTAAATAGCGTTAAACTACCGGCGGATTATCTGTCCGGTGTTCCAGAAGGTTAAAATCCTCTTTTCTGGCTTTCCCAGGGGGGCCCATTACCCTCGAGATATTCTTTTACGCTCGGTCCCTTTAGTGTTCCCAATCTCCAGGTTCCGTAAAGATAACTAAATACCAAAATCAGAATGGTATACGGCCATCCTAAAAAGATATTGGCGGCCCCCAGGGCGTTTACAGCCTGGCGCTGAAAGAGCCAATATTCCAAACCCGTCCTGGCTCCAAACGCCAGCGCCCAAAATAAGGTCACTTCAGTATAGGCTGGCCTGATTTTGTCATGCCAGTACCAATCCAACGGCCAGCGTCTGGTGATAAAGCTGGACCAGGCTGCCAGGGGACGTTTTAGAACTGTGCTGCCAACACACACCAGGATAGTTATCCCACCGGAAATTAAACCGGGGATAAAATATCCGGTCTGGCTGCCGCTGAGAGCAGCCACCCCGGCGGCCACCAGAACGCCACCCATCCCTGCCAGAGCATACACCAGGTTTTCCTTTTGCAGAAGACGGTAAGCAGTGATTATTACGGCCGTTCCTAACGCGCTTAAGAGGGCGGTGTTTAATTTTAGAAATTGGCTGCCCAGGATAAAAACAATCAGGGGAATCAGCGAATCTAACAGCTTAATTCCCCGTCCTGAAAAGACACTTTTTAGTTCTTCTTGCAGCTCCTGGATTTTATCCATCAAGCCGGTTTCCCATCCAGAATTGTTTCCAATTTCCCCGACTCCGGAACAATGCGATCAAAACGTACAGGCTGGCGGTAAAGAAACCCAGCACCATCATTAAAATCACCCAGGAAATAGAACTCAGGGCTGATTTTTCCCGGTAGATTATCCAGGCAGAAAAAAGCACAAATCCGGTGTACAAATCTACCATCGAGACGATCCCCCAGGGATTTCTCAGGATTTCTCCCCCATCTAAACCAAAATCTCCAACGGCAAATCCGTAGATCAACACACTGGTCATCGCCAGCAATCCCAGAGCGGCAATAATTTTCGCGATATTCATTTTCATTTGATCCTCCTACAAAACCAAGGTAAAACCTAATACCAGTTCAACGATCAAGCTAATTATATTGGAAGAAACCGCCGATTTATCCACCAGAATGGAAATTCCCCGAACAAGAGCCATCGCCAGGTAAGTAATGCCCAAAATCAGGTAGGCTTCCCTCGTGTTATAAAACAGCACTGCCGCACCCAATCCCACAAAAAGGGCGCCCAGGATGGTTCTAATCTCAGTAATTCCCCTCCCACCGTTAGGCTCTAATCCGGTAAATCCAGGCACTTTTAACGGCCAGAATAAGGAGACAATACCGGTCACTATAGTGGCTACGCCAGCAAATATTTTCAAAATCTGCAGAAGCATTATTGATCTCCTTTGGGCGGAAGCGGAATAAGCACTGATGTATTGCTCTTATAAGCTTCATAATCAATTTGTCCCCCCCATTTATCATCAGCCCGTTTTTCCAATAAAGGAACGCCGCTGATGCGGGTAAGCAGGATGGTGATAAAAACAGGTGAGATTAATGTCACCCACTGCCACCCGTGCAGAACCGGCAGAGCGATTATCGCCACACCAACCCACAAAACGATCTCTCCAAAGTAATTGGGATGGCGGGACCAGGACCAAAGTCCTGTATGGATGAATTTTCCTTCATTTTCGGGATCCGCTTTAAAGCGGCTTTTCTGACTATCCGCAGTTGCTTCCAGGCTGAATCCAAAAACCCATACCAGAAAACCAACCACTGCAAACCCGTCCAGGCTGACTCTCTTCAATGAAGTAATCACTGCCAATGCTGCCGCTATGGAAAAAGTTACCCAAAGGCCCTGAATGGTCCAGACTTGCAAAAATCGTAAAAACGATGCTTTTATCTCTCGGAAACGGCGGTCCTCCCCAGCAGCTTGAATCCGTCGGAATAAGAAGGTTCCCAAACGGGCCGCCCAAATGATCACCAGACCGGCCAGCAACCAGGACCTGACATCCTTCACCGGACTTAATAACAGAGCCACCAAGGTAACAGTGATATAGGTGATACTGCCAGTTAAATCAAAGAATTTTTCAGTCTTGTTGATATAAGCTGGGATAAAAACAATCCACTGGATTAAAAAAGCCAACCCAACTCCAAGGGCGTATAAGGGTATTCCAGCGACTTTCGCGCTTCCCTGGCTGCCGGCCAGAGCAACACCTGCCCCAATAACTACGATCAATATTATGCCGATCAAGTATCGTATCGTTTCATTCTTCATCAGATTATCCTTATAGTTTTTAATGATTTAATTCGTTCTTTTTGAGATGATTGCAAATCCAACTGCCCCAGGTCCTATATGGGCGCCAATCACCGGGGTAATGTCCATGGAATATATTTTCCCCTCGGGGACAAGATCGCTAATTTTCTTTAAAAATTCTTCTGCTTTCTCCTGAGCATTGGTATGCAGCAATGCAAAACGCTCAATTGGTAAATGCTCTTCCAGCATTTCAAGCAGCCGTTTCTCAGCTTTCAGTATGGTACGCACTCTTTCTGATCCAGGCAGACCGTTTTTCATGGTCAGAATAGGTTTGATCTGCAGCAAGCTTCCAATTCCACTCATAAAGCGGTTCATCCGGCCGCTCCTGCGCAGAAATTCCAGGGTATTCAATCCGGCTGTCACAAATGTCCTCGATTTAAGGTCATCCAGGGCAATAAGAATTTCATTCATAGTACTTCCGGCTTTTGCCATTTTGGCAGCCAATTCAACCTGAAAACCAGTCCCCAAGCTTAACTGTCCGGAATCTTTGACGATGACCGGGATTTTTGTATAATCCCGGGCAACCGCACGGGCAACATCAACGGTTGCGCTCAATTCCCCGGAAATATGAATGGAAAGGATTTGATTAGCACCCCGGGCCGCAAGCTCATCATAAACCCGGTTAAAAGCTTCCGTACCCGGGGTTCCGGTTGTGGGATGGAAGGGATAACCTGCCAGATTTGAATAAAATTCTTTACGGGAAATATCTATGCCATCCAGGAAACCCTGATCACCAATATTAATATACAGGGGTATAACAGAAATCTCCAGGTTCTGAATGCTCTCTTGAGGTAAATCACAGGTAGAATCGGTCACGATTTTTATGGTCATTTATTTACTCCTAAATCCACTATTAATACACTTTCCGTGTCTTTCCTACCGTGATTAACACCACCACACTCAGTAAAGCTACGGCAGCCCAGGAAGCGTTCACAACAAGAGCCGTATCTGCCTGACTGATTGCAATACCGATAAAAGCCCAAATCAGAACCAGAACATAAAATGGATCCATTTCTTTCCAGATCATCAGGATTCCCAACAGGCTGGCTACAGCGATCATGATTACCGCCCAAACGGCCCCGCTGATATTAAATGCCGACCAATTTAAATAATACAGAAGCTGGGAAAAGTTGGCTACAGTTGCCACAGTGATCCACCCAAGGTAAATGCTGAATGGCAATCGTACCAGCCATTTTTGAACCCCGGTTGACTTATTTAATTTCAGGTAGATTAAAACCAAGGTTACCAGGAGGGTCAACATTGCAAAGATGGTTAAAGTAAAAACCTCATACTGCCACAAGAAAATCCATAATGAGTTCGCCAGACTGCTGATCCAATAATAGGGAGCAATTTGCTTCAAGATTGGATTGTCCCGCTGGGACGGTAAAGCCTGGAAAATTGTGTAAATGATCAAACCAAGATAAATTAATCCCCAGATAGAAAAAACATAACCGGCGGGAACAAAATAAATCGCAAAACGATCAGAGATCTCCCCGGTTGTTTGTCCATTTATGGGTAATGCATTGGCCAATCCGTTTACCGTTATGGTGACCAGGCTAGCAAGAATAGTAATCCATTGACTAATCGACATTTTTTTCATCTTTTTTCCCTTTTTTCCAAATTTTAAAAATTTCTTTGTAACGTCTCCATACCATAATTAACCTGTTAATACCATTATACAAATTCTTTCAAGCGAATTTGTTCCAATATAGCATTATATCAATGTTTTGTCAAGGTTTTTTCATATTATCCTTGACATTTTATATTTATTAAGGTACACTGCTAACAAAATCTAAGGGATTTTTATGAAAACTCAGCAGCTCTCCAAACGGGGGCGTTACAATCTCAGTCTGGTTGTGCAGGAAACTGGCATTAAAGCAGATACGTTACGGGCCTGGGAGCGTCGTTATCAACTGCCTCAACCCACCCGTTCAGAGGGCGGCCAACGCTTATTTTCTGATTATGATTTGGAAATAATTAAGTGGTTGGCAGCTCGCCAGGCAGAGGGTATGCGGATTAGTCAAGCCGTAAATTATTGGCGGGAATTATCCACCCGGGGAGAAGATCCCTTATTAACTTTTAAAAAGCAGCCCCCTTCTGCTGTACCTTCCATTCTTAAAGAAAAGAGGGGGCAGATTTTATCCGAGCTTCAGAGAAGCTGGATTGCATCCTGCCTGAGCTTCGACGAAAATGCGGCTGACCAGGTGCTGACTCAGGCATTTGCCCAATTCCCTTGTGAGCTTGTTTGTAAAGACCTGATTTCTCCCGGTTTAACTGAGATTGGATCACTCTGGTACCAGGGAAAAACCTCTGTTCAGCAGGAACATTTCGCCACTGAATTGGCTGCAAGGAGACTGCAAGCCATGATTTCTTCGGCGCCGCAACCCTTGCATCCCCAGAAAATAATAGTGGGCTGTCCTTCGGGAGAATTTCATACCATAGCAGCCCTGATGATTTGCCTGCTGCTGCGCTATCGAGGCTGGAGTGTTATCTTTCTAGGTGGGAACATCCCGACAGATAGGTTTAAGGACATGGTCC
>CAZUMG010000078.1:0-2016 GCA_964621895.1 uncultured Anaerolineales bacterium | reverse complement strand
CTGTCAATGCGTTGGACTAAAAAACGGAAAGATCAGATCATCTCCAGCAGGATCCTGGCAGGTCAAAGCATCTCCAGAGCCATCCTGGACTCCCCTAAAAAACCAGAAATGCTCATCCAGGCTTCCGCCATCGGCTATTATGGAAATATTGGACCCGGCACGATCAATGAGACTGGCAAACCGGGCAGCGATTTTCTTGCCCAGGTATGTCAATCCTGGGAAGCATCCACTGCTTCTGTAGAATCATTGGGGGTTCGCCGGATCATCACCCGGATCGGCCTGGTCTTCAGCCAGGCAGGCGGCCTGTTTCCTTTATTATCCCTGCCCTTCTCGCTGTATGCCGGCGGGAAAATTGGCAGCGGTCAGCAATACCTGTCCTGGATTCACATCAATGATGTAGTAAACAGCCTGCGTTTTTTACTTGCCGGCAGCCAAACAAAAGGAGTCTATAATCTCACAGCTCCGGCGCCAGTCACCAACGAGCACTTCGCTGAACTGCTTGGAAAAACAATCCACAAACCCGCCTGGTTGCCCATCCCAGCCAGATTAATTAAACTGCTTCTGGGTGAAGCGGCGACCCTTGCACTGGACGGCCGTCAGATTTATCCCCAAAGATTGCTGGAATCCGGGTACATTTTCAACTTTCCTGATCCAGTCTCGGCTTTAAGGGATTTAATCAAATCAACCTAAAACGGCTTTTTGAGTAAAATAAATGCCAGCATTCACTCTTCAGGATATAAATGACCTCACCTGAAATAAAATCTCCCAAAACAACTTCCTCGACCCGATCGGATATCAATGCCTTATGGATTGGCATTCTGGTCAGTCTGGTTTTCGTTGGCCTGATCTGGTATTTCGGGCCATTGCTGAATTCAATTCAACTTTCCCCGGATCAAGGGGCATCGTGGTACTACTGGAAATTGCCGAATCCAACCTTCTGGACCCGGGCAACAGCCTGGGGATTTTATCTGCTCCATCAACTATCATTTTGGGGTTTGATCTATTATGCCCAAACGAGAGTAAAAAAATACTCGACAAAGCTCCATTTAGTCAATTATGCTGCCCTGGGATTGAATGCTTTATTTATCGTTCTCCGCATACTGCAAACCCACCTCTGGTATGACGGTTTAGCCCAGGATGTGTCCATCTGGAGCTCACAAGTCTCTGTGGCCATCTTGTTGATCTGGGTTTTATTAATGGAAAACAACCGCAGGGGGATGTTCTTTGGAAAACCCCTCCCCCTTGGAAAAGAAATCATTCGTTTTGCCCGAAAATACCACGGATACTTTTTTTCCTGGGCAACTGTGTACACTTTCTGGTATCACCCGACCATTGCCACCAGTGGACACCTGGTAGGATTCTTATATATGTTCTTGCTGCTGCTTCAGGGCAGCCTATTTTTTACCCGTATCCACACCAACCGCTGGTGGAATATATTCCAGGAAATCAGTGTGCTTATCCATGGGACTATTGTAGCCGTCATGCAGGGAAATAATATGTGGCCGATGTTTGCCTTCGGTTTTGGAGGTGTGCTGGTGATCACCCAGATGTACGGATTGAAACTAGCCAGCTGGATCCGCTGGATATTTCTTGGAATTTATTTATCTCTTGCAATTTTTGTGTACAGCGGAAGAGGTTTAGAAAATATCCATCAGATTACCTGGATACCCCTGATTGATTACCTGGTAGTGCTGCTCCTGGCAGGGATTATCTGGTTTATTCTCAGGGTTATCAATAAAATACAATTCCAATCCTGACCCACTAAACCATCCAACTAGAATGTTAATTGGGCACCCGAGGAGTTAATCCAGGAAAAAAACAATCGTAGTTTGAGCTTGGGATTATTCCTTATTCTCCTGGTCAGCGCCTGTTCTGAAAAATCCAGCTCTGCCAGAGTTGAAAATGCCGGTCTTTTTAAGGACCCGGCAGGCAATCAATCAGCATCTGCTTATGGATGGATGGACGTTTTTTATTGTGTTGTATCTGTTGCGGATCCTTCTCCAGGAACAAATGTCA
>CAZUMG010000077.1:0-7694 GCA_964621895.1 uncultured Anaerolineales bacterium | reverse complement strand
AGAAATCTCCCTTCCCAGGGCGAACTCGTTACCCCCGAGCTCGATGGTGTAGGGTCCGTTGTAGGGTGCTTCGTCGACAATGGTTACGATCGCTCCTGGGAGCATGCTCCGCTCCTCCAGGAACTTGCACAGAGTTAGTTCTGGTTGATCAATCCGAATAATCTTTACTTTCACCTCACAGTTGATTTCGTTGAGCGGGAAGGCTGGTGTTTCCACTACCTGTCCGTTTGCATCGGGGATAGGATGTCCATGGGAGCAAATGGTAGGATGTCCCAGAAACTCGGCCAGCGCTTCGGTCACCGTAGAATCGGTGGCATGCTCCAACCGGCAGGCCAGATCATATACCTGGTACCAGGGGATGTTAAGGTAGTCAGCCAAAAAACGTCCCCACAGACGCTGCCGCCGGAGCACAACCAGCGCTCGCACCTTGCCAGTCTCTGTAAGGACGACGCCTTTATAGGGGGTATGGGTGATCAATCCGTGAGTTTCCAGTCGCTTAATCATTTCTGATGCCGAGACCGGGGACACCCCCAGGCGCCTGGCGAGTTGGGAGACTGCTACTGGCTCATCGCCTTCCGCTAGCTCATAAATTGACTTGAGATACATCTCTCTGCTTTCTGATTCAGGCATTTTGTCAGCTCCAATCCTGTTTTTCTTCTTGTAAGGATTATACCTAGAAATTGGATAATGTTTTATGGTTTGCCTTAAAAACCATTCTGACAACCATTGTTAAATATATGGTGCTTGGCGTGGATTTGATTTTATGGTATACCTTATAAAACTCTAAAAGACGATCTTTTAACCCGGGTTTAGTAAGCTGGAAAGACAGAATTCATGACAGTTATCACTTTGGATAAATTGGTTCCAGGAGAAGCGGGCAGGATCACAAAAGTTCGCGGGAGGGGAGCCCTTAAGCGAAGGCTTGTGGATATGGGGATGACTAATGGGGTGTTGATCGAGGTTGTTAGGGTCTCGCCCCTGGGAGATCCTGTGGAGTATCGACTGAGGGGCTACCATCTTTCTCTTAGAAAATCTGAAGCGGAGGGTATTGAAGTGGAGCTGATCAGCCCAGTCATTCCTCTGATAAGTGAAATGCCTGTTTTAGGATCACCGCTGCCCCTGATGATGTGTAAATCAGGACAAAAAGCGGTCATTTCCCGAACCCAGGGTGGGAAAAGATTAAGCAGAAAACTAAAAGATCTTGGTCTGGTTCCCGGTGCAGTTGTTCGGGTTATTAATAGTGATTTTCCAGGCCCCCTGATTATTTCCGTTAACGATGAGTGCAGACTGGTTTTAGGCAGGGGCATGGCCATGCATATCATGGTTATGCCTTCCTGATCAAACCAGGGAGATGATTCCCACCATGGTCAAGACCATTGCCCTGGCAGGCAATCCCAATGTTGGAAAAAGCACCCTGTTTAACGCCCTGACCGGATCCCGGCAGCATGTTGGCAACTGGCCCGGGAAAACTGTGGAAAAGAAAGAAGGCCGGCTGCAAATCGGGGAGCAGGAGATCCAGGTAGTTGATCTGCCTGGTACTTACAGCCTCACAGCATATTCCATTGAAGAAATCATCGCCCGGGATTTTATCGTCAATGCGAACCCTGCTGCGGTGGTAGCGGTTGTTAATGCCGCCAACCTGGACCGTAATCTTTATCTGGTTACTCAATTATTAGAACTGGGTATCCCGGTCATTGTTGCATTAAATATGACTGATTTGGCCAGAAGGCGGGGAGTTGCTATCTCTCTGGAGGGGTTATCAGCACGCCTGGGAGGCATTCCCGTTGTGGAAACTGTGGGAAACCGCAGTCAGGGAGTCGAGGATTTAATAAAAGCCATCTCGATGGTATTAAAAGATCCCCATACCGGAAATATCCAAATTAACTACAGCGGGATTTTAAAGCAGGAAATTGAGGAGCTGAAAGCCAGCATAGAAAAACATGAGCTGGTCAGACAATCTTTCCGATCCGGCTGGCTGGCGACTAAATTGCTGGAAAATGATCAGGATATCATCGACAAACTAAAATCTCTGGAAGCCTTGGATTTACTGGAAGCCGCCCGGATTGCCCGCGGTAGGATTGAAGTTCAATCCGGTGAAGATCCTGAAATCCTGATCGCTGATCAGCGCTACCAGTTTGTTGACCAGGTCATCGATTCTGCAGTCGAGCGTCCCCGGGAGACTATCATAACCCGCTCCGATAAAATAGATGATATAGTCACTCACCGCATTTGGGGTCTGCCGATCTTTTTGCTGCTGATGTGGTTTATCTTCCAATTCACCTCCAATGTCAGTGGGCCTTTCCTGGATTGGGTGGACCTGTTTATCAACGAATTTATTCAAAATTGGATGGGGGCCGCCCTGGATTTCCTGGGATGGGGAGGCTCCTGGTTCCAATCTTTGATCACCGATGGAATCATAGCGGGAGTGGGCGGAGTGCTGGTTTTTGTTCCTGTATTGCTGCTGCTCTACCTGGCGCTGGCAGTTTTGGAGGATTCCGGATATATGGCCCGGGCGGCTTTTGTGATGGACCGGGTCATGCGCTCGATGGGTTTGCACGGAAAGAGTTTCTTGCCAATGATTATTGGATTCGGCTGCACTGTGCCGGCTGTTTATGCCACCAGGACCCTGGAGAATGAAAAAGACCGTAAATTAACTGGTTTCCTGGCTACCTTCATGAGCTGCGGTGCCCGTCTGCCGGTCTATGTAATTTTTGGTGCGGCTTTTTTTGGGGCGGCATCCGGAAACCTGGTATTCAGCATGTACTTCCTGGGTATAGTTGTGGCGCTGATCACCGGATTTGTGATCAAAAAAACCATCTACAGAAGCCAGCCGCCAGCGCCATTTGTGATGGAGCTGCCGCCTTACCGCCTTCCTCGTATTAGGGATGTTTGGAGCCAGATGTGGGAGCGCACTCAGGGATTTCTGGTGAAATCAGGGACAGTAATCCTGGGAGTATCAGTTGCCCTCTGGTTGTTAATGGCCATCCCCGCTCATCCGGATACCGGCCCATTTAACCAGATCCAGGCAGGTGACAGCCTGTTTGGACGAATTAGCGGGCTGATCGCCCCAGCGTTTTCACCAGCAGGATTTGGTTCCTGGCAGACGACTGGTTCATTGATGACCGGACTATTAGCCAAGGAAGTCATCATCAGCACCATGAGCCAGGTCTATATAGATGAGATCCATCTGGAGGTCGAACAGCCAGCTTCCTTCGGGGAAGATCTGGCTTCAGTGGGGGTGGGTTTTGGTAAGGCTGTCCTGCTGACTGTCCAGGAGACTATTAATATTTTACCCCGCACGATCAATCTGATCCCCTTTGTGGAGCTCAGGGAGGTGAATTTCTTTCCTCCGCAGAGCGAACCCATAGATTCAACTCATTTAGAGCGTTCTTTATTAAGGTCTTTTGCCAGTTCCGCCGGTTCCCCTGAGGCGGGACCAATCGCTGCGGTTGCTTTTAATGTCTTTGTTCTACTTTATGTTCCCTGTGTTTCAGCGATTTCAGCCATGCGCCAGGAATTTGGGAAGCGCTGGATGTGGGCCCAGATTGTATACACCCTTGCCATCGCTTGGGGGGCTGCTGTGCTTGTGTTCCAGGTAGGCAGGTTGTTATTCATTTAAGGAAGCTATCCATGATTGACAGTCCCTTACGGAAAGTTCTGGCTTATTTTGAAGATGCCCGGCAGGGCGTCTCTATTAACTCCATTGCAAGGGATCTGCAGATCAATCCTGGTCAGGTGGAGAGTATGGTGGAATTCTGGGTCAGAAAAGGCCGCTTGCAGCAAGTGATCCCAGGGCGTGATGGCTGCGGCAGCTGTGGATTGAAGGGAGGGTGTTATATTGTGAAAAACCTTCCCCGGATTTATGAATTTGTCTTGGAAGATTAAAGGGAAGAGGCGTTAACCGTGTCAGAACCCAGCTGTCATGCTAAATACAACTGGTAGGGGAAAGGGAGATTTCTCTAGATCTACCCACCTGTAAAAAAAACTTACTGTTTGATCTGAATCATGTCGGAATACATTTTCTTTAATTATTTACTTTTCTCCGGAGTCATTTTTCTGGTGAATAAGAATTTCCAGGACTTTCTTGTCCAGGGGCTGCTGGTCCTTATCAGAGCTATTAATTAATTGGTCGATCTTTTTTCGGTCAAACCAATGCCAGTTCAAATCTTTATAGATTGCTGGCGTTTTTGGATGGAGATAAACATAGAGGGCTAACTCTATCGACTTTGTCTTCTCGCCGGTAAGCAGCATCTGGACGGCAATTCCCCCCAGAGCATGCAAACTCAATGTGTCCAAGTGATTGTTATAGCTCAGATCCAGGGCTTCCAATAAAACTGACTCCGCGTTAGCTACCTCCCCTAAACCCAACCTGGCATAGCCAATCCTGATCAACGAAGCGCAGATACCCCAGCGGTGACCAACTTCCTTGAACCACTCCAGCCCCTCCTGCCCAAACTGAAGGGCAGCTTGATATTTTTTTAACAGCAATGCCCCCAGGCTCATCCGGCTCAGGGCGTAACCCTGTCCGGCAAGATCATCCATCATTTTAAAAATTGAGAGGGACTGATGATGGTAAATTGAAGCTTCCTGATAGTTGCCTAAGGCATCCAGAGCCAGGCCCATTTTTGAATATGAAAATGCTTTTCCCCATTCACTATTGTGTCTTGAAAATGCTTCCAGGCTGGTATATAAGCTATTCATTCCTTTTTTGTATTCTCCACGCAAGAAATACACGTAGCCAACCCAGAGATAATAAGATGGTAAAGAATGGCAGTTTGGCTCCTGGCCCAGGAGGATAGCTTGTTCAAGGTATTCCAGAGAGCGTTCGTATTCTCCCCGGTACATGGCATTAATACCAAGATTGTTATAACAGATGGCCAGTTCTCTAATATGGTTTGATCCCTGAAGAATGGGTAAGATTTTTTTAGATAATTGCTCACTTTCTTCAACAAGGCCGAGATTGCTCAGGAAAAAGGCTTCCTGGGCCTGTACCCGGGCAAGGGATAAACCATCCTTATCAGACCTGTTCTGGTCAGGCTCCTTGATTAAACTTGCTAGTTTCTGGAACACGATGGTACCTTCGTGCCAGCCCCGGACCAGGTAATAAGAAAATAAGTCCTTGATAATATTCGGATCAGCTGGTATTTCAGATTCCTCTAGCAGAAATCCGGCCGCTGCCTGGATATTGGAAATCGCATCCTGTACTTCTGACCTGGTATTTGTATGATCCAGTAAAAACAAATTTGGTACTCTTTCAGATAGGTAGTTGGCATAATAAAGATAATGCTTGTGCTGAATATCATTCCAGAGCATGGTTTGATTTGAGATAATTTCCCGGCAAAATTGGCTCACGATGGGATGAATTTCAAATTGACCCTGAACGTTCTTTCGCAGCAAGGACCTGTCCATTAATATCGATAAATCAGTCAGGGATGCTTTGCTGATCTCCCGGGCAGCTTGCCTGGAAAATCCTCCGCTGAATACCGACAGCCTTAACAGGATTTCCTGCTGACTTTCCTTAAGAAGATTCCAGGATGATTGAAAGACAGCCCGCATACTTTTATGTTTGGAGGATGGATCGAAGCGGTTGTCTTCGAGAAAGCTATAGTTTTCTATGATTTCTTCGGCGATCTCCGAAAAATCAAGCACTGAGGTCCAGGCTGCTGCGAGTTCAATCCCCAGGGGCATGCCTTCTACCAGCCGGCAGATCCGGGAGGCTTGCTTTAACTCGTCAGCAGAGAAATTCTTATCGGGAAGAATCTGTTTAGTCCTGGATAGAAAAAGAGATAGTGCTTCAGAGGTGTCTTCGTCAAGGATCAACTGATCGGAAATAGATAATCCCTCAAGGGGAAATATCCATTCTTCGGGGAGGTTGAGTTTATGGCGGGAGGTAACAACCAGCTGCAGTTTGGGGGCCTTGGTCAGTAATTTTGTTAATTGATGACCGGACTCTGTTAGATGCTCAAAACCATCCAGGATTAATACCAGAGATCGATTTTCTAAATAATCATGTAGCTGTATCTGGGGATCCATATCACTACCGATGGTGCCAAACTTGAAACTCAAAGCATCTGCGATAGCAGGAATGATGCCATCTCCGCTGGTGACTTGATCCAGAGGTACATAGTAGGAACCATCCGGGAACTCCATCAGGGTTGTTTTTACGGTTTCTATGGCCAGCCGGGTTTTCCCAATTCCGCCTGGTCCTATAATGCTGATTAATCGACAGCCTGGATTGGATACCATTTTGGATATGGCGTTGATCTCTTCCACCCGGCCAATAAAGGATGTAGCTGAGGATGGCAGATGGTGGTCCGGTTTTAGGATCTTGATGAGGGAATCCAGATCCCCTGTGGATATCATTTCCTGGATCCTGGTTACCTCATCAGGAAGGTCCATTCCTAGATTTTCTTGTAAGCTTGTTTCATACTCCTGGATATGTTTGATGGCGGCAGAGCGGTGACCTCTGATTGCCTGGGCTAAGATGAAATACAAGTTGGCTATCTCATTAGTGGGATCAATCCTGATCAAATCCCGGCAATAACTATCAACATCCTGATAATTCTCCAGACCGAATTCCTTCAAAATAGTCTTTTCACCTTGTCTGAGAGCGAAGAGCCGGATCCTCTCATTCTCCCAGCGCCGCCAATTTTCAAACTCTGGGCTGCCTGGAATAAATACTCCCGAGAGCAGGTCGCCCCGGTACAGCTGATAGGCTTTTGATAATTCTCCAGCTTTCAGAAACCCTTCAAATTCAGCGATATCCAGGTAAAGTTCTTGTTCTGGATTTATGCCCAGATCGGTCCGCTGAATATCCAGACAACCAGGAACTAACTTGCGGAGTTCTGAGAGTAAAACTCTTAGGCTGGTCAGAGCTTTTGCTTCTGGACTTTCCGGCCAGAGCATGGCGGCCAGGTAATTACGAGAGTGCTTTCCACCTTCCAGGCTGAGGAAAACCAGCATAACCTGTGCTCGCAGGGAGAGGGACTCAAGATCTTCCCCATCAACAGCCAGTTTTGGGTTGCCCAATGCCCTGATTTCTAACATCCTGGAGGCACTCTCCTTGATTTTTTTCTGTTTTGCGTTGGTTTAGCGGTTTTTTAACGCTCCAATTGTATTATACAGACAAAATTACTTAGAGTTAAGAAGAGGTCCTTAAAAATCATGAAAAACCATTACCAAAACCTGATCAAGATCCAGTTTTTTTTTCTGATTGGAGTTCAAATTCTCTGTCTAATTCTCCATTCAATTTCTCTGCAAAGGATTTGCTCTGAGTCTGCTGAGTCAATCCGCTATCCTGGTCTGAATATCAAAGAAATTTAATCTAAGGAGGTGCGTTCTTATCAACAATTCATCATTCAATTCCTGTGTCAGATAATCACCAAACATTAGAAAAGGAGAATTACGATGAAATTAAAAACCTTGATGATCATTAAAGCGCTTGTTTGTCTGGGATTCGGCTTGATTTTACTGATCTTTCCCGTTGGTCTTTATAAACTTATGGGTGCGTCTCTCACTGGTGGGGGAGTCTTTGCCGCCCGGGAATATGGAGCAGCCTTGATCGGCGGCTTGCTGCTGACCTGGTTCGCCAGGAACGCTGGAGAATCCGAGGCACGCCGGGCCATCATTCTGGACTTGTTCGTTTATGATTTGCTGGGTTTTGTGATCACCACCTATTATGTGTTGACCGGGTT
>CAZUMG010000076.1:3107-7762 GCA_964621895.1 uncultured Anaerolineales bacterium | reverse complement strand
TACTTATTCTTGAGAATGTAGTCCAGCACAAAAGCGCCGCTGCCAAAACCCATCCGGTTAGCAATGAAGTTAGGCGTATCCTTACACACCACTACGCCTTTGCCCAAACGAAATTCTACGAAATGGCTGAGATCGTTAACAACCTCTGGCAGGGTATTGGCCGTGGGGATAATCTCAAGTAGTTTTAAGTAGCGGGGAGGGTTAAAAAAGTGCGTTCCCAGGAAATGTTCCTGAAATCCTTTCGATCTGCCTTCAGCAATTGAAGTAACCGGGATACCGGAGGTATTCGTGCTGATAATGGTTCGATCCGACCGGATTTTGTCAATTCTTTCCATCAAGCTTTTTTTAATTTCTAGATTTTCAATGATGACTTCAATTACCCAATCGGCAGCTTGAATTAGTTGGAAATCATCCTCAAGATTGCCCAGCTGGACCAGGTTTGCAGCCTTATTTGAATAGAAACTGGCTGGCTTGGAATTCAGGGCAGTCTGGAAACCCTGGCTCACGATCCGGTTTCTGACCTGGGAATCTTTCAGGGTTAATCCCTGTTCTTTTTCATCATCAGTCAAGTCCCTGGGAATGATATCCAGTAAACTGACCTTAATGCCTGCATTTGCCAGGTGAGCGGCAATCGCAGCTCCCATGGTACCTGACCCGATCACCACAGCTTTATTTATTAGATAATTCATATCTTCTCTCCTCTATTCGGAGCAGCAGCTTAGTTAGCCCAATCAGTTCACAATCAGACTATCTTAGTTGGCTGCCCCGATACCCCAGAATATTGCGAGCTACAACCAGTCGGTTTATTTGACCTGTGCCTTCAAAGATGTCATTAATTTTTGCGTCCCGGAACCATTTCTCCAGTAAATATTCCTGGCTGTACCCAAGTGGGCCCATGAGCTCTACAGCTTTCTGGGTGATTACTGAGGCTACTTTTCCGGCTTTGACCTTGCTCATAGAAGCAATCAAAGCATTGGATTTGTGGTTATCGGCCATCCAGAGTGCCTTAAGGGTAAGCAGCCAGGCAGCTCTCAGCTGGGTTTCCAGGTTAATAATTTCCTCTTCAAGATAGGTCATTTTTTGTCTGGGTAAGCCGTAGCGGATGGTGATCCCTTCCTCTTTCAGCTTTTCAACAGTAAATTCCAGGGCTGCCCGGGCGACGCCCAGAGCGGAGGCAGCGACGATAGGGCGGGTTGCGTCAAAGGTTTCCATGGCTCCCCGGTAGCCCGTGGTGCTTCTTTCGATTTCGGGAGATCCCAGGATATTCTCAAAAGGTATCCGGCAGTCCTGAAATACAATCGAAACAGTATCACTGGCGCGAATGCCCATTTTTTCTTCTAGCTTGGTGACTTTGCAGCCGGGCGTATCCGCTTCAACAACAAACGAGCGGATCCCGGACCGGCCAGCTTCCAAGTCCAGGCTGGCCCAAACGACGATAAAACCTTTCGAGTCGATCAGGGCTTTATGTCCAGCGGTCACGAATATCTTTTCGCCATTAAGAACCCATTGATTGGTTTTCTTATCCAAAACAGCCGTTGTCCGGATTGCAGATGTGTCCGATCCAGCCTGGGGCTCGGTCATTGCCATAGCATCAAATACCGGTTGATCCCCTGTAAACCGGCTTAAGAAACGTTTCTTTTGCTCTGGTGTGCCGGCCGCGGAGACCGCTGCTGCGCCCAGCATACCGCCCGGCGTGCAGAGATAGATACCCGCATCCCCCCAGGATAACATTTCCACCATAACCATTAAACGTTGATAGTTGATCGGGGGGCGTTTCTCCTTGGTGGGATCCCCTTTCCCCTCAGGAGGTTTTTGATCAGCTGCCATGGAAGAAGATCCCATGGCCCTGGTAGCTGTATGCATAAATTGAATATAGGCGTGGGGGATTTCATGTTCGTTTTCATCCATTTCTCGGGAAATGGGCCGCATCATGTTCTTGGCTACAGTTTCAACCACCCGTTGAGTTTGTTCCAGGGGTTTTGGCATTTCAAAACTAATCATGTTGGTCTCCTTTATCTTATCTGTGAGAGAGCTATCAGCTGCCTCGGCCAGATTTCGCCAGAGCGGGAAAGGTGATCTATACCATTGCAAGACCGGTAAAAGCTGCAAATCCGCGCCCATTTCTCATCC
This sequence comes from uncultured Anaerolineales bacterium, assembly GCA_964621895.1. Classification (GTDB taxonomy): domain Bacteria; phylum Chloroflexota; class Anaerolineae; order Anaerolineales; family UBA11858; genus B10-G9. Next base: position 5,632 of record CAZUMG010000076.1, on the reverse strand, counting down.
ACATTTCGACAGGATGTTCGCGGATATAACCATGACCTCCTAATATCTGGACTGCCTGGTCAGTAACCATCATCGCCATATCAACCCCAGCGAAATAGGCTTGGTAAGCATGTTGAGCGGCTTTTTCTTTGCCTTCATCCAGCATCCAGGCGGCTTCCCAGGCCAATAATCGGGTTGCTTCAATTTCTACACCCATCTCCGCAATCATAAACGCGATGGCTTGTTTTTGAGCCACTTTAACCCCAAAGACCTCTCTGTCCTTGGCGTAAGCAATGGCATATTCAAAGGCGGCTTGAGCGATACCAACCGATAAAGCTGCCAGGGCGATATGCCAGGCAGCCAGGATCGCATCCATTGCATGACCATCAGGACCGTTTAATCTCTGGCTGGAAGGGATGGAAACATCCTTGAGAATCACTGGATAAAGGGGATAGGCGTGAATACCCAGGGTCTTCTGGCGTTCGCCAATGCTCAGTCCTTCTGTCTCACGGGGGATAATAAAGCCCTGGGTTTTTCCATCCAGATTAGCATAGATAACCAGAGATTCTGCCTCCGGAGCATAGGGCACATAGGTTTTCTCCCCGTTAATCACATAGGAGCTCCCCTTGGCTTTTGCGGTCGTTTTAAGATCCAGGGGATCAAAGTTAAAGGCGGGTTCGATTAATGCCCCGGTAAAGGGTATCCATTCGCCTGCTATCACCGGAGGGATATACAGTTTCTTTTGCTCTTCGGATCCAGCCAGTAGAATGGGAAGAACATATAAATTGGGGGTCATAACTGCCAGGGTTGCAGCTAGATCTCCATAGGCTAACCCTTCAGCAGCCAGGACTCCGGTTAGGGCTGAATATTCGCCAAACCCCCCATATGCTTCAGGGATCAGCGCCTGCAGAATGCCGAGCTCCCAACCCTTTTCAACTAATTTTGGAGGAAGATCGGCGCTTTCGTCCACCTCCCTGGCTGCTGGGCGGAGATCTCCTTCTGCATACCGCCGAACAGCATCCAAGAGCATCTGTTGTTCTTCTGTTGGGGTAAAAGAATACATAACTTCCTCCAGATATGATCGGTTTATGGATTGGATGAGGTCTAGCAGGGGTACAATTTTTCAGCTGAATAACAAATTGCTGCTGGAAATGGGGTCAATCCAGGTTAACAGCTGGTCCAGCGATAAATTCTTCTGGATTCACCTCCCGTCCCCCGGTTTCAGTAGAAGCCCCTTGGCGAATTAATAAACCTTGAATAAAAAGATCTGCAATATAATCAGCAATTTCATCTGGAGTAAGAGGTCCATCTTCGCGGTACCAGGTAATTGTCCAGTTGAGCACCCCCAGCAGCGCTTTGGCTGTCAACGCTGGCTGCTGCGATTGAAACTCTCCTTGGTTGCTGCCTTCCGTGAGAATATCCCGCCAGATGCGGTCGACCCGGTCTCTCCGGGGGATGTGTAATTCCTTATACTTGGGTTCCAAGGATCTGTACTCCAATAACAGTACAGAGGAAAGCGACCGATTTTCTGCCAGGAAAGCCAGGTACGCTTTCATGGCTTGCCGTAATTTTAGGCTGGGGGATAAATTCTGGGAGGTGACTGCCTGGAGGCGCTGCAGGATCATATCCAGGGCTTCATCCAGCAAGGCTAACAGGATCTCTTGTTTACTGCTGACATGGTAATACAGACTGCCTTTTTTAAGCGCCACGGCTTCAGCAATATCCTGCATGGACGCTGCCGAGTAGCCTTTTTCCTGAAAGATTTGAGCTGCTGCTTGAAGGATTTTCTCCCTGGTCACCGGATCCATTCCCTACCAACCGTTTGGTAGTTTTAGAATAGCAAATTTGTAGACAAAAGTCAAGAAAATGGTTTTTTATTTTTGGGAACTTGATCCACTGGAACCCAGATAAGATACAATACAAAAATAGTAAAAATTACAAAAGGAACTTCAAAAATGATCAAAAAAAGGTTATGGCTGGGAATCTTTACTGGTGCTGTACTGGGAATTTTTTGTATCGTGGGTGGGGCCCTCCGACTTGGTTGGCAGGGTAATCAGCTGTTGTTATTCGGATTATGGTACAACCGGTTAGTGATGGGATTGATGATCGGCCTGGCGGGAGATTGGGAACTGGTGCCAGGAAAATGGAATTGGGCTCTGAGAGGAGCTGGATTGGGTTTACTGGTAAGTGCCGCCTATTTTTTCACCACCGGGGCAAGCGATTGGGTGTCATTTCTGGCCGGGATTCTCTACGGTCTGATTATTGAGCTAGTTATCCGCCGGGGTTCCAAGTAATGGCCAGCAGGATTTAGTGTAGTACCCGTTTGGGATGTTTTATCTAAATCGGGCAGTTTGTAATTTAATAGACAGCTTAATTACCCGAACTTAAAACCAAAGGATGGGATTTATGACGGCAGAGTTAACCCGGCGGCAAAAATTGATGTACGGGTCAGGAGATATCGGATTCAGCTTAACCACCACAATCCTGGGAGCATATTTTGCCATATTTATGGTCGATGTGGTCGGATTGAGGCCAGGTCTCGCAGC
>CAZUMG010000076.1:1818-3007 GCA_964621895.1 uncultured Anaerolineales bacterium | reverse complement strand
TCCGCTACCCTTTTGTATATGCCCTATTTTGCGCTTACTCCGGAATTGACATCCGATTATGATGAGCGCACTTCCTTGACCTCCTACCGGATGTTTTTTTCAATACTGGGAAGTTTGATGGCCTTTACCTTGCCGCTGCTGATTGTGGGATCATTCACTCCGGAAAATGCGCCTAAGGTCCTTACCATGGGAGCCATCTTCGGCTTGATCTCTGCCCTGCCGATGTTCCTGGTATTTTTCGGAACGAAAGAAAGGGAAGAATACCTTGACCTTGAAAAACCCACCCTGATTGAATCGTTAAAATCCACCTGGAAAAATATTCCCTTCCGCTACGGGTTGGGGATCTTCCTGGCAACCTGGATTTCAATTGATATTCTACAAACAAGTTTATTATTTTATATAAAATATGTTATTAACCGGGAATCTCAAAACGACATCATCATGGCCAGCATATTCGTGGTTGCCATGTTTGCGCTTCCTATCTGGACCTGGGTATCAAAACGGTGGAGCAAACGTTATGCTTATATGTTCGGTATTGCTTTCTGGGCAGTGGTTCAGCTGGCATTGATCTTTGTGACTCCGTATACCGGGATGGGTATTCTTTTAGTCTTGTGCTCCCTGGCAGGGATCGGGGTAGCAGCTGCTCATGTTCTTCCCTGGGCGATTTTACCGGATGCCATTGAATGGGATGAGTACCAAACCGGGGAGCGTCATGAAGGCATGTTTTACAGTTTAACGACCTTAACCCACAAAATTGCCTCATCTGTCGCCCTGCCATTAATCTTGCTGCTGCTGGATGTGACCGGTTATCAGCCCAACGTTCTTCAGCAAAATCCACAAGCAGTCCTCGGCATCAAACTGGTTATTGGCCCCATCCCGGCAGTGTTATTGGCTGTCGGAATATTTATCGCTTTTAAATATCCCCTCGATCGAAAGGATTTCTTGAAGATCGTTCAGGAGCTAAAACAGCGCCGGGTGAACTAACTGGGGGAATTCTCACCAATCGATATTTTTACTCGAGGTGGACCATGGAAGGTATTGAAATCAGAAAAGTTCAGAGTCCAGGAGACAGGAGGAAATTTTTAACTTTTCCCTGGAAAATTTACCGGGGTGATCCCAATTGGGTGCCGCCGCTGCTCCCCGAAAGGAAAAAGGTGATCGATCCAGAAAAAGGGATCTTTTTTGACCG
>CAZUMG010000076.1:0-1718 GCA_964621895.1 uncultured Anaerolineales bacterium | reverse complement strand
GCTCGAGCCCAAAATATTGCCCTGCGCATCAACCTGGAAGATTCCAGCCAGTTCCAGCGGTTGATTCGATTGGCTGAACGCATAAAAGCCCAGGGTAAAATAACCATCCGGGAGGCTAATTTTAATTGCTGGGAGGAAGAGATTGATCGCGTTCATCACCTGTTAACCCTGGCATTGGCACATCTGAATGATCCGATTGGATGGCGCCGGGATGCATTGGAAGCCATGCTGGAACCTTTTAAATCCATTGCGGACCCCTCCTTTATTCTCTTTGCCGATGTGGATGGGGAAACAGTAGGCTTCTTGCCCGGCCTTCCCAATCTAAACGAGATTTTCATCGATGTGAACGGATTATGTTATCCCTGGGATATGCTCCATTTACTGGGGCTATTAAAATGGCGTTCACCTCGCAGCATGACCGTAAAAAGTGTTTTAATCCTACCTGAGTATTGGAATACCGGCGTTGCTGTTTTGTTATTTGAAGGGCTTTTTTCCCGGGCTGTGGCTCACGGCTATCAGTGGGCGGATCTGTCTATTACCAGTGCAGATAACCCGACATCCGTTTTAACCGCTGAGAAGATGGGTGCTGAGATTTACAAAAGATGGCAGGTTTATCACCTGCCAATTTAACGAAGACCCTGATCTGGATGAAGACCAAAGGGATAAGATATCTTGTCAGATCAGAGCGAAAGCACTATAATGCATGGCGTTCGGGGCGTGGCGCAGTCCGGCTAGCGCGTTGCAATGGGGTTGCAAAGGCCGTCGGTTCGAATCCGACCGCCCCGACTAAAAAAACCGCTGTTCACCAGCGGTTTCTTTTTTAATTAAGAATTTGTCCTTGTGTATTTACTGTCAGCAATAGCCCATAAACTCTTTTGCTTGTTGATAAATAGCATAATCCATCTGGTTCAAAGCCTGAAACTGATCCAGGAAATCAGGGGTAATTCCCAGTCTTCGATATTTTGGTTTTTCAATTTGGAATCCGGATGGCTTTGGGTTGACGAAGCCGGTCCAATCTTTATTTTTCAATTGGGCTATAAATCCTGCCTGGCATTCCGCTATTCCTACCAGATCAAAATCACCCAGGCGGCGGTTTCCCAGGCATTTTGATTGAAAATTGGCGAATCCATTCTGGACGGCAAAGTCGATAAAGGGAAGCTCGGGATCAAAAGGAACTTTTGTGCGCCAATCAACATCACCCTTGTTATTTTTCCACTCATCATAGAGGGTTATCATTCTTTCAAGGGGATCTTTAAGGATAATACTGATAAAGGGATTTTCCAAAACTCCTGTAAACAAGCTGGGTGTAAAAAAACCAATCACCGCAGCTGTGTCTGGCGGTAGTTTCTTACGTGGGTACCAGAGATCCTGCTCTGATTTTTCTGGTTCGCTAGATCGGTCTAGTGAATGGTTGAAGAAAGGAGTGCTTCCAAGCAGATCCTTTCCAATCTTTAACAAGGATTGGGCTGGGTTGGAGGGCAGATCACTCAGACGGATAAACCTTTTTTGCGGGAGTTTGTACACCAATACCCGCTCTGCTCCGTAGATATTTCCCAACTCTGCCAGGAAAGACGAATTTGTGGTCCCCTCGATTTGAACGTTGATATGAACCTGTTGACGCAGAAAGTCTTTCAAAATATCTCCCCGGTTCTGACGAAAAATTTCTTACTAGTGTAGCATAACTTTCTCTAAATTCTAGGAGAGATTTTTCGGATTGA
>CAZUMG010000075.1:5126-7786 GCA_964621895.1 uncultured Anaerolineales bacterium | reverse complement strand
TTCTGAAAAGAATTGAGGAATACATTAAACTAGCACCAGATCAATGGTTGATGTATTATCCGGTCTGGCCCGAGCTTGTAAACGAAAAATTATGATTTACCAGACTATTGGCTTAGCACTTTTCTTCATCGGTTGTTTGCATTTTCAGGAACAAATCGCCTGCTGGGAAATCCGGATCGTTAGAATAGCCCAGGCAACTTTCAATCAACAACCCTGGAACGGTTTATTTAAAGAAATCTGGTTTTTGGGTAAGACAGCTACGGCATTAATTATTCTGGGTTTCATTACTTGCTTTAACTGGAAGTTAGGAGCTCTGGCAGGATTGTTATTCCTGATAATAGGGGGTATTGAACAGCTCCTTAAGCGTCTAGTAAATCGCTCCCGACCCTTTCATGAGCAAACAGATATAAAAATGCTGCAGCCCCTGGAACCTGCAGATCCATCCTTTCCAAGTGGGGATGCTTTACGGGTTTGGTATCTTGCCTTGATCCTGCCCGTTGCCGCTGGCAACAGCCTGGCGTTCTTTATTATGGCGGTCCTGCTGGCTGTCCTGGTTACCTTGGGCCGGCTGGTTATGGGCGTTCACTACCTGACAGATTCCCTGGCAGGAATGGGTCTGGGAATGCTCGGTGCCGGAACAACTATCTGGTTGTGGACCATGTTTAATTTGATATAAGCCCAATCCCCCGAAAAAGGAGTAATTATGAAATTTGCCCAATTAGTTCATCAGCGATACAGCTGCCGGAAATATTCACCTGATTTAATTGAAGAAGAAAAATTTAATCTGATCCTTGAAGCTGCCCGCCTGGCACCCACCGCTTCCAACCAACAACCTTTTCAAATTATTATCATTAAGACTGAAAACAAACAGGATGAACTGCTTAAAATTTATCACCGGGACTGGTTTGTCCAGCCGCCGATCGTTTTGTGTATCTGCAGTCTTCCAGCTGAAGGATGGCACCGTCATAAATATGACAACCAGAGTTATGCGATCGTAGATGCTGCCATTGTCCTCGACCATATTACCCTGCAAGCAGCAGACCTTGGCCTGGGAACTTGCTGGGTTGGTGATTTTAATCCCCAGGCTGCCAGGGAGTTCCTGGCCTTACCGGAAGATGTTAATCCAGTGGCCTTTACACCACTGGGATACCCTCTGGATGAACCAAAAAACAAAATACGCAAACCGCTAAAAGAGCTGATCCGCTTTGATACATGGTGATATAACTATTAGATAGACATAGGGATAACCAGGGTTGGCGCTGTCCTGATTGGAGTATGCTATGGATAAACTATTTTCCAGTCTCATTTCTTTATTTACAACGGCTAAGCTAATCTCCCCAGGGATCTACCACTACCAAACACCCTCATCTGCCAAACAGCAGTATCGGCTCCATTTAAGGGTCGGTGGGGATGGTGAAGGACTGCTGATTATTAATGCAGCAACGATCCTACACCTCAATCAGACAGCAACGGAATACGCTTACCACCTGATTAAATCAACCCCTATTGAAGAAGTGGCCCAAACGATAGCCAGGCGATATCACATCAATCGCACTGATGCGCGGCATGATTTTATAGAATTAACCCAAAAGATCCACAACCTGCTCGAAATTCCTGACCTTGACCCGGAAAGTTATCTGGAAATTTCTCGAGAGGATCCGTACAGTGGTGAACTTTCCGCGCCTTATCGGCTGGACTGTGCAATTACCTATCAACTTCCTGAAAAAACCAACCCAGAACTTGCTCCTCTGCGGCGGGTTGATCGGGAATTATCAACTGATGAATGGCTCACAATTATTGATCAAGCCTGGCAGGCGGGTATTCCCCACTTGATATTTACTGGTGGTGAACCCACCCTCCGCGATGACCTCATTTCCTTGATAAATAGGGCAGAAAAAAATGGCCAAGTTACCGGTCTATTAACGGATGGGTATAAACTCAACCAAAAAGAGTTCAGGACTCAACTGCTGGAAAGCGGATTGGATCACCTGTTATTTGTCCTTTCCCCAACCGATAAGGAATCATGGAAATCACTCCAATCCATTCTTGATGAAGATATTTTCACAACAGTCCATATCACCATCAATTCTGAGATTTCACCTGGACTATCCCAGATCTTGAAAAAATGCAAGGATTTAGGCGCTAACGCCATTTCCCTCTCGGTCAGTTCTCTATCTGACCAGGGATTGCTGCAAGCATTAACAGCAGCCCAAACCCTGGTGGCGGAACTTGATCTTCCCCTCAAGTGGGACCTTCCTGTGCCGTACTCAGATCACAATCCTATCACCCTTGAACTGGAAGGAAGTCAGGTTTCTTCTCAGGGAGCAGGAAAAGCCTGGTTCTACGTTGAACCCGATGGAGACGTACTTCCCGGACAGGGAATAAACCAGGTCTTAGGCAACCTTTTAGATGATGGCTGGCAGGATATCTGGCAGCACAAACCGGTGAGTTAACCACCCATGTCCCTCTCGATTCAGGAATGGCACACCCGTTTTTTGATCCAAGCACAATGGACCAAAGCTCTGCGCTTGTATTTTTTTGACCTGCTTAAAACCAGTCCGGCGGATAAGATCCTCGATATGGGCTGCGGGACTGGTGCCCTGCTGCCAGATTTACAATCTCTCTCTCCTGCGGAAATTTACGGTGCTGATTATTCTCTG
>CAZUMG010000075.1:0-5026 GCA_964621895.1 uncultured Anaerolineales bacterium | reverse complement strand
GAGTTCAGTTCCCTTCGAGATTATCAGATCACTGCTTTACAGACCGCCGGCGCAGATCCCCTCATGGGGAGAAAATTACCCGCACTTTTTCATCAAGGCGGATTTACCAATATTCAAACCGGCATATACGGAGGCGCCTGGAAAGGCGAACCAACCGATGCGGAACAAGAATCTGAGTGGCTGGTTCTCGAAGACGACCTTACGGATTTGGTCTCTCCAGAGGACCTTCTAGAGTTGAAAACGCAAGACCGGAAAGCCCATAATAATGGTACCCGGGTAATCTATGTCCCCACTTTTTACGCCTGGGGGCAGGTATGTAAACCATGAAGGCTCCAATTTTCCAACAAATCTCACTCAGCTAAAGCTGCCTCTGTTGATCTTTCGAGTGTATAATACCTCCATTAAGTAAGCTAATTCTTCCATCTCAAGGACAGATTCAGAATAATTTTCCAAGATATTTACAAGGAATTTTTATGTTAACTGACCGATATTTATCCGCTCTGGACCTGGCATTTAAGCTTCATCAAACCCAGACCCGAAAAGGATCCCAACATGTGCCTTATTTTACCCATCTGATGTCAGTATCGGCGATGGTACTGGAAAACGGGGGAAGTGAGGACCAGGCTATCGGAGCTTTACTGCATGATGCGGTGGAAGATCAAGGCGGTAAAAAGACATTGTACTTAATCAAAAAACGATTCGGAGCGGATGTTGCTGAAATAGTTGAAGGGTGCTCCGATTCAGATACAATTCCAAAACCGCCCTGGAAAAACAGGAAGATAGCTTATCTTGAGAAAATTAAGCATGCCTCAGATACTATCAAGCTGGTATCGCTGGCAGACAAAATTCATAATGCCAGGTCAATTTTGCAGGATCTACAAACCGAGGGAGAAGCTACCTGGTCAAAGTTTACCGGCGGAAAAGATGGTTCACTCTGGTATTACCAGTCCCTTGTGGAAATCTTTGATAACTCACCATTCCCGTTTTTAAAGCAGGAGCTGCACCAGCTGGTTGACGAAATCACAAAAAGAGCCCATTCAATGGAGCAAACCGGATAATGACAGATCAATTAACCCTGAATACCTATCAAAATCTTGCTAACCGGTCAGCCGGCGCAGGCGGGGAAGGACAACAGAGATTAATCGTTTCGGCGCTGGGATTGACAGGAGAAGCAGGAGAGTTTGCCAATTTGGTGAAAAAAATGACCGCCCACGGACACCCTTTTGATCAAAAAGCCCTCCAAGACGAGTTGGGTGATGTCCTCTGGTACCTCGCTGAAGCGGCAACAGCCTGCGGGATAACTCTCGAAGATATTGCCAATCACAATGTAAAGAAATTACGGAAACGTTATCCCCAGGGTTTTAGTCAGGCAGACAGCATTAATCGTCCTGAGTAACTTAATAACTAAAAAGCCGCAGGAAGTCCTGCGGCTTTTTTAATCCTCTTAATTCCCAAGGGCCTTATTGCGCAAACTGGATGGTGACCAGACCTACAGCCTGTTCAATTGTGATGAATAAATCAGCATTAGCTCTAGTCGCCCCAGGAGTGACATAATAGCCATTTTCAAGATCAAAAGTCGAGGGAAATTTGACTCTGGTCAAGCCGTTCTTGGCGTCTACTGCCACTCTGGCATCTTCAGGTATCTGGATCAGAATGGTCCCAACAGATTGTTTAATTAATATATCCTCTGTGCTTGAATCCGGCAGCTGTATAACGATCCTGCCAACCACCTGATTGGCATCAAAGCTTCCCAGATCAATGTTATTACCATCGAGCAGCATTTCTCCGACAGCATTACTTACCGCCAAATTCACTGTCAAATCTTCCGTAAGGCTTAATTCCCATCTGGCAGTATGGGGATAAAATGTTGGTGAATTCTGTTCTAGCTGATAGCTGACCAGATTTCCAGATTTTTCTAAATGTCCACCGGGGATTTCAGGAGTAACTTCACCAGTAATTAATACTTCACTGGTAGGTTCAGTTGTCAGGATAATCTCGCCCAAACCCAGCGATAGGTCGATATCTGCAGAGGTTATCCCCTCTGGATAGGTTTCGTGAATATCATCATATACAGCAGTAACCTGGAAACCTTGAAAACCAATCCAGATTGCTCCGCCGACCAGGGCAATAGTGAGCACAATCCCAGCAAGGGTGGCCCACCCAGATTGGCCTTTAAACATAATGTCAATTCCGACAGCAATTAATAATACTGGCCAGAGTTGAATAATCTTCGTCCAGCTAATCCAGGATTGAGGACCTAAATTATTTATTAATAGGAATGTTCCTAAACCCATTAACAAAATCGGCCAGGCGATTCCCTCCCTTTGGATCAGGTCATTCAACCCGGCAATGATCAAGAGAACCGGCCAGAGCTTCCAGATAGCTTCCCAACCCTCTCCAGGGATAAATCCCAGGTTATTGCCTAAAAATAATAAGCCAACCACAATCAATAGAATTGGTCCAAAATAGCTCCTGCGATGGTAATACTTCGGATTGTTTTCCATAACTTAACCTCACTCAGCTCTCTTACGAAATAACAGGACCAATCCGCCCACAATTAAGAGAAGCGGCCACAAGTTATCAAAATTGATCCAATTTAACCAGCTTAAATTTATGCGATCCAGGAATAAAAATCCACCGATCACTATCAACCCAATCCCCATGATTAATCCCGCCTGGGGATGCGGATGAGCAACTGCCTGCTGAATATCACTGCCCATGGATTTCACCTTATCACTGAAGGAATCTTCCTTAAATCCGTAGGCATGTCCTTCTTCTGGGATCAGGATCCAGAGCAATAAATAAAGAATGAATCCAAAATCACTGCCAAAAAGAAGCAAGACAAATAAAAGGCGGACAAAAATCGGGTCAATGTTCAGATAAATACCCAACCCACCACAAACGCCGCCAACCATTCGGTTTGAAAAGCTGCGGTATAACTTGACATTCTCCATTCCGAAACTCCTCTTAATAATCCATTATTTCCAATTACGAACCAGAACAAAGATACCCAGGGCAATCAACAGTACCGGCCAAATCACATGGATGACCGACTGCAGTGGTGCGAACGCCGCGATGCCGATTACCATCAGGATCCCGGCTGGAATAAAAGCCCAACGGAGGTCCTGGGATTGATTGGGAAGTACTCCCAACAAGGCAAAAGTTGCTGCCATTCCCAGGAAAAAGATCACCTCGGTCCAGGGAGTTACTGACTCAAAACCAGCCACGAAAGCCAGGGTCACTAAAACTCCCCCGGGAATAATTGCCCACCACTGATCGCGCCGTCTAAGATAGACCAGCCAGAAAGCCAAGCCAATACAACCCAGGAAGACAGCCCCGGTCCAATCCGATCCAGGAAAGACATTAATAATTTCCTCCAGGCCAACCAGGGTTAGTCCTAATAAGGTCAAACCTGGAATGATCGACCACCACTGATCTTTCTTGGTAAAGTAAATCCATAAAAAGACCCCTGCTCCCGCCGCCATCAGCAGCAGCCATAAATACTGAAAGACATTTCCGAGAACATTTAATTCCTGGAGCATGAACATAATACCTGCCAGGATAAGTAAGGCTCCCCAAATAAACCTGCTTTGATCTTTTTTCATATCTACTCCTGTTCTTTTAATGATAATCATTACTGTGATAATAAATTAGCCTGACATAACGTCAGGCAAAAGATTTCTAACACCGATATATACGGAAGTTTTCAGAAGAAGTTGCAAGATCAGGACATACTCCTGGTATCATGCCCCAAATATTTCACCTCTTAACTTATGACCGGTTGCCTCTAAGCGCGGTGTAAATAATGGGCGGAGTCCGGTTGCCACCATTTCCCCTTCAACTTTTCCCTTTGAGGAAACGCCAGTCTGGTCAAATTTAAAAATATCCGATAGGGTGACGATATCTCCCTCCATGCGAGGAACCTCAGTCACCCGGGTTACTTTACGGGTCCCATCAGACAGCCGCTCCATGTGGACAATCAGATCAATAGCAGCCGCAATTTGGGTCCGCAGCGCCATCAACGGCATTTCCAAACCAGCCATCATGCACATTGTTTCCAGGCGAGAAACTGCATCCCGGGGTGAGTTTGCATGCAGCGTTGTCATCGATCCATCATGACCGGTGTTCATAGCCTGAAGCATATCCAGCGCTTCTCCACTTCGAACCTCGCCAATAATGATCCGGTCAGGACGCATTCGCAGCGCATTACGGACCAGGTCCCGGGTGGAAACACTGCCCTTTCCATCCACATTGGGCATGCGCGTTTCCATGCGAACAACGTATTTTTGGTTCAGATTCAATTCCGCAGCATCTTCAATTGTAATAATTCTCTCTTCATCCGATATTGATCCGGCCAGGATATTCAATAAGGTCGTTTTTCCCGAACTGGTATTCCCGGTTATCAATATATTTAATCGAGCAGCCACACAAGCTTGCAGGAATTCTGCCATATGACTGGTCAGAGTCCCCAGCTGAATGCCCTGCTGAATAGATAGTTTACTTTCCAAAAATTTCCGGATGGTCACAGATGGTCCATCTACAGACACAGGGGGTATGGCGATATTCACCCTAGAGCCATCTGGGAGCCGAGCATCTGCCATTAAGTTTTCCTGATCTACTCGCCTGCCCAGGGGAGCAAGGATCCGGGTGATAACCCGCATAACGTGATCAGAATCATCAAATTTGATGTCCGTATCCTCCAATTTCCCATTGCGCTCTACATATACTTGCTCTGGACCATAAATCATGATCTCGCTGATATCAGTTTCCGCAAGCAAGGGTTGAATTGGCCCAAATCCAGTAATTTCATCCTCAATTTCAGTTAACAACTGGGTTTGTTCATACTTTGTCAGGGGATATTCATCTGCCAAGCTGCCGTAGCAGGTAATGATAAAATCCCTGACCATGACTTTATAGTCTCCACTGGTTTCAGGAGGTGAGGTATCTATCTCACGTTGGACACGTTCAATTAAGGTCCGTTTTAACTGCTGCTTTTCCTTATCGGAAAGCCGGTGATCTGGTTCAA
>CAZUMG010000074.1:6058-7966 GCA_964621895.1 uncultured Anaerolineales bacterium | reverse complement strand
GTGGATGATCAGGAAGAAACAAGAAAAAATGTAGCCCGGCTCCTGCAATTTGAAAACGATATCAACGTTGTGGGAACTGCGCGAAATGGACAAGATGCAATCAGGCAAGCTGTTGCGCTGGATCCTGATGTCGTGTTAATGGATATTAACATGCCGGACATGGATGGCATTGAGGCAACCGAGCGCATCCAGGAGCAAGCGCCTTTCTCGCAGATTGTCATTTTATCAGTGCAGGCTGATACAAATTACATGCGGCGCGCAATGCTTGCAGGAGCACGGGATTTCTTGACAAAGCCTCCCAAGAGTGACGAACTTGTCTCTGTAATTCGAAGGGCTGGTGCAAAAGCAAAAGCTATGAGACAGCAGGAAGTCCAGTTTATAGGAAGAGGAACTGGAAGTTTAGCTGATCCTCGGGGAACAACTTTTCAACTTACAGGACTGGGTAAAATTGTTGCAGTTTACAGTCCAAAAGGTGGAGTTGGAACAACCACAATAGCTACGAATTTAGCAGTAACTCTGCACAGCGTGGAGACACCAGTAGTAATAGTTGATGCAAATTTACAATTTGGTGATGTGCAGGTATTTTTAAATGAACGGGGAAGAACATCCATTGTTGATCTTACTCCCAATGTCGAACAGCTGGATACCGAACTAGTAGAAGACGTTGTACTGCACCATAAGGCATCCGGCATAGATATTGTAGCAGCACCACCTCATCCAGAAGACGCTGAACGCGTTTCTGGATCCCAAGTTGTGAAAGTTCTCCAATTTTTAGCCCGCTTGTATTCTTATGTTATCGTCGATACTGATTCGAGCTTATCTGATGTTACCCTGGATACTTTGGATGCTTGCGATTTACTTGTTATGGTGTCATCGCAAGATATTCCTGCGATAATAAATACTCGGGCAATGTTTAACCTATTAGGAACCTTGGGTGTCCAAAAACAAAAAGTAATATTGGTTATGAATCGATTTGATAAACAGATTGCAATTACGCCAGAAAAAGTCGGTCATAATCTTGGTCATAAAGTTGCATGTGTTTTAGTAGAAGACAAAGAAGTTGTTGTGCCTGGAGTAAATCGAGGTGTGCCCTTTATGCTTGGAGAGGGGAAATCCAAGGAAATAGGCAAAGGAATCTTGGAATTGGTAGGAAAAGTAAGGGAGACTTTGTCACAATTAGAACAAGGTCAGATCAGTGATGATTGATTTATTCTTCTAAAATATTTGTTGAAATATCAGGACAAACACTATGTCACTATTAAAAAGAATTGAACAAGGAAAAACGACTAGCGAAAGCGATTCAGGACCTTTAGGAAGCGGCTCGAAGCTTGGAACTCTGGAAGCCCGAAGGGTATCTCCTCCAAGGAAAGATGCCCAAGATGAAACCTATGCAGATTTGAAGGTACGGGTCCAAAACAGACTTCTTGCTGAGTTGGATCCTTCGATTGATGTCTCCGAAGTTGAAAAAGTAAGGGGTACTATCCGGGACCTTTTTGAGCAAATATTAACAGAAGAAAGCATCGTTTTGTCCCGCCAGGAAAAACACCGTTTATTTGAACAAATAGCAGCAGAAATATTGGGATTTGGACCTTTACAACCGCTACTTGAAGACAATGACATAACAGAAGTTATGGTTAATGGAGCAAAAAGCTGCTATTTTGAAAAAGCAGGGAAAATAATTCGGGCTCCGGTGACTTTTGAAAGTGATGAACATGTTATGCGCATCATTGATAGAATTGTGGCACCTCTGGGTAGACGTATCGATGAATCAAGTCCATATGTGGATGCAAGATTACCTGATGGATCCCGTGTTAATGCTGTCATCCCACCAATATCATTGGTTGGGCCGTGTTTGACCATCCGAAAATTCTCCAAGGATCCGTTTACTGTAGAACAATTAATAGATTT
>CAZUMG010000074.1:4891-5958 GCA_964621895.1 uncultured Anaerolineales bacterium | reverse complement strand
CAGATTGCTTCCGCAATAGATTTAATTATCCATCAAAGCAGAATGCAGGACGGAACAAGAAAAGTTGTAAATATTACGGAAGTGATTGGGATGGAAGGTGACGTCATTACCATGCAAGACATTTTCCGATTTGAACAAACAGCTATTGAAGAAGGAAAAGTTTTAGGTGAGTTAATTCCCACAGGGTTAAGACCCAAATATATGGATAAAATTGAGGGGCATGGTATCCACTTGCCTCCCTCAATCTTTTCAAAACGAGGGGTTCAATAAACCCTTGATCTGTACCTGAGGCTGATCTCAATGACAATAATTCTTACCATTGGTGGAATTTTAGCAGGAGTATTGCTTGTAGTCGGCATTGTAATCACTGTCCGAGAAGAGCAATCAGTACTGGATGATCGATTTTCTCATTATGTTGAGGAAGAGTTCGAAGATGCTGTTTCACTAGCTGAGGAACAAAAGACATCTTTTTTTGCGGAATGGATCGACAAGCAGCTTGAGGGTTCAAAATTTGGAGACAAGATTGCAACCAACTTGGCCCAAGCTGATCTGAAATTAAGACCGGCAGAGTATGTTGCCGCTATGGTAATCGCGTCATTTTTATTGGCGTTTTTCCTCTGGGCGATCGGCGGACAAAATATCATTTCGGCACTAATTGGAGCAGTTTTAGGTGGCATGGCTCCCAGGTTTTACATGCGCCGCCAGCAGAGTAAACGCCTGGTTACTTTTGGAAACCAACTTCCTGATATGTTGAATCTAGTTGTCAATGGTCTACGAGCAGGCTATTCAACCATGCAGGCTTTGGAGGCTGTCAGTAAAGAGCTCCCGCCTCCCCTCTCTGATGAGTTCCGTCGTGTTGTGAAAGAAATGCAGTTAGGTATTGGTATGGAAGATGCTTTAAGCAATCTTCATCGAAGAATCCCCAGCGATGACCTTGATTTAATTATCACAGCTATAAATGTTCAGCGGGAGGTTGGGGGTAACCTGGCGGAAATCCTGGATACTATCTCATACACTATCCGCGAGCGGATTAAGATAAAAGGGGAAATTAAGGTTTTAGTGTCCCA
>CAZUMG010000074.1:0-4791 GCA_964621895.1 uncultured Anaerolineales bacterium | reverse complement strand
GGACTTGGTTTTGACGCTGCCATGTCACGTGTGGCAGAAAAATGGGAAGATGCCCTTGCGGATGAGTTTCAAAGGACACTACGGGAAATCCAACTTGGAAATGTTCGCCGGATTGCACTCAGGAATATGTCTGATCGAATCGGTATTGCTGAGATGACCAGTTTTGTGGCAGCGATTGTTCAGAGCGAGCAGCTGGGAGTAAGCATGGCAAAAGTTCTCAGGATCCAATCTGATCAAATGAGAACAATGCGAAGGCAAAGAGCAGAAGAAAAAGCGCAGCAAGCCCCGGTGAAAATGCTTTTTCCGATGGCCTTATTAATTTTCCCGTCTTTACTGATTATCCTCTTAGGACCGGCAGGATTGCAATTGAAAGATTCTGCTCTCGCAGGTATGTTCGGCTAAATAAACCAAGAAGCTGATTATCAGGATCGAGGCAGTCAAAACGTTTAATCCGGGAGGATTAAGCATGGGGTCTCGGATTTTGACAGTGGGATGGAAACTAGTAGATGTCTTGTTTCCACCCCGCTGCGCGGGATGTGGTGAGTGGGGAAAAAGATATTGTTCGTCCTGTTTTCAGAAAATCAGGATCATCAAGCCGCCAATTTGTTCTGTCTGTGGTGAACCGCTGAATCAAGGTCAGTCATCAATTTGTGAACGTTGTAGCTCTTTGGAATATCGATTTTCAGCGGTCCGTTCGTGGGGGTATTTTGGGGGATCACTTCAGAAGGCCATTCATAGATTAAAATATAAGCGGGATATATGTTTGGGGGAAATATTGGCTCAGCCATTAGTCGAATTACTCCATGCTCAAGATTGGAATATTGATTTGATAACAGTTGTTCCCCTTGATAAAAGACGATCCAAAGAACGCGGGTATAATCAAGGGCTTGTCTTAGCCAAGCCAATTGGGTGGATAAGCGGTTTGATGGTGACAGATGCAGTCCTAAAAAGAGTAAAAATAACCAGATCGCAGGTGGGATTGTCCGTTAATCAAAGAAAAGAAAATGTGAACGGGGCTTTTAAAGCGCACCCTGAATTGATTTCCGGGAAAAATATTTTAGTTATAGATGACGTAATGACCACGGGTTCAACCATAAATGCATGCGCTGATGCTTTGCTTAAAGCTAATGCGGAAAAAGTATATGCAATAACATTGGCAAGATCAACACGTCTGTAAATGGATTAATGTTAAAATACAGGAAAGGAGGCTTAAATGACACTTGAAGTCAATATTTTTAGCCGTAATTTGAACGTTGATAAAAATTTGGAGGACCAGATTAAACGAAAAGTCGCTGGTTTAGAACGATTTTTGGATGAAATTGAAGATGCACGGGTGGATGTTTCATCAACGAAAGCCCGAAGCGCAGAAGAACGAGAAATAGTTCAGATTACCGTGCAAGGGAAGGGTTTTATATTGCGGGCGGAAGAGCGATCCTCTGATGTGTTGATAGCATTAAATATAGCCGTTGATACTTTACAAAGAAGGATTTTACGATATAAAGGCAAACGGAATCAACGCTGGAAACAGGGCCATGATATAGCTGAAGCCTTCGTGCAAGATGAGGACGAACAAGAAGAAACACCGATTATCGCCAGGAGAAAACAATTTCTCATGAGACCGATGGATGAATGGGAAGCCATTGAGCAGATGGAACTACTTGGGCATCATAATTTTTTTGTTTTTTATAACGCCCAGGCTGAAGCGATGAATATCTTATATAAAAGGCACGATGGAACCTTGGGTTTAATCCAACCCGAACTTGGATAATTTATTTCAGATAAAAATGAAGCGAAATGTGTTTGCTTTTTAATATTTTTACCTTGATTAATACATTTAACAGATTTTGTATGGTTTCCTTGATTGCAAGATAAGGTTGGCCTGGGTTTAAATCCTATTGGATAATACAAAAAGGCGGGGATAATGCACGAAGGTAAAGAAATTTTGGAAAGAATCGCGGGATTATTTGAAGGATCCATGGATAACGACCAGATAGTCAAGGCTGTGGAAAAAATCCTGATATCGATTGGAGAAGATCCTGAAAGAGATGGATTGCTGAGAACACCTGAAAGAGTAGCAAAATCCTACCAGGAATTGTTAAGCGGATATCGAACAGACCCCATTGAACTGCTGAATGAAGCTATCTTTGATGTTACTTATGATGAAATGGTAATAGTCAGAGATATCGAATTTTACAGCATGTGCGAACATCATATGCTGCCATTTTTAGGCAGAGCGCATGTGGCGTACTTGCCCAAAGGAAAGGTAATTGGCTTATCTAAGATACCTAGAATAGTGGATATGTTCGCAAAGCGGTTGCAAGTTCAGGAACGCATGACCAGGCAAATTGCAGAATTGATCGATGAACTCCTTCATCCCAAAGGCGTTGCCGTTGTTGTGGAAGGTTTGCACCTTTGTTCGGTAATGAGGGGAGTGAAAAAGCACGATGCAAGGATGACAACATCGTCCATGTCGGGGGCTTTCAGGGTTAATTTATCCACTAGACAGGAATTCCTGGATAATATCTCCAGAGGGGCAAAGCCACTCCAATTTTAAATTGGTGAAATCGTTTAATCAAAAATATTATCTAGTTTATGAAATTGCGTCCCGGGTAGGAGTCTTTCAGCTGCCTGGGATAATGTTTCACCGGTTTGTTGGTTGATCAGCGTTGGTAATAATTCTGCCGCCGGCACAGTGAGGTGCGGCTGGGTCCAAATGTCATTATCGATGACTCTGCCAGCATAGATTAAAATATCCAGATCTAACGTACGGTCTGCGTATTTATCAGCCACTCGAATTCGGCCAAGATAATCTTCAATTTCTAATAAAACATCTGACTTCAGTTGATCGAGAGTTAATTGGGTTTCTGCAAGAACGGCAGTGTTGAGGTAATCTGGTCCCGAGCTGCCTATTGGAGGAGTTCGCCAGATAGATGCTCGCCCCAGGAGAGTAAGCTGCTTTTCTAATAAAAATAAGGCGCTGCGAATATTTTTTTCAGGATCAAGATTACTTCCCAATCCAATTAAAACAACCTTCGAGGTTGATTTATCTAGAACGTTCAATTTCCACCCCTACAGAATCGGCAAAACGTACTGCCCCTGGTTTTTCAACCCTCACTTTTACTTTTATGACCCCAGGTGTTTCCAGGCAGAATGCTGCAATGTCAGCGGCCAGGGCTTCTACAGTATTTCGTTGACAATTCTCGGCAAGCGATTGGGTCCCTTTAGCTATTGTTCTGTAGTTGATGCTGTCAGTTATGTCATCTGAGATACCTGCCTTGATTAGATCTCCGAAGATGGTTATGTTAATTAAAATTTCCTGGGGTTTTACACGCTCCCAGTCATTGATACCAATAATTCCTCTGGCCGCGAGATTTTTAATAATAACTTTATCCATGTGTACCTCCTGGCAAATTACTGCCGGTACTTTGCTAGCTAATATAGATGCCTGCCGCCATCCAGGTGAATAATTTCACCGGTGATGTATTCAGGGCCGGTGAGTAAAAAAAAAATTGTGTCTTCTACTTCGGATAAATGACCCCATCTTGAAATGGGTAATTCAGCAACAATTTTTTCGGAACTTCCTCCATCGGTTGATGGGAGGATTGCTCCCAAAGCAAGGCCATTTACCGTTATTTTAGGGGCTAACGCTAGGGCCAAGGATTTTGTCAGGGCTGTTAAACCAGCTTTGCTGATTGTATAGGGAAAATGATCTGCGCCAGGGCGTAAAGCTCTCCAATCGAGGATATTGATTATTCTTCCGTAAAAGTTGTCAGGAAGATGTCTCGCAAATGCTTGGCTGAGCAGAAAAGGAGCCGTGAGATTGATAGCTTGATGATAATCCCAGTCAGCAAGGGTGGTATCAATCCAGTTGAGATTGGAAAATACCGAGGCATTGTTTATTAATCCAAATATTTTATGGCTGCTGAAAAAATCTTCTGCTGCTTCCGCGGTGCTTTGAGAATCCGAGAAATCGATTTGGAATATACTGGCTTCCTGTCCCAGGGCCGCAATTTCAGCTTGAAGCGTCTTGATATCATCTGGGGACTGATTATGGTGAAGAATTAGACTAGCGCCGTTCCTGGCAAGTGATAAAGCCAATGCCCGGCCAATCCTTCGTGAGGCGCCTGTGATTAATATAGTCTTTCCTTTAAGCATCATCAATAACTATCCTTCGTTTCGAAACAGAAAATAAGGTGGATAACAGCAGGGTGAAACACAGGATCACCCAGGAAACGATTTGGTTAACACGCAAACCTTCAAAAAGGATCTTCCCTGGAGCTTGATATCTACTGAGAAATAAGAAATATCCTACTGTGGCCATCGTGAAAGACAAAAAGATATTTCCTGGGAATGGTTGTTTTAAATAACTGATTTGCATAACACCTATCAGGGTTAAAATGGCAGCACCACAGAGATATAGTTGGACGGGGTGACGGTTGCTACCCCAAAGATTTACTGCCCAGGGGAGAGTAGAAAGGGATCCATACCCATTTCCTGAAGCAAAGCGGGATAGATGGACCGCTGCTGCCATAATACCAAAAAAGGGAGTCAGGCTGTCCAACACTGTCCAGAGTAAAAGATTTCTGCGGGTGATAATAATATAACCCGCAAAGGCAGCTATTAAAAAGCCCCCAACCGGATCGAGCAAGCCTGGATTGAGGGAAATAATTGAACGGAGCTGGCCTTTAAAAGCATAAGGATATCTGGCGATAAAGGATAATCGCGCACCGATCAAGCCCAGACCCAAACAGGTCCATAGCAAAGGCTCAAGCACGTTAGGATCAAGATAAT
>CAZUMG010000073.1:1845-8061 GCA_964621895.1 uncultured Anaerolineales bacterium | reverse complement strand
TATAAAGCAGAACAATACTGCCGGGAGGAACACTTAAAAAATGGCTATGAGTTCGTCGTTTCTCCCCATATTGGAAAAGCTAATCTTTGGGAAACCAGCGGACATTTGACCTGGTATGAAGAAAATATGTATTCCCCTCTGGATATAGATGAGGAATCCTATTTCCTTAAACCGATGAACTGTCCCTTTCACATCATGATCTACAAGAACTCCCTGCACAGCTACCGGGACCTACCCTTACGCTGGGCAGAATGGGGAACAGTTTACCGCTATGAACGCAGCGGCGTACTACACGGAATGATGCGGGTGCGGGGATTTACTCAGGACGATGCCCACATCTTCTGCAGCCCGGAACAAATGCCTGAGGAAATTGACCGGGTGTTAAACTTCTGCTTGCACATCCTGCGTGGTTTTGGCATCAATGATTTTCACGCCTACCTGGCAACCCAGGATCCTAACAAGTCGGCAGGAGAAAACGATCGCTGGGATGATGCCACGGATGCGCTTCGCGCAGCTTTGGAACGAGCTAAACTTCCCTTTGATATTGATGAGGGCGGAGCTGCTTTTTATGGTCCAAAAATCGATCTAAAGATGATCGACGCCCTGGATCGGGAATGGCAGCTGAGCACCATCCAGTTTGACTTTAACCTGCCTGATCGGTTTGATCTTACCTACATAGGAGAGGATGGCAAACAGCACCGACCCTACATGATTCATCGAGCCCTGCTGGGATCCATGGAGCGTTTTATGGGGGTTTTGGTAGAGCATTACGGGGGAGCTTTCCCATTATGGCTGGCACCAACCCAGGCAGTTCTGATCCCGATCACCGATCGAAACCTGCCCTACGTAAACGCAGCGGCAGATAAACTGAGAGCGGAAGGATTTCGGGTTAAAGTGGATGACAGCAGTGATCGCATGGGTGCCAAAATCCGCGATGCAGAGAAGTTAAAAATACCCTACATGCTGGTTGTTGGAGATCGGGAAGAGCAGGCTGGTACCTTTGCTCCCAGGCTGCGCTCGGGCGCCCAGCTTGACCCGCTCAGCATCGATGAGTTGATCACCAGAATGCAGGAAGAGATCGACATTCACGCCCAGGTCTGAAAATTTGGGGCAGGGTGAGCAAATCTTGCTCACGCTGCCCCTTCTTCTTCCGTTGACGTTATTCCCTTATTTATGGTATTATCGAATTCTGAGTTTAATCAACAAAGGAGAGAACAATAGGAGACATCAACTACCGGGCGAATGATCGCATCAGGGCTCGCGAGGTTCGCCTTATTGACCCCACAGGGGAAAACATAGGAGTAGTACCAATTGAAGAAGCCCAAACCATTGCCAGGGAAGCTGAATTAGACCTGGTTGAGGTTGCTCCCAATGCCAATCCGCCTGTTTGTAAGGTAATGGATCTTGGAAAATTCCTCTACGAGCAGGAAAAGAAGCGTCAAAAAGCCCGCAAGGCTCAGAAAATTGTTGAGATAAAAGAAATTCGTCTGCGGCCAAAAACCAATGAACACCACACGACTTTCAAAGTTCGTGATGCACGCAGGTGGCTGGAAACCAACAAGAAAGTAAACGTCCGGGTTCAATTCCGGGGACGGGAAGCTCATTATCCCGAAATAGCCCTGGAAATGCTGGAACAGATCGCCGAAGAACTAAAAGACGTTGCCATAGTAGAGCAAAGACCTTCCCGGGAAGGCTATTCCATGCTGATGGTATTAGCCCCCGCAAAAGAATAACAACTCCTTCTCCAATTTCCCCAGAAGAGGTCAGGGTGGTTCCCATCCAACCAGATCCGCACCCTCTTCGGATGTGTAGTAAACAGGATTTGGAAAAATTTATCAACCCGGTTGGAAATCAAACATCGCAGCTGCTGGGTGCGGCAACAGGTGCCTTATCATAAGAATCTGGCAACCGGCGCCCAGGGGACTGCAGGAGAGTAAAGAATGGCACGAGTTAAAACAGGTACCAATCGCCGACAACGGCACAAGAAAATAATCCGGATGTCAAAAGGGGCCTACGGCACCCGGAGCAAACTTTTCCGCCGCGCTAACGAAGCCATGTTAAAAGCTTTGTGGTATGAATACCGGGACCGACGGACAAGGAAGCGAGATCTGCGGCGCTTATGGATTACCAGAATCAACGCAGGTTCCCGCCAAAACGGGCTGCCGTACAGCCGATTCATTTACGGTCTAAAAGAAGCCAACATTACCCTGAACCGTAAAATCCTGGCAGATATGGCCGTCCGCCACCCGGAAGCTTTTTCTCAGGTTGTTGAGAAAGCCAAAGCAGCAGCTGCAAAATAAAGTTTCCAGAGAACAGACTGTAAAAGGACAGGGCAACCTGTCCTTTTCTATTTAATGCTACAATCGATTTTGGAAGCAGGTTTTCCGATATACAAACCTCAATCTTTAGCTGGCAAGAGCGAGCATGAACAGGATCCTTCGAAAAAAGACATTTGCTTCTGGAATTAAAATTCAGCTGATCCAGGGCGATATCACACTCACCGATACAGCGGGTATAGTCAATCCTGCCAACAGTCAGCTGGCCCACGGCGGTGGGTTGGCTGGGGTGCTGTCCAGAAAAGCTGGACCGGAACTGCAATTGCAGAGTGCTGCCTGGGTTAAGAATCATGGACCAGTCAGCCACGAGGCGCCAGCCTACACCGGTGCTGGAAATTTACCCTTCAAAGCTGTAATCCACGCAGTGGGACCGGTGTGGGGTTCCGGTGATGAGGCAGATAAATTAAGGGCAGCCGTGTTAGGAGCTCTGCAGGTTGCCAACGATCTGAACTTGGATTCCCTAGCCCTCCCGGCGATCTCTACTGGCATATTCGGTTATCCCCAGGACCAGGCGGCAGAGATAATTCTGGCTGCGCTGATAGTGTATGCAAACCAAAACCAGGCTGCTTCCCTGCACATCATCCAGCTGGTCACCTATGATGATCAGGCTGCGGCTATATTTTCTATGATCTGGGATCAAAAGATAACATGATTACGTCCCGTCAGAATCCCAAAATAAAGAACATCCGCTTGCTAAATTCCCAGGGAAAAGCCCGGAAAAAACAGGCTGCTTTTGTGATCGAGGGTATCCGGATCGTTGAAGAAGCCCTCAGATCAGGGCAAACCCTGGAAATGCTGATCTACACCCCGGACCTTGATGAACGCGGCCTAGAACTGGTTAACTTGTTTAAGGCACGGGGTATTTTCTGTGAAGACGTTACTCCGGAAGTGTTATCCGCCGCCAGTGATACCGAAAGCCCCCAGGGAATTCTGGCTGTGGTAGCACACAACCCGCCTACCCTGCCGGTATCCCCCTCCTTTTTACTGATTGCAGATCAAATTCGTGATCCTGGAAACCTGGGCACCTTGATGAGAACCGCCCTGGCTGCTGGAGCAGATGGCCTGATTCTCTCCCAGGGAACCGTTGATCCCCTCTCCCCGAAGGTAGTTCGGGCAGGCATGGGAGCCCATTTCCGTTTGCCTTATCTATCCACTTCCTGGCCGGAAATCCGGCAGCTTTGCAGTGGACTCAGCGTGTTTTTAGCAGACATGAATCAGGGTAACTGCCTTTGGGAATCAGACCTGGTTCAGCCCCTGGTATTGGTCATTGGTGGAGAAGCTCACGGTTCCGGGAACCAGGCCAGGCAGCTGGCAGACCAACAAATCCATATCCCCATGCATGGTGGGACAGAATCGCTGAACGCAGCTGCCGCTGGAGCAATCCTTCTTTTTGAAGTTGACCGCCAGAGAAGATTCCCCCCCAACATCCGGTCAATCGTGTCCAAGTAAAACAATCATGAAATCAAAGTCAACCCTCCCTCTTAATAAAATCCTGTCCGGAAACGCTGTTCAGATAATGAACGAGCTCCCTCCAAATTCGATTGACCTGATTTTTGCCGATCCACCCTACAACATGCAGATCAAGGGGAATTTATGGAGACCGGATTTCAGCAAAGTGGATGGGGTTGACGATGAGTGGGATAAATTTGAGGATTACCGGGCTTATGATGAATTTACCACAGCCTGGTTAAAAGCCGCCCACCGCTTATTGAAAGCAGATGGTGCCATCTGGGTTATCGGGACTTACCATAACATATACCGGGTGGGCAAACTGCTCCAGGATATTGGGTTCTGGGTAATCAACGAAATTATCTGGGAAAAAACCAACCCGATGCCTAACTTTCGGGGTGTTCGATTTACCAACGCGCATGAGACATTAATCTGGGCAAAAAAATCCAAAAACGGGCGGTACACCATCAACTACCATGCCATGAAGCCCTTTAATGATGACAAACAAATGCGCAGCACCTGGCGGCTCCCTATCTGCAAGGGCAAAGAACGCATCCGGGTCAATGGAGAGCGGGTCCATTCTACCCAGAAGCCCCTTTCCCTGCTTTACCGGGTGCTGCTGTCTTCCACCAATCCGGACGATTTAATCCTTGATCCCTTCTTTGGTACGGGAACCACCGGGGCTGCTGCCAAATTACTGCACCGCAACTGGATCGGGATTGAGCTTGACCCAGTGTATATCCCGGTTGCCCAAGCACGCATTGACCTGGTCAGAGCAGAAGATTTTAAGGCCGATATCTTCGATATCAAAGACGAGAAGCGCCTCGCTCCCCGAGTCCCGTTTCCCCAGTTACTTGAGGCTGGATACATCAAGCCCGGACAATACTTGTTTTTTAACCAGGACCCGGATCAGGCCGCAGCAGTTAAACCCAACGGGGTTTTAATCTATAACGGATTCGAGGGTTCAATTCATCAAACCACAAAGTACATCCTCCAGGGGAAACCGGCCAACGGCTGGTTGTACTGGTATGTAAAACATAAAAACGGGGAATATCAATCCATCGATGCGATCAGGGAACTGTATCGGAAAGAACAAACCGATACCTCAAAATCAGATCCTGATGTACTCCGGCAAAATCCCGTCGAATAAATACGATCAAGCAGGTATGCCGCCATGAAAATACGATCGGTGACTTATTTTGGAAATCCCGGATATCCTCTCCGGGAGGATATCCTCAAACAGGCGGGAGAATTTTCCCGGCAGGTTCAGCAGCTTTTTTCAGGATCGGGATATGAAGTCCAAACCATCCGTTTTGCTGCACCGCCATTTCCGCTCTTTCTGGCAGGGTTAAAAGCTGATCAGGTCATCACCTATGCGGTCAATTTGGAACGAGTTTTGACCACGCTCGGGTATGCCTACTTCTCTCTCGGCCCTGCCCTGCCGGATTATCCCGAAAGCTTCCTCCTGATCCCGGATCTGATCAAGGGGACAGAAAACACGTTTTGTTCGGGGCTGATGACTGAAAAGGGAAAAGGGGTTTCTCTCCAGGCTGTCCGGGCGTGTGGAGAGATCATCCAGAGATTGGCACCTGTAGACCCGGACGGTTTTGCCAATTTGTATTTTGCTGCCCTGGGCAATGTGTCGCCGGGAGCTCCCTTCTTTCCTGCCGCCTATCATGGTAATCAGCGGACGGAGTTTGCCGTTGCGGTAGAAGCGGCCGATTTAGCCCTGGCAGCTTTTTCCGGAGCCAATTCCTTTGAAAATGCCCGGGAGAGGTTGATCACCCTGATAGAAAAACACGGTACAGAAATCTCTCGATTATCCCGGGATCTGGAAAAAATCACCGGGGCAGCCTACGGCGGTCTCGATTATTCTCTGGCACCTTTTCCTGAGGATCAACTTTCCATTGGGGCTGCCCTGGAATCTATCGGACTGCCAGCGTTGGGAAATCACGGATCTCTGGCTGCAGCTGCATTCCTGGCTGATACCATTGATAAGGCCTATTTTCAGCGGACCGGGTTCAGTGGGTTAATGCTTCCCATTCTGGAAGATTCCCGCCTAGCGAAACGGGCTGCTGAAGGCCTGCTGGGAATCAAAGACATGCTGCTTTATGCAACGGTGTGTGGAACCGGGTTGGATACAATTCCTCTACCCGGAGATACCTGCAGCGCTCAAATCAGCGCCATATTATTCGATTTGGCGGTTTTATCCTTGCGATTGGACAAACCACTGACCGCCCGGCTGATGCCGATCCCGGGCAAAAAAGCCGGGGATCCAACATCATTCGACTTTCCTTTTTTCGCGAACAGCAAGGTTTTAGATTTGCAAGCAGAAGAGCTGTCTGGCTTATTCCAAAAAGATGGGTATTTGGATATAACCAGCCGCAACACCCAAAACAGCTGACGGGGTAAAAGATATTGTCCCTGTTTG
>CAZUMG010000073.1:0-1745 GCA_964621895.1 uncultured Anaerolineales bacterium | reverse complement strand
GCTGTTAAACCGGTCATCAGCCCGGGGATGTCCCCGAAAAAGGCTGAGTCCATGTAATCTGGAGATGGATCCAGGGTAATGGTGGAATATCCTTGCTGACGTAACACAGCCGGCAGCAAGTTATGGGACAAATAATCCATGGGACAGAGATGAGCTCCCGTGGCGGTGGAATAACTCGCAGGGATATCCTTTTCCCGGATGGCAGTTTCTTTGCTGACCCGTTTGCTGGGTGGAGATGTTTTTTTTGAGGTATAGCCAATCAGCGCAGCAGGTAAAGGCAGGCCCGTTTTGGCAAAATAGGGAATGGGATTTTCAACTTGCTTGGCCTTGACCCCATCATGAATCGTGCAGGTCCGCAGATCCAATGCGTGAGGAAGCACCACAACCCCGTCAACATTAATCCCCTGGTTGGAAAAATCTTCCAGCCAGGTGTGGGGAAAATCCTCTCCGACGCGGGTTAATATCCCGGGAACCTGGTCTTTCTCCCAAATTAAATAGCCTACAGCAGCGTAGAGGACATTGCCGCCGGGAGCATCCAGAACCCATTGATCATCGACTGAGAGTGAAAAATCACGCTGAAATTCCCCCACAAAAACATCCCGGGGAGAAGGACTGTTCAAAGACATATTTTATGCTGATTTCCCGGGAGCTGATTTATTTCCCCAGGGTAGATACTTGTCGTAAAAAGGCAATGATTGACCCCCCTAATTTAATCCCATCACCAGCCGTAATCTGGATTTCTTCGCCTTCCTCAATACGTTTGGTGAGCAAGTATCCTGCGCCTGCGCCGGTGATTGCGCCCAGGATAGCGCCCAGGATGATATAAAGAACAGTGCTGCTTTGTTTTTCCTGATTTTCACCATTCATAAATAATTACCACCTTTTAGATTTACTCTTCAACCTTATGTCTGGGGTTTCCTCTCGAAAAAATTCGGCGGAACCCGGCCAGAAACGCCGTTGGTCGAATGATCGGTTTGACGATCAGCTGGGTAATTTTTGTCACGCCAAAATTAATTTTATCCAAAAAATTCAAAATCCAGTCGGTACCAGATGGTATTACCTTCATCAATCGAATGACCAGGTAGATGGAAACGCCCAGCGCCAGCAGGATCAGCAGAGAAAAGAAGACTGTCGGGATAACCAGCAGAACGGTTGATAGTTCTGCAAAACGGGATAGATTGTCCCTGCTCGAAATCGCAACCAGCCAGAAAGCCAGCAGCAGGACAAAAAGGGCTCCAATCAGCGCCGGAAAAATGATCTGCCAGAAGCTTGAGCCACGGGAGGTATTTCTTCTCTCTACCATGATACCGATATTGTAGCATGGAATTTAATCAAACCGTCATCCGAGCAGGATAGAATACCGGTTTTTGGAATTCCAGCCCCATTAACATGAGTTCCAGTATTGAGGTAAGGCCGGAGGAACAAATCCAAAAGACGAATCCTATCGGGCAGGCTGCCTGATTCTCCCCTAACTGTCTGATCAGTTTGGGCTATCCTCGGACAACCCAAACTGAATTGATATTCCAGAACTGAGCTTCTCCAGTTCAATCTCCGAAATGCTGCAATAATCAACCCGAAAGAGGGGTTCAGATTTACTCTGGTGGTAGTTGGAACTCCCCTGATAACAAAACCCCCTTTATACTATAATCACCAAGGTTTATCGCAAGTTAAGGAGGTTGGATGACTTCATCCGCGAGTTGGTTTATCTGGGCAATCCTATCCGCTGTATTTGCATCACTCACAGC
>CAZUMG010000072.1:1239-8211 GCA_964621895.1 uncultured Anaerolineales bacterium | reverse complement strand
GCATTCTCCACCCGGTTACGCAGTGGGGAGTGGAAGGGCCACACCGGTAAACCGATTCGCAACATAATCAATATTGGCATTGGCGGGTCTGACCTGGGGCCTGTGATGGCGTACGAGGCTTTGCGTTTTTACAGTCAGCGGGATCTGACCTTCCGCTTTGTATCCAACATTGACGGCACTGACTTCGCCGAAGCCACCCGCGGCCTCAATGTTGAGGAGTCCCTATTCATCATTTCGTCGAAGACGTTTACGACCCTCGAGACGATGACCAATGCACACACAGCCCGGGACTGGGTTCTTCAAACGCTGAAAGAACCCACTGCAGTGGCCAAACATTTCGTCGCGGTTTCAACTAATGCGGCGGAGGTGGCCAAGTTCGGCATAGAAATCAGCAACATGTTTGAGTTTTGGGATTGGGTTGGGGGGCGCTACTCGATGGACTCGGCCATCGGCCTTTCCACCATGATTGCAATCGGGCCCGACCATTTCCGCGCCATGTTGGCTGGTTTTCATGAAATGGATGAACATTTTCGCACAGCTCCTTTCGAACGCAATTTACCAGTCCTCATGGGCTTGATCGGTCTCTGGTATAACAACTTTTTTGGCACGCAGACCTGCGCGGTACTGCCGTATGATCAATACCTCAAGCGCTTCCCGGCATATCTTCAACAATTGACGATGGAGAGCAATGGCAAACACGTCACACTGGATGGAAATGAGGTCGTTTACCAAACCGGGCCGATCTACTGGGGAGAACCTGGTACTAACGGCCAACATTCCTTCTATCAGCTGATTCATCAGGGGACCAAACTCATACCCTGCGATTTCATCGGATTTCTTCAGCCGCTTAACTCTCTCGGGCACCACCACGACTTGCTTTTTGCTAATATATTTGCTCAGGCAGAGGCGCTGGCTTTTGGCAAAACACCCCAACAGCTCCAAGCTGAGGGAACACCCGAATGGCTGGTACCGCACCGAACCTTCGAGGGCAACCGGCCTTCCAGCATGATCCTCCTGGAGCAGCTGACCCCGGTTTCTCTGGGAAAGCTTGTAGCACTCTATGAACACAGCGTTTTCACCCAGGGCGCTATTTGGAAGATTGACTCATTTGACCAGTGGGGGGTTGAACTGGGGAAAGCGCTTGCTGTGCGCATCATCCCCGAACTTGTGACCGGAACCAATGTTCCTATCAATCATGATAGCTCGACGAACAACCTGATCCAACGCTACACGAGATCCAAGGGATCTCCGAATGGATCAAAATGAAGATTAATTTTACAGATTTCCACAAGCTGTCTGGTGAGAAGTACGAAATCAAAGAATAATCCAAGACTGTAAAGCCTTTTTGTATAATACAAGAACGGTATAAAAAACATCTCGAAGACCTTTTTGTTGAATGTGCTGCAGATTTATCAAGGAATGGATGCTGCTGGTAAGGAGGACATAAATCCACAAGGTGCCATGATCAAAATTCTAAACAGCCACAGCCGAGGAACTGGCCCAGGACCATCTTTCCGTATACGCTCCGTTGTTTACAGGAACCCTGAAGCTGGCGGATGGAGCGCTGTACGCCTTGGGCGGATTGCTTGGTCCCGCTTTAGTTGCGGCACTTATGGTAGTTAATCCATTAATTGTGGTCAGCATCAGGGGCTTGCTGACAAAAAAATAATGAAGAATAAGCAAAAAAAATATGGAGCGCAGAATTGAATAAAGACAACTCACAACCCTCAATACCAGATGACCTGGACAATTTGTCCATCAATACGATCCGTTTCTTGGCAATCGACGCAATCCAAAAAGCCAATAGCGGCCACCCCGGCTTGCCAATGGGTGCAGCCGCATTCGCTTATGTTTTATGGACAAGCTTCCTAAAGCACAATCCGTCTAACCCACAGTGGTTCGACCGGGATCGTTTTATTTTGTCAGCGGGGCATGGATCAATGCTGCTGTATAGTCTGCTGCATCTGACCGGTTATGACCTATCTCTTGACCAGCTGAAGCAGTTCCGCCAGTGGGATAGTAAAACCCCCGGTCATCCGGAACGTGGAATCACCCCGGGAGTTGAAGTAACCACAGGGCCGCTTGGCCAGGGGTTTGGAAATGGGGTTGGGATGGCGATGGCAGAAGCCTTTTTCTCGGCTCGTTATAACCGGCCGGGGCACAAGATCATCGATCACTTTACCTATGGGCTGGTCAGTGATGGTGATCTGATGGAAGGAGTATCAGCAGAGGATGCCTCCCTGGCGGGTCATTTACAGCTTGGAAAGCTGATCTACTTATACGATAACAACCACATTACCTTATCTGCGGCCACGGACCTCACTTTTACGGAAGATGTCAAGAAGCGCTTCGAGGCTTATAGATGGCACACTCAAACAGTTGATGACGGAAATGACCTTGTGGCAATCAAGCGTGCAATCAAAACAGCCCAAAGACACAAAGATAAGCCGTCCCTTATCCTGGTCCACACGCATCTGGGTTATGGTTCACCGCACAAACAGGATACCTTTGAGGCACACGGCTCACCCCTGGGCGTGGAAGAGGTGAAGCTCACAAAACAAAATCTCGGCTGGCCGCTTGAACCGACCTTCTACATCCCGGATGTGGTCCTGGCACATTTCCGGGAGGCTGTTATAAGGGGCAAGCAGAATGAAACCAAATGGGAGCGGCGATTCTCCAAGTACGCACAGGCCTATCCAGAATTAGCTCAGGAGCTGCATCAAATGATGCGTGCTGTGCTACCAAATAGTTGGAATGCGGATATTCCAGAATTTGCTCCCGATGCAAAAGGCGTAGCCACGCGGGTGGCTTCGGGGAAAGTGATGAATGCAATTGCATCCAAACTACCCACTTTCATCGGCGGTTCGGCGGACTTGAATCCGTCCACGCATACAGCCCTGATTGGGGAAGGCGACTTCGGAAGCCCCACCGAAGCGATGGAGGATCCCCAAGGTTCTGTGGGAGGTGGTTGGCGATATTCCGGCAGCAACCTTTTTTTTGGCATCCGTGAACACGGCATGGGGGCGATTCTGAACGGAATGGCAGCCCATGGAGGCACGATTCCTTTTGGAGCCACTTTCTTGATCTTTTCCGATTACATGCGCCCTCCAATGCGCCTGGCTGCCTTGATGAAGTTGCACGTTATCTACATCTTTACGCATGACAGCATCGCCTTGGGAGAAGATGGACCAACCCACCAGCCAGTTGAGCAACTGCTGGGGTTGCGTTCCATCCCAAATATGCTGGTTATCCGCCCGGCGGATGCGAACGAAACTGCCGCTGCCTGGCAGATCGCCATTGAACATTCAGGTGGGCCGGTCGCACTGGTCCTTACTCGTCAGAATCTGCCAATCCTCGATCTGCAAAAGTACCCGCAGCTCCCGCTTGGTGTCCATAACGGCGGATATGTACTTGAACATGCAACAGGGTACGGACCTCCCGACATAAATCTGATCGCTACCGGTTCTGAGGTCCAACTGGCGATGGCTGCGCGTGAAAAACTAGAGGCGCAGGGTGTCAGAACGCAGATTGTCAGCCTGCCCTGCTGGAAACTGTTCGATGCCCAGTCCACCGAATATCGAGAGGAAGTCCTTCCACCTGAAGTGCCCATGCTGGCGCTCGAAGCTGGGTCGCCGCTAGGCTGGCGACCTTACGTTGGTCCCGGCATTGAAGTGATAGGAGTAAATCATTTTGGAGCCTCCGCTCCAGGCAGTGTTGTAATGAACGAATATGGTTTTCATGTCGATCACGTTGTCCAGCAAGCTCTCAGGCAAATAAAGAATCACAAGCGAAAATGATGGTTTCTGTCAGGAGGTAATAATGCATATTGGAATTGCATCCGATCACGGCGGCTTTATCTTGAAGGATCCCATCCTGAAGGCACTGAAAGATTCCGGACACGAGGTGGAGGATTTCGGTGCGTACAATCTGAATCCAGATGATGATTACCCGGACTTTGTCATCCCCCTGGCCAGGGCTGTTGCGCAAGCTGATGTAGAGCGCGGTATTGCAATGTGTGGCAGTGGTGTGGGCGCCAGCTTTACGGCCAACAAACTCCCTGGGGTCCGGTCAGCATTGGTCCATGAAGGATATTCCGCCCATCAGGGCGTCGAAGATGATGACATGAACCTGCTTTGCCTGGGCGGGCGCGTGGTTGGTTTTGCGCTGGCCTGGGAAATCATTCAAATTTTTTTGGCAGCACACTATCTGAAAAGTGAACGCTTTGAACGACGTCTTGCCAAGGTCGCAGCGCTCGAATTCAAGGAGTAATAATATGAATAGAAATCCTTTGTTGGGTCTGGAGAACTTTGGGCAGAGCGTCTGGATCGACTTTGTCAGCCGTAAAGCCCTTAATAACGGAGAAATCCAAGGGCTGATCCATGAGGACGGGATCAGCGGATTGACCTCGAATCCCTCGATTTTTGAGAAGGCTATTGCGGAAAATCACGATTATGATAAAGCAATTCACTCCATGGCACTGGAGGGGAAAAGCATAAAGGAAATTTACGAGATACTTACCATAGCAGATATCCAACAGGCCGCGGATCTCTTCCGTTCCATTTATGACCGACTGGAAGGTGGAGATGGCTTCGTGAGCCTGGAAGTTTCTCCCAAATTAGCTCATGATACCGCCGGGACGATTGCTGAAGCCCACTACCTCTGGACTGCGGTGAACCGGCCCAATTTGCTGATCAAAGTCCCGGGAACCCGGGAGGGACTGCCTGCGATCCAACAATTGATCGGGGAAGGGATCAATATCAATGTTACCCTCCTGTTCGGATTACCGCGTTACCAGGAAGTTGTCGAAGCCTACCTGGCTGGATTGGAAACGCTGAAAGCCCACGGCAAACCCCTTGCCCGCATTGCATCGGTAGCAAGCTTCTTCTTGAGCCGGATTGATGTACTTATCGACCCTTTGTTGGAGAATCTGCACCAGGGAGGTGGCCTTTCTGTGAAAGATTTGGCTGCCTTGCAAGGTCAGGTCGCGGTTTCAAGTGCTAAAGTGGCCTATCAGATCTACCAAGAAGTTTACAGCAGTGAGCGATTTATTAAATTATCAAAACAAGGCGCTCATCCCCAGCGGCTGCTTTGGGCGAGCACCAGCACCAAGAATCCGGAATACAGCGATGTCAAGTATGTCGAAACGTTGATTGGTCCTGAGACAATCAACACCATGCCGCTAGTAACCCTGAACGCCTATCGAGACCACGGCAATCCGTCCTTACAGTTGGGAAAAGGCGCGCAGGAAGCTCAGCAGGTCCTGGAAGGTTTGCATCAAGCCGGGATTAATCTGGACGCCATGACGCAACAACTTGAAGATGAGGGGGTAGAGAAGTTCAGCAGCGCCTTTGAAAAATTAATGGCTGCCTTGAATGAAAAACGAGTTGCTTCAACTCAAGAATCGGTGAAAAAATGACTACATCCAGTCCCATAACAACTTTGTTTCTGGATATCGGCGGCGTCTTACTAACGAATGGCTGGGATCACAACATCCGCTCACGGGCAGCCGAGAAATTTGGGCTGAATTATGAAGGGCTGGACGAGCGCCATCACCTGACCTTTGATACCTACGAAGAGGGTAAAATCAGCCTGGATGTATATTTGAATCGGGTTGTTTTTTATCAAGAGCGCCCGTTTTCTCGGGATGACTTCAAAGCCTATATGTATGCGCAATCCCAATCATTTTCAGAAATGATTGATCTGATCTGCAGATTGAAGGCTCGATACAACCTTCTGATCGCCGCTGTGAGCAATGAAGGGCGTGAACTCACGATGTATCGTGTACAACAATTCAAACTTGAGACATTCATCGACTTCTTTGTTTCATCCTGCTTTGTCCACTATAGAAAACCGGATGAAGATATATACCGGATTGCACTGGACATTGCTCAGGTCCGTCCGGAACAGGTTGTTTACATTGACGATCGGGCTATGTTTATCGAGGTAGCTCAAGGACTGAGGATTCAGGGCATCATTCACACCAGTTATCAGTCCACACATAACGCTCTGGTGGAATTTGGTTTGACGATGGACTAATGAAGCTATCAAAAGGAAAATAAAAATGACTCAAAAACAGAGCAAAATCGGTATGGTTGGGTTGGGGCGAATGGGCGCGAACATGTCACTGCGCCTGCTGCGTGCCGGCCAAGCCTGTGTGGTCTATAACCGCAGCAGGAACCCTGTTATTGCAATGGAAAAACAGGGTGCGACAGGTGCCTCCTCACTGGCTGACCTAGTTTCAAAATTGGACGCGCCGCGCGCCATCTGGATGATGCTGCCTGCCGCTGTTGTGGATTTGATTCTGGATGAACTTGCCCCGCTCTTAGAACCAGGTGACATTGTCATCGACGGAGGCAACTCCTACTACCACGATGACATCCGCCGCGCAGGCCAACTGGGAAAATCCGGAATTCATTACGTGGATGTGGGCGTAAGCGGCGGTGTATGGGGATTGGAGCGCGGCTACAGCCAGATGATTGGCGGAGACGCGGAATCCGTTGCCCTTTTAGACCCTATTTTCGCAGCGCTGGCTCCGGGTGTTGGCTCTCTGCCGCGAACACCCGGACGAAGCGCGGACATTTCTACCGCTGAGCAGGGTTACCTGCATTGCGGTCCGCACGGAGCAGGGCATTTCGTCAAGATGGTGCATAACGGCATCGAATATGGCATGATGGCATCCATCGCCGAGGGGATGAACATCCTGCACCATGCTAACGTGGGTCAACAGGGCCGAGAAGCAGATGCAGAAACCTCGCCCCTGCGTCACCCCGAACATTACCAGTATGATGTTAACTTGAAAGAAGTAGCCGAAGTCTGGCGGCGAGGCAGCGTCATTGGTTCGTGGCTGCTCGACTTGACTGCCGCCGCCTTGCTGGAAGACCCGCAACTGGCAAAATTCGAGGGACGCGTCTCTGACTCTGGAGAGGGCCGCTGGACGGTGCTCGCCGCCGTGGAGGAATCCGTCCCGGCTCC
>CAZUMG010000072.1:0-1139 GCA_964621895.1 uncultured Anaerolineales bacterium | reverse complement strand
TCGGCGGTTGCCTTGAATGCTGTGCTCACCTCTGTTTTCGATGAGACGCAGATCTACCGGATCGACCATTATCTGGGCAAGGAGACTGTTCAGAACATCCTAGCCTTGCGTTTTGCAAATGCGTTGTTTGAACCGATCTGGAACCGCCAATACATTGACCATGTGCAGATTACAGTAGCCGAAAAGGTGGGTGTGGGGCATAGAGGTCCGTATTACGAACACGCGGGCGCTTTGCGGGATATGATTCAGAACCATCTGATGCAAATCTTAACCCTGATTGCCATGGAACCGATGGTCTCCTTTGATCCAGATGAGATCCGCAATAAGAAAATGGATGTATTGAAAGCCATCCGCCCCATCTCAAAAAAGCAAGTCCATCAGGTCGCTGTGCGCGGCCAATATGGTCCTGGTATGGTGGAAGGACAGAAGGTCCCCGGGTATCGCAGTGAAAGTGGCGTGGCGGCCGATTCCTCCTCCGAAACTTTTGCGGCACTAAAGGTGTCAATCGATAATTGGCGCTGGCAGGATGTCCCTTTTTACCTGCGGACCGGCAAGCGGCTGAAGGTGATGGCTTCTGAAGTGGTTATCCAGTTCCGGCCTGTACCCCACCAGTCCTTTCCAAAAGCAGCTGCCCTCGACTGGCAACCAAATCGTCTGATTTTACAAATTCAGCCCCAGGAAGGGATTCTGTTGAGTTTTCAGGCAAAACATCCCGGTTCAACCTTGTCTCTGAGTCCTGTAGATATGACCTTTTCTTATCAGGAAGCTTTTAAAATAAAGTCGCCCCAGGCTTATGAAACCTTGCTGGCCGATGTTATGGCAGGGGATGCAACCCTCTTCATGCGGGCTGATCAGGTTGAGGCTTCGTGGTCAATACTAACACCGATCTTGAAAACCTGGGATGTTCTCAAGGTGGAGGACTTCCCCAACTATATTTCTGGCAGCTGGGGTCCGGAAGCTGCCGATCAGCTTATCGAGAAGGATGGCCGAAGTTGGCTGCAGCCGGTCATCAGGGAGGACCAGTCAGGGGACCATTCCCAGGATTAAAATAGAACCTGGGAGCTGGCAGGATTGAGACCGACACATTCTTGTGCCAAATGGATAGCCATATGTGCTGTGCCGCAGGCAACCTCCAGAAC
>CAZUMG010000071.1:2571-8236 GCA_964621895.1 uncultured Anaerolineales bacterium | reverse complement strand
CTATCGCAATTGCCCCAAAGTGGATTGATTCCACAACTTCCCCCCGGGTAGTGTGAAAAAGGGGCATATATCCTGGTTCAACCTTCTGGAGGGAATTATTCATGCATAAAAACCCAGGGCTAAGGGGTGAGCTAAAATCTGCTTAGAGAATCTTCTTTCCATTATCATCAGTTTTAGGCAAATAGTTTTTAACATAGTACTGCGACAATCCGTGCTGCAGCCTTTGCAGAAAAAAGTCTCGGTCCCTTTTAAGGAAGGAAAATTCATCCATAAACTTCTCAGCCAGTTCAGTAACATCCTCCACGGATGCTTTTCGACTGGCGAGTTTTTCGATCCGGTGGTCAATTTTTCGGAAAGATTTCTTAAGATCCTTAATGTTATCTTGGGTAACAGGGCCGCCCCGCCCGCTGATGATTGTATAATCACGATACTTGGGTCGCAGTAACTCATCAAGAGTATCAATCCAGGTTGGCAGATGGGCTTTGCCCAGGAAAGGGGGGACTTTAACAACTACTGCATCCCCGATAAATACAACTTTTTGGAAAGGGGCTACCACCCAGCTGGAACCGGGGCGAGGCCCGGGGTGATGTTCCAGAACAACCTCTTCATCTGCCCAATGAAATTGCATCCTTTCAGTAAAAGTAATATCCGGGATCATCCATTGAAGTCCAGAGGTTTCAGGATATCTTTCCCATAATGAACCACTATCTGGCAGATGACCCCGGTACATTGCAGGTTGATCCTGGGGGTTTTTTGAAGCGTCTCGGTGTGTGATAATCGGGCAATCAAGGCTTTTAGACCCAATAGTCCTGTCGGGATGGTCGTCAAGACATACAACCACTTTGTGGATAGTACCCTGGCTTCGATTCAGGAGGGTGGTTTTCCAGCGGTGACCATCATCAGGGCGAAGGGGTGCATCAATGAAAATCATTCCCCGGGGAAGCAGGATAGCTCCAATGGTGGGTCCTGGATAAGTATCCTCATAGAAAATCCCAGGTTTAATTTCATGCATACTTGCTCCTTAAATTTAATTCGATTTGAAATATTTGGAGATTAATTACCCCTATGATCCTGCAATGGGGATTGTGAATGAAAATTTGGCTCCTCCACCTGGCAGGTTTTCTACCCAAATGCGCCCCCCATGGCCATTAACCACCAATCTGCAGAACGCCAATCCCAACCCCAAACCCTTGATCCTTTCATCTGGATGTATGCGGGTATATTTGTCAAAAATCCTATCAATATAATCTGGATCAATCCCGGAACCAGAATCGAGCACCCAGAATAGGGCGTCCTGTCCTGAGACTTTAACGCCAAATTCAATTTTTCCATTTGATGGTGTATATTTGATCGCGTTTTGGAACAAATTGATCAAAACCCGCTCAATCATATCCCGATCAGCTTTAATCTTTGGTACTCCTGGTTCTATTTTTAATAAAACCTTTTGTTTCTTTGCTTGGGCTTGGGTGTTGAGCGCATTCTTAGCATAGTTAATCAGATTTTCTGGCTTTATGCGCTCAAGGTTGGTTATAGGTTGTCCGCTTTCCAGACGGTTAATATCAAGCAAGGATTTCGTAAGCCGTTGGATTCGGACAGTGGAACGATTGGCGATATCAAATAAGGATTGGATTTCTGGGTCGTCAGCGCCAGGAAGCGAAGCCTGGATAATATCCAGGCTTGAGATCACGTTGGAAAGGGGTGATCGCAGGTCATGGAAAATCATTGATGTCAGATCATCACGAAGCTGATCAAGTTTTTTCCTTTCTGAGCTATCCCGCAGGATCCACTGCAGCCGACATTCCTCAGCGATTTCGGTTTGGTGAACAATTACGTCAATGGGAATCTTAATTTCATCCTTCGTTTTTAAAGTTGATTCATAGGAACAGGATGAATTCTCAAGTAATTTTGAAAACGATTCTCCAACAACATCCCAATTTACATTGTGGATATCGGAGATGGATAGTAATTTTAATTCTTCCTGGGAATATTTGCTGGTACTCAAGGTTCGTTGATTGGTTTCAATAACGTTTCCTAAAAGATCTGTAATGATAATTGGGTCCGGGCTGTTTTCAAATAAATCATGATAACGGCTGTGAGCTATCCTTAAGTCCTCATAAAGCTGGGCATTCTGGATGGAAGAACCAGCCAGGCTTCCTATTCCTGACATAACTTTTAAGGAGTCGGGTTCAAAATGACCAGAATGAGGGTTGATCGCTTCGAGAACCCCGATTATTTTTCCGGGTATTAATATCGGGGCAGCTACAATTGCAAAAGGTGATATTTCAGGATAGAGCTGGTTGGTATGGGAAAACCTGGGATCTTCAGCAGGATTAGGAACAATTTCTCCTTTACCAAGTTCTGCTACCCAGCCAGCAAAGCCCTGGCCAATTTTGATCCGCTGACCAACCAGGGAAGATCGGAGGTCAATGGTTTCATGGATAGCGGCTTTATATTCCAAGTATCCTTCAGCTCGGTCGATGAGGGAGAGGGTTACTGCTTCGACCTGCAACGCTGTTTGAATTTCCTTAAGAATATTATGCAGGACGGTCTCTAAACGTATTGTCGATGACATTGCGGTCGCGCTGTTCGCCAAGGCGGTCATAACCCGAGCCTGGCGCTGACTTTCCCCATAAAGCTGCGCGTTTAATACTGCGATCCCAGCCTGATCTGCAATAGCATGTACCAGGGCAACGTGATTTTCTTGGAGGTGATTTGGTTCTGGATGGCCCAATGTGATCACACCAACCAGATCGTTCCGTGCCAAAATTGGCACAGCAATCGCCGATTTTGCCCCAGTGGCAGTATTATCATCATCCGGACGGCGAAGCCAGCGCTCATCCGTGCTGGTATCGGGGATGATTACTGCATCACGATGTTTAACGACCCAGCCCGCCAACCCTTTTTCGAGAGTAAATTGTAATTGTTCATTGGTATGATAGATTACCTGGCCCTGGTTAATGATCGCAGATTCAAGTGGAGTGCCATTTTCATCCAGGATGATAATACTGCCGCTTATCGCACCAATGGTTTTTACAGAGAGGGATAATACCCGTTTAAGCACCGTTGATAAATCCAAGGTTGTAGCGATTTCCCGACTGAT
Organism: uncultured Anaerolineales bacterium; assembly: GCA_964621895.1. Taxonomy (GTDB): domain Bacteria; phylum Chloroflexota; class Anaerolineae; order Anaerolineales; family UBA11858; genus B10-G9. The sequence continues at coordinate 5,136 of CAZUMG010000071.1, read as the reverse complement.
CCGATAAAGCAGATCAAGAGATGCTTTCTGGGTTGTTTTATGAGGCTGATTTTCGCTAATTTTATCAGTTGTCATTGCAGGGATCTCATCTTCAATATTTTAACCCATATCCTGAAAAAGGTCTGCTTAGAATACCCCAATAATGCTTGTATGCCTGGATTATCTTGTTAGAAAATCTGGAAACGCGCCGGTGGTCTCCACAGATGCTTTAGGGCGACTTTCCCGGGAAGTTCATTTAAACGGACACTAAGCTTGCGATCTGATGGCAGTCATGAAAATGACTACTTTCTATAGATAGACATCGTGCTTGAATTATATTTCTTAAGAGTATAGCACACTCAAGATAGCCTTCCCTTGTCCCCTTAAAATTAGTTCAATGATCAGAAATGGAAACCTTGGATGAGGAAGCTATATTTTTTAGATCGATTCGGGGCAGCTGTAAGAGAAGATCTTCTAAAGTTAATTTCAGGTTCGCGTTTTCCTTGATAAGACCCTGGGCTCGGCGGAATACGTCTAGGGTGTTTTTTACCGTCCTCAAATCAATCTCGGGCATGATGGATCGAATTTCGTCAATTCGATCGGTATTGTTGATAGGTGCGTTCGATTGACCTATCTGAAGCAGGAGGTCATGCCAGAGGGAGAGCCAGGTTTCCAGCATATTTTGAACGCAAGCAGGTTCATCGACCACCTGAGCGGCATACGCAAAACGCTCCACAACAGTAGCCCGCAACATTTGGATATGGTCATCGAGCAGGGATGTCCTGCGTTCCAGGACGGTTGGATCCAGGTGGTACTGAAGGGCAGTTTCTGGTTTTCCTCCCGAGATGTGAGCTAAAAAAATAGCCTGATCTGCTGGGATGTTATAGAGCTGCTCCAATCCTTGGCTGGTTGTTGAGAAAGCCACGGTATGCAGTCTTATTTCCTCACAGCGGGAAGTGATCGTTTCAAGCAGGGATGCTGAAGATCTGGCTGTCAGGATCAGCATCACCGATCCGGGAGGTTCTTCCAGGGTTTTTAACAAAGAATTCTGGGTGTGCTCGTTGGCAAGTTCGAAATCAATTAATAGGCCAAATCTCTGTTTGGCTTCGTATGGCGAGAGGGAAAGATTGTGGACTAGATCCCTAATTTGGTCGATCTTTATTTGATTGCTATCCCCCTCAAGGAGAACCGGGAACACATCAGGGTATTCCAATCGCTGGATTCTTTTACAGGTATGACAAACCAGGCAAGGTTGACCCGGTTCAACTTCATTTGGGCAGTTGATTGCTTGAATGAATCGAATTGCCAGATTTTTTTTTCCAATGCCATCTGGCCCAGTAATTAAATAAGCATGGCGAAGAGAATTGTTTTCGATATGTCCCCGTAGAAGCTGGATAGCCCACTCGTGTCCGATCAAGTCCCATGTCATGGATTCATTCTACGACAGGGAGGACATTTCCGCAATGTTGTTGACATGTATCTACCAACCCATTAGAATCAGCCCAGTATGAATATCCTGGAGTCTCTCAATCCGCAGCAAATAAAAGCTGTCACCGCTCCCCCGGGATCAATCCTGGTACTGGCTGGCCCGGGATCAGGAAAAACCCGGGTTTTAACCCATCGGATTGCTTACCTGATTGGTGAACTGAATGTACGGCCCAATCATTTATTGGCGGTTACCTTTACCAATAAAGCAGCCTCTGAGATGGGAGATCGGGTTGCTGGTTTGCTGGGCCACCAAGCCGAAGGATTGACCCTGGGCACCTTTCATGCAACCTGTGCCAAGATACTCCGGATTGAATCAGAATATCTCCCGGTGAATTCTAATTATGTAATCTTTGATGCTGATGATCAAATCAGGGTGGTACGCCAGGTGCTTAAGGATCAAGAATTAGACGATAAGAAATTTCGACCCCAGGGCATCCATGCTTCCATCTCAGCGGCAAAAAACGAATTATATTTGCCGGAAGATTTTCCAATCAATTCCAACTGGGATCAGGTGGTTGCCCAGGTTTACCTGGATTATCAGAAGATTCTATTGAGCAGCAATGCCTTAGATTTTGATGATTTGTTATTGTGGATGGCCATTCTTTTAAGTGACCAGGAAAAAGTTCGGGATAAATATGCCCGCCGTTTTCAACACATTCTGGTGGATGAATTCCAGGATACAAATATGGCTCAATATACCCTGCTGAAACACCTGGCATCCCAGCATCAGAATTTATTTGTGGTCGGCGATTCTGATCAATCTATTTATCGCTGGCGGGGAGCGGATTACAGGAATGTCCGCCGATTTGAGGATGATTTCCCAGATGCGCAAGTCATCCTTTTAGAGCAAAATTACCGCTCAACTCAGAATATTCTGGATACCGCCATGTCCATCATCGACCGGAACACCAACCGGACCCCAAAGAAGTTATTTACGAACCGTGGGGCAGGGGAGAAGATCATCATCAGGGAAGCCCTTGACGAGCGGGAACAAGCTCAATTTGTTGTGGATACTATATTCAAACAAGTCCGGGAGAAACATGCCTCGCCAGCGGATTTTGCGGTGATGTACCGGACCAATGCCCAATCCAGGCTGCT
>CAZUMG010000071.1:0-2471 GCA_964621895.1 uncultured Anaerolineales bacterium | reverse complement strand
TGGGGGATATTGATTATCGCCTCTACGTTGAGGATGGCAGCGAAGATGGCTATGACCGTTGGGAAAATATCGTTGAACTCAGGAGGTTGGCTTCGGAATATCAAACCGTTGGTCTGTTCTCTTTTTTAGAAGATATTGCACTGGTATCAGACCAGGATACTCTCGACCCAAACCAAGAAGTTCCTACCTTACTAACGCTGCATTCCGCCAAAGGGCTAGAATTTGGACAGGTGATGATTATCGGCTTAAATGAAGGCATTATGCCTCACCAGCGATCTTTTGATGATCCTGAGGCTATGGAGGAGGAACGACGTTTATTTTACGTCGGCATCACCAGGGCTAAAAACCGATTGTATTTATTTCATTCCTTACAGCGGAACAGCTATGGTTTGCAGGAATCCTTGGATGAATCCCGATATTACCGGGATATTCCCCCCGAATTACGAATTGATGACCGCCCCGATTATTATTCTTCCTCCAGCAGCACTACTCTGCCAGATGTTCATCAGTGGAAAACTCTCAAAAAAGAGTCCTCCCAATCTGTCAGGCAGGAGACCAGGTATCACCCTGGACAAAAAGTGAGCCATGCGAAATGGGGTGAAGGCCTGGTTCTAAACAGCGTTTTACAGGATGATGATGAAATCATTGATATCTTTTTTGAAGGTGTAGGAAAGAAAAAAGTGATAGCTTCCCTGGCTGATTTGAAGAATATTAGCTAATGGAGAATGGTAAAATACGGTTGAACACCCCCATGGATAATTAAGCAGGGAAAAGCGATATGGCTGTTATTGAGAAAGGCTCCTTTGAGGTAATCAGCCGTAGTCCAACTCAAACCCGCCGGGTGGGCATGCGTCTGGGTGAATTACTGCTTCCCGGTGATGTTGTGGGACTGGAAGGAAACCTGGGAGCCGGGAAAACAACCCTGGTTCAGGGGGTTGCTTCAGGGTGGGGGTCATATGATTCGGTATCCAGCCCAACTTATATACTGGTCAATGTGTACCGGAGATTAGACCGGAACCAATTATTCCATTTGGATGCTTTTCGATTATCCAGTCCGAATGAAGTCCTTGATCTGGATATTGAAACCATGCTTGTCCAAGGTCCAATGATCATCGAATGGGCTGATAAGATCAAAGATGCTATACCAGATGATTTCTTGTGGATAAAGATGAGCCTGATTAATGATGAACAGCGAGATTTTATTGTTCATGCACGGGGTGAACGTCATAGTTATTTGCTGGAACAATTCCGGCAGGATATATACGGGACCTAAGTATGTTATTAGCCGTTGATACATCAACCCAGTCAGTGGGAATTGCCATTTTCGATGGCAACCAAATTCTCTGTGAAGAAACCTGGATATCCCGGCGTTACCACACCGTAGAATTGGCCAAAGCTGTTCAAACCAACCTCTCTCGAGCAGGTCTTTCAGCTCGGGATTTGCACCTTTTAGGTGTTGCCATCGGTCCTGGGTCTTTTACAGGATTGCGAATCGGGTTGGCTTTAGTTAAGGGAATCGCCTACACATATCAACTTCCCGTAATTGGAATTCCAACTCTGGATATTACTGCCAGGGCAATCCCCCCGAGTAATCAGATCATGGCAGCAGTCCTCCAAGCGGGAAGGCAGCGTTTAGCTGTTGGATGGTACCACAACATTGATGGTGTATGGAAAGCGGTTGACCCGATTGAGAACCTAACCCTGGCAGAGTTGATTGCTAAAATTCAGCAGCCCTGCATTTTAACCGGTGAACTCTCTGAAGAGATTCGCCAGGCTGTCCTGGAAAATGAGTTTATTCAAGCAGCAAACCCAACCCAATCCATTCGAAACCCAAAATACCTGGCTGAATTAGCCTGGCAACGATGGCAAGCTGGTGATATTGATGATGTTTTAACCCTCAGCCCTTTTTATCTGCATAAAGGTGATCCCATTCCTGGATAAGAACTCCATCAAGGAGACCTCAATTTCATGATTAATTCCAACCCGGAGCTGAAAAAAATAGCAGATGAAGTATCAAATTGCCAAAAATGCCCCCTCTTTCATTCCCGGGCGAAAGGGGTGCCGGGAGAAGGACCCCCGGATGCTGAGATCATGTTTATTGGAGAAGGTCCTGGTTTTCATGAAAATATGCAGGGAAGACCATTTGTAGGAGCAGCTGGAGATTTGTTGGTAGAATTACTGGGTGCAGTTGGCCTGAAGCGGGAGGATGTTTTCATTACCAATGTGGTCAAGTGCCGGCCGCCCGGGAATAGAGACCCATTGCCTGAAGAATTAAAAGCTTGCAGCCCTTATCTGGAGAGACAATTGCAGGCGATCAATCCTAAAGTAATTGTCACCCTGGGACGGTTTTCTATGGCCAGGTTCATACCTCATGCTAAGATCAGTGAAATGCACGGTCAACCTATCAAAGCTAAAGGAAAGTTGATTGTACCTTTCTACCATCCGGCAGCAGCACTTCATCGACCATCCCT
>CAZUMG010000070.1:3471-8297 GCA_964621895.1 uncultured Anaerolineales bacterium | reverse complement strand
GAGCTGGATTTTTGCAGCCAATCTCTAACCGGAGGCCAGAGCAGGTTCCAGGCCCAGGGAACGGATACTCCGGGAGATACGGCAAACATCCTCAACCAGGTAGTTCCATCCTCATCCGGGGGACAGGCCAAGGCAGCGAGCATCCCCCGAACGCCTTCCACAATATAAAAAGGTTGCTGACCCAACCAGGCAAAAGGAGAATACCAGCCCAGGTGCTGATGGATAAATGATTTCCGCTGAATTAATCTGGTTAACCCGTCCAGGTCACCAAGATCAGCTTGCCTGATTTTATATTCCTCACCAAATAAATCCATTTTTTCTCAGCATCCCGGGGATTGAGGGGTCTATCATTCAAAGATAATATTAAATCATTAATTACCTAAGAAAAAAGCTCTCAGTTATTTTGTTCGCCTAATTATCTATCAAGAAAACGTCTGGGTATCTTCAGCAGGTTTAGGAGTATTTTTTGTTTTAAAGATGGTTTTTTTACCCCCTCCAATCCTGCTTGCATGGAGAATAAAGCCCCAGGGATATTGCGGGTTTTTAAATGCAGCGCTGAGATCGATTGTTTGGTCTGGAGGTACATTTCGGCTTCATTGATCGCATCAAAAATAACAGCAGCCCGAGAGAATAATTCCAGCGCCTGACTGGCATTTCCAAGCTCTTTTAAGGCCGTGGCCTGATTGGCCAGTGACATACCCTGTTTCAGCTGATCACCGGCTGCTAGAAATACCTCGTCCGTGCCCTGAACAGCTTCAAGAGCAAGCTGAGGTTTATCCGCCTTGAGCAGAGCAACACTTTGATTATTGCTCATCTCCGCAGCCAGCAGTGCCTCTCCCCTATTTAAATAAAGACCGGCGGCCAGGGAAAATAAATCAGCCGCCTGGAGATAGCTGCCTTTTTGATAGAGAACCTTAGCGTCTGCATCTAATTGACCAGGTTCTTTTTGGGGATGATCTGCCATAGATTGGTGACTTAGAGGGTTATGTCCAGCAAACCTTCTGCAACCTCACGCATTTTATCCACTGACATCCGGCTGAGCTTCATGGCAATTTCCATGTAAGGCTGGTTGATCGGTTTTGATATAAACTCTTGAATATCTTTTGGCAATTTTTCAAAGGCAGCACTAGCAGTCTTTGTCTGAGCCCATTCCGCAATTGGTCCGCTATCGATCACCAATTCACTCAGTTGCCGTCCGTATACTTTCAGTAAGGTATTAAGTTCCGCAACAGGAACCGCAAAACGCCCTTGTTCATAAGATTTTAACCGGTAGGTTGTCAGACCGACTTTCTCTGCAACCTCATTCATACTGAGCTTGGATTGCTGCCTGAATTGCCGTATGGAAGCTCCTATTTTCAAATTACGGAGTTCGAGTCTTTGATCCAAATTCCTTAACGCTTCCATCTTATCATAATCATCAGGTGCCATATCTTCCCAAAATTGTTCCAGGGGAACATCTAAAAAGTAAGCTAGAACTTCCATTTCAGGTAAGGAAGGTGATTTTTCTCCTGCTTCATACTTGCTGATTGTCCTGGACGATGTTCCAATCACCTCGCCACAATTTTTTTTAGACTCCCCTTTCTGCGTTCGCGCTGATTTGAGGAGAACACCTATTTTTTTAGATAAGATAGTAATTGCAAATTGGTAATCCATAAATTAGATTCCTCAGCCTATTCTGTCAAATTAGGCATGGTATATCCCATCCCTGTCCGGGTCACGATGTGAATGGGGTTGCTGGGATCTTCTTCTAATTTACTTCTTAAGCGGGAGATGGTGACCCAGAGGATTTCCTTATCATTTTTATAACCATCACCCCAGACAGAAGACAACAATTCTTCCGTAGTCAAAATTCTGCCTTTATTATGGGAAAACTGCAGCAGAAGGCGGTATTCCGTTGCAGAAAGCAATATTTTCTCTTCCTTAAGAAACACTTCTGCCCGAGCGAAGTCTATTTTTAGATCTCCGTGATCAAATATAACTGGCTGAGATACATCCCGTGAGAACATTGAACGGCGAAGCACCGCCCGCACCCGGGCAAGCAGCTCAGACGCCGAGAACGGTTTAACAATATAATCATCAGCGCCCACATTCAATCCCTGGACCCGATCGCTTTCATCCCCCTTGGCTGTTACCATGATGATCGGAACCTGGGAGAACCCACGAATACGCCGGCAGGTCTCAAAGCCATCCAGCTTAGGCATCATCACATCAAGCAGGACCAGATCGATATCCTGCTCTGATACCAGCTCAACCGCCTTTTCCCCATCCAGGGCCTCGAGGACATCAAAGCCATCCACGACCAGATTGGCAGCAATTAACTGGATATACCTGGGTTCATCATCGACTATTAAGATGGTTCCCTTTTCCATATCTTTCCATCTCCTCAATTATTCAGATACATCATCCTGCACAATGGGCAAAGTGATATGAAATGTTGTCCCCTGCCCAGTTTCTGATTCAGCTGTGATTATCCCATGGTGGGCAACAATAATTTGCCGGCAGATATATAAACCCAATCCACTGCCTCTGACCGCCATTCTGGTTTCTGGGACACGGTAAAATCTCTGGAAAATCCTTTCTAAATGCTCCCCGGCTATCCCCGGACCGTTGTCATTAACCGTGATATAAGCTTTGTCTTCGTCTTCAACCAATTTAACAACCACAGTTGATTTAGGAGCATATTTTGCAGCATTATTGATCAGATTATCAAAAACCTGGCCCAATCGCATGGGATCCGCTTTTACCATCACCCCCTGGGATTCAATTTCTAACACCAGGTTTACATCAATGTCCCTTAATTGTGATCGCTGGATCATATCCCGAAGGACCACATCCAGGCGGACAGTCTGTAAATTCATTTGGAGGGTCCCGGACTGAAGGCGGGAAGAGTCCAGTAAATTATCAATCAATTCCTGCAAACGGTCAGCCTCGTCATCAATTATACCGAGGAATTCCCGGTAGGTAGGCACATCCCAATTGGTGTCTTCCCGTAAAAGCGTGGTGGTATACCCCTTGATAAAACCCAGGGGTGTTCTTAAATCGTGAGAAACTGTGGCAACAAAATTTTCCTGCATTTCCCACATCCGCTGACTGTCCTCGATCTTGTCGATGGCGCTGACCAACACATCACGCTCCATCAGCTGGGCGAGGTGATCAGCGACAAAGAGAATAGTTTTTTGATCCTGTTCATTAAATTCGGGGCCACCAAAGCGGATCATAATCAGAATCCCCACCTTGTTTTTACCCTGGTGGAGAGGGCATCCGATGTAATAGGGTACCTTTAAACGATCATCATCAGGGCCTTTAATCACATCCTGATGAACGATTAAGCGATTCTCTGCAGATATTCTTTCAACCAGGGTTTCCCCCCAGGGAATATCCGCTTCTTTGGAACGGCCTCTTCCGATCGATCTAGCAAAAATGGGGCGCAGCTCACCGTTCTCATCCTGGTAAATCACAATATTATCAAAAATAACCAGTTTCCTGGTTAGCTCGACCAGGGTTGGGTAGACGTCAGACACATTCTCGGTGTGAGAAAATAAGTCACTCAGCTCATATAAAGTCGCGATAAACGCTTTCCCTGATACTGTCCGATCTCCCATAGTTAGTGATAATCCTGCCCGATCTGAGTTTAGGTTAAATTTTCGATCATCGCTGAGATTGTGTATTTGTCACTGCAAGTATTATAACGCTAATGGTCATTTTTCAGGATAATTTCAGGATAAAACCAATTTGCGGGTATTTTTTAACCAAAAGATTTCCGAAATAACCTGAAATTTTATTTTGTTAGCTGGCTGTAAAGTCAATCTGTTTACTTCTATCGAAAACTGTGTTGTAATACAACAAGCTATGAATAATCCCTACCAAAAAATTAACCCTACGATATTAGTGATCGATAATGATCCCTCAACAGCAGCTGTATTTAAGAAACTGTTGGAGGCAAAAGATTACAACGTCTTGACAACGAACTCCAGCAGGGAAAGTCTGGGGATCGTTGAGCGAGTCATGCTTGACTTGATCATTCTTGATCTGCTTATGCCTGAAATGGATGGCTGGCAGCTTTGTACAGCAATCAGAGGGATGACCAGAACACCAATTCTTATTATATCAGCAATTGAATCGTCTGAAATCATCACCAAAACATTAAATCTTGGTGCAGATGATTACCTGGTAAAGCCAGTCTCGTCTTATACCTTGCTTGCTCATGTAAAGGGCCTGGTCCGCAGGCATAAAACCGAAGAACTCGCACTACCTCAAAACAATTAAGGACAATTCCTGCTGAATGTTAAAAAAGTCCTGCCATACCCAGGCAGGGTTTTTTGGTGTACCTCGTCAAGGATTTCTTTTGGTATAATGATTTCAATAAGGAAAGACTAATGCAGGGGAGAGTCCCAAGTTTGGGCACCGAAGGGGCAAACCTGCTGCGAAAATTGGCAAAATGCAGCAGATCAAACTCTCAGGTAAAAGGACCTTGCGCATCAGACCCTCTGGAGAGTCCCCGGACACCGAAGGAGCAAAAATCTCTCAGGTCCCAAGACAGAGGCACACGCCGATCCCTTTGCGTGTGCTTTTTTGTTAATTATGATTTAGTGAACTAACCCGATGGATAAAGGAGTAAAGATGAAAATACCAGCCGAATTAAAATACACTACAAATGATGAATGGGTTCGCATTGCCGGGGATGAGGTTGTCATTGGGATAACTGACTATGCCCAGGACCAGCTTTCTGACATTGTATTTGTTGAAATAGTCGCCTTCGAGGGCGATGAGCTGGAACAGGGTGCAACCTGCGCAGTAGTCGAGTCTGTTAAAGCTGCTGCGGATGT
>CAZUMG010000070.1:0-3371 GCA_964621895.1 uncultured Anaerolineales bacterium | reverse complement strand
GAACTGCAGTACATTTCTTTAGCAAACGAAACTCCCCAGGAATTGGTTTCATTCCTTGGCGCAGGCGCGTATAACCACTACATTCCAGCTGCAGTTGATTCCATTCTGCGGCGAAGTGAATTCTACACCGCGTACACACCTTACCAACCAGAAATTGCCCAGGGCACTTTACAGGCTATTTTTGAATATCAGAGCCTGATCGCAGCGCTTACAGGTATGGACGTTGCCAATGCTTCCCATTATGATGGGGCGACCGCAGCTGCTGAAGCTGTGAATATGGCCTATCACAATTTTCGGGGAAAAAGATCAAAAATTGTTTTATCCCCATCCGTAAACCCCCAATACCGGGAGACAATCCATACCTACATGAAAGGGATGGAACTCGAATTCTGCGGGGAGGATCTGAAATCTGAGTCAGGACCAGAAGACTTAATAGCGCTTATCGATGAAAACACAGCCCTCGTTTTGGTTCAATATCCAGATTTTTTTGGCAGAATCTATGATTTGACAAAAGTATCTGCGGCCGCTCATGCCCAAAATGCCCTCTTCGCTGTTCATGTAAATCCAATCGCCCTGGGCTTATTAAAACCTCCCAGCGAGTATGATGCTGATATTGTCACCGGAGAAGGGCAGCCTCTTGGCGTTCCGCTGGCATTTGGAGGTCCCTACCTGGGTTTATTTGCCACGAAAAAACAATACGTCCGAAAAATGGCTGGCCGTCTGGCAGGTGAAACTGTTGATAAAAACGGACAGCGGGGATATGTATTAACCCTCAACACTCGCGAGCAGCACATTCGCAGAGAACAGGCTACCTCAAATATTTGTTCAAACCAGGGACTGATTGCCCTGGCTGCGACTGTGTACCTTAGTTTGCTTGGAAAGAACGGGTTACAGGAGCTCGCCGCCTTGAACTATCACAAAGCGCATTACGCGGCGGATAAGATCAGTACTGTTCCCGGTTTTATGGTTAATCCAGTCCAGCTTTTCTTTAATGAATTTGTGGTCCACTGCCCTCGCCCGGCAGCTGAAATCAACCATATGCTCCTGGGACATGATATTCTTGGGGGCTATGAACTCGGCAGGGATTATCCGGACCTTACTCATGAACTGCTCATGGCAGTTACAGAAATGACCTCTCGTTCAGAAATCGATTACCTGGTGAAAGTTCTTGAGGAGGAAAATCATGACTGAACCAACCATCTTCGAACTTTCCAGACCTGGTCGAAAAGGGATCAGCTTCCCTGCGCCCGATGTCCCCATGGCAGAGCTTCCGGAAGGGTTCCTCCGCGAAAAGCTGCCGCTTCCCGAGGTAGCGGAAAATGAAGTTGTCAGGCACTTTACCAGGATCTCACAGCTTAATTATGCTGTTGATATTGGTTTCTACCCATTGGGATCCTGTACCATGAAATACAATCCCAAGATAAATGAGGAAACCGCCCGTCTCCCCGGATTCAGCCAGATTCATCCTCTCCAGCCGGTCGAAACAGTCCAGGGAGCCCTGGGATTAATGTACGAAACCCAGCAGTGGTTAGCTGAAATCAGTGGATTCCAAGCTGTATCCCTTCAGCCAGCTGCGGGAGCGCATGGTGAGTTAACCGGTGTGCTAATCATCCGAGCTTACCACCATTCCCGGGGAGATACCCAGAGGACCAAGATGCTTGTCCCCGATTCTGCCCACGGTACAAACCCGGCGTCATCTGCAATGAGCGGGATGGAAATCGTGGAAATTCCATCAGATGAGAGGGGTAATATCAATCTTGATGCCCTTTTAGCAGAATGTGATGATACCCTGGCGGGTTTGATGATCACCAACCCCAACACCCTGGGGCTGTTTGATGAAAATATCCTCCAGGCATGCCTTTTAGTTCATGAGCATGGTGGATTGGTCTATGGCGATGGCGCAAACATGAATGCTCTTCTGGGGATTTATAAACCAGGCAAAATGGGCATTGATGTGATGCATTTTAACCTTCATAAAACCTTTTCAACCCCGCATGGGGGTGGAGGACCCGGGTCAGGTCCAGTGGGCGTGACCAAGAAATTGGAGGAGTTCCTACCTACTCCGCTGGTGGTAATGACCTCGCCTGGTGATGAGGAAAACCCCGGGTTTTATGACCTGGTTGCTCCTAAACAGTCCATCGGGAGAGTTAAATCCTTCCACGGACACTTTGGAGTTGTAGTCAGAGCGTTTACCTATATGCTCAGCCTGGGCAAAAACGGACTATTAGATGCATCTCTTAATGCAGTCCTCAACGCAAACTATCTCCAGTCTCGTCTGAAAGATGTTTACCATATTCCCTATGATCGCTTGTGCATGCATGAGTTCGTTACGGAAGCTAAATGGGATGATGCCCCTGGTATCCGGGCATTGGATATATCCAAGCGGATTATCGATTTTGGCTTCCATCCTCCCACAAATTATTTTCCACTGATTGTTCCTGAAGCGCTGATGATTGAACCTACCGAGACGGAAACAAGGGAAACCCTGGATGCGTTTGTTGATGCTCTTATCCAGATTGCAGATGAAGCCAAAAACAACCCCGAACTACTCCTGAACGCACCCACTAAGGCTCCCTTCGGACGCCTGGATGAAGTCAAAGCCGCCAAGGATTTAATCCTGAAGACGCAGCTTCCGGAGAACTACGGAACATAACAACTCCTCCGGAATCCTCTATTCCTGTCTCCTCAATAGGTAATAGCCCGGACCAGAAAAAATCCGGGCTATTTTTATCCGCTGGAGGAAGTCTGGAATCGTTATCTTATATGCATGGATCGGGGTGATAAAATAATAAGGGTTATTAATCCCTTGCGGGAAGTAAAAACATATGAGCAAACGTGAAGATTTTAAATTTGTGACTCCCCAGGATGATGTGGAAATTCATCTTTCAAATGGAGAGATCATTTCTGGACCCCGGGGCAGCACCCTGGAAGAGTTCCTGGAAATCCTCCAGGAAAGGGGCTTACCCCCTATTGTTGGCGCAATCGTAAACGGAAAATTAACTGAATTATCCTATCGGGTCACCATGGACGTAAATTTAGAGCCAATAACCATGGAAGGATCCGATGGTATGCGTTTTTATCGCCGATCGCTTACTTTTCTACTTGAAAGCGCCTTTCATGATCTTTTCCCCGATGCAATCCTAACCATTGACCATTCTGTAACTTCGGGAGGGTACTACTGCCAGGTTTACAGGAGGTCTCCCCTCACAGCTGAGGAGTTATCCGATCTTGAAGCACGTATGCGCGAGCTGGTAAATGAAAATATCCAATTCGAGCGGATCCAAGTATCCCTTCAGGAAGGGATCGACTATTTTGAAAAACATGGGTATAAAGACAAGGTCCGCTTGCTCAACTACCGGCAGAAGGATTAC
>CAZUMG010000069.1:2102-8423 GCA_964621895.1 uncultured Anaerolineales bacterium | reverse complement strand
TGGGGGAAATCAGGAGATCGCCTGGTTATCCTCTGGTCAAGATGATCAAGTATGCCAGCCCTGCCGTGATGATAAGTTGGGCCACATACCCCAGGCTAGCAGTCCGGATTGATCGGCTATTTTCCAGACGAAGGGCTGGGGGTATTCCCCCGATCTTAAATAGAGGCCCACTTAAACCTGCGAAGATCACTCCCCCGACCAATCCCCCGACATGTCCCCAGTTATCAATACCAGGCGTTAAACCGATCAGCAGGTTTATCGCCGCAATCTGGATAATTTGCCACAGGGCAACCCGGGATTGTTCACCAAATAATTTCCGGTGCTGGTAGATGAAGACTCCTTCTGCGCCCAGGATCCCAAATATCGCGGTGGATGCCCCCAGAGAAGGTGAAGTTGTGAAGAAGAACGAAAAAATATTACCGGTAATGCCCGCGATGAAATACAATCCCAAGAATCGATAAGACCCAAAATATCGTTCCACCCGGCGGCCCAGGATATAGAGGGCATACATATTGAATCCAATGTGAAGGATCGATCCATGAAGAAACATGGGAGTGACCAGACGCCAGTATTGACCGGCCTGGATCAGCTCATTAACCTTAAGACCAAGCCTGGCTGGCAGGTCGTACCCCAGGGTTAAATTTGTCAACAGCTGCAAGCCATAGATTAAAATCGTGATGGCCATCAACCCATAGGTCACCACGGGCTTTCGATCCGGCAGCTTTATGCTTATCCGCTGGGGTTTTGGCCCTTCCTCTGTCTCAATCCTGCTGGGATATTCTTTTGATCGCCAGGTTTCTGGAAGGGCAAGACCAAGGTCTGCCCTGGTTACAATCCGCCGATAATGAATTGGTCCGGAAGGGTTGGCGCTTAAATGGGGCAAATTTATTTCAGCCTCTGGTCTTGATTCAAGAGCCTGGCAGGCTTGATCAACTGCCTCTGAAATCCGCTTCATGGCAACTGGATCCTGGGTTAAATCCAGCCGGTACTTGGAACTAATATCAGAGAGAATTTCAGCGATGAGGTGAGATTTTTTTTCTAGTGAAACGGATAAAGGGTTTTGACTCATAACTCAACCACTCTTTGATGAACCCGCTGTTGTTCCGCTCTGATGATGGCTTCAATCAGATCCACCGTCTCATCCAGCTGGTCCTCCTTATTGACAACAATATAATCAAACAGATCAATCTTATTAAATTCCTGGCGGGTGGTGGCTATTCTCAGCTTCAAACTTTCCTTTGTCTCTGTATTTCTTTTTTTCAAACGGTTGATCAATTCCTCTTCATTTTGCGGCGTCAAAAAGATCAGCAGGGCATCTTTGGCTAGTTTCCGAACAGTTTCAGCTCCCTGAACATCAATCCGCATGATCACGTTTTTACCGCTTTCCAGGGCTTGCCTTACTTGTGATTTCGGAATGCCTTTATAATCCTGATAAACAACTGCATATTCCAGCAGCTCTCCCTCCTCGATCATCCGGGCAAATTCATCCTGCGAGATGAAAAAATAATCCTTCCCGTTGATTTCATCGGGGCGGGGAGCCCGGGTGGTAGCAGTAACCACAAAATGGAAGGGAAGACCGCGTGATTTCATTTCTTCCAAAACAGAATCCTTGCCGACTCCGGAAGGGCCAGAAATAACAATGAGTAATGGTTTAGGTGGGTCCAGGTTAAAGGGAGAAGCTGATGTTTTGTTATTCATTACCGGGTTTCCTTATCCAGTATAATTGGTGGCAAATCATCATGACTGTTTTTTTGGATTAATAAGTATGCCAATTTACGAATATCACTGTTCTGATTGTAACCATTTTTTTGAATTATTTCTGACCTACCAGGAATATGGCGCCAAATCTGTGGCCTGCCCTAATTGTGGAAATATCCACCCGGAACGGATCATTAAGCCTGTCCGGGTTGCCCGGTCTGAGGAAGACCACTTCAATTCCCTGGCTGATCCCCAGCAATTGGCCGGGCTGGAGGATGACCCCCATGCTTTGGGTAAAATGATGCGCCAGATGAGCCACGAACTGGGGGAGGACATGGGTCCAGAATTTGACGAGGTTGTTGATCGTCTCGAAAAAGGGCACTCTCCCGAAGATATTGAACGAGACCTGCCAGAATTAAGTACCGATGGCGGCAGCCTCGATTCTGATCCGGGTCTATAAATTTCCCCAGAGGGTATACTCCTCTCCAAAACACGATTCACCTACCGCTCTATTCCCGGTCTTTTAAATAGTGCTGGAGAATTTCTCTGATTTCAGCCTGGACCGATTCAAAGGATCGATCGGCATCCACAATTACCCACCGGTATGGATTTGCCTGGGCCAATTCCAGGTACCCAGCTCTGACCCGGAGATGGAATTCAAGATCGTAGGCATCCAGGCGATTCAGGCCACCAGCATCTACACGACGCTGCAGGCCAACTTCTGGCGCCAGGTCCAGCAGGATAGTTAAATCAGGAACTAATCCACCGGTCGCATATTGAATGATCTCCCGCAGGGACTCCAAGGTATTTTGATGGCCATATCCCTGGTATGCCAGGGTGGAGTCAGCATAACGGTCACATAAGACAACTCCACCTTTCGCTAAGTGGGGTTTGATAATTTCATCAACCAACTGCGCCCGGGCAGCCTGATATAACAAGGCTTCAGTTCTATCCACCATGGAAGTGTTTTTTAAATCAAGCAAAGTTGCCCTGATTTGATTTCCAATCGATGTACCACCAGGTTCCCTGGTTTTTAATATCGGGTAACCCTGCTGAAGAAATTCCTCTGCTAGGATATCCAGCTGAGCAGTTTTTCCGCTCCCGTCAGGGCCTTCGAAGGTGATAAATTTTCCTGACTTTTTGCGCATCGTTAAAATAGTTTCCAACTATTATTTCATGATGATTGTGTACCAGACAGCATTAAAAGATCAAGAATCATCCCGGAAAATTCGGACCCGCCTATTGGGGTCCTTGCCAAAGGATTGGGAGGCCAGGTTGGCCTGGGTGACCATCTGGTGTTGTAAACTACGAATATATGAGGAAGCTGGCGGCAGTTCAACCCACCTCTCTCCATCCATGACAGCCTTGATCGCTCCCTGGGTCTGCTGCAGGGCTTGTTCATCACTTCTTGAAAGGGACCCATTTTTTAAATTGAAAATATCCTTTAACAAATGCTCCATCCGTTTGGCTGTATTGGAGCGTAAAACATAAATCGGCAATCCCAGTTCTTCTGCCTCTGCAATCGATTTGGGATTATCCCGGTAATGATGTTTTAGGGTGACGGCGATGCGGGCATCCTTGATATTTTTTTCGATGCTGACCGGAACATTAAGCGCCTTGGCTGCTTTTAACATCCGGTCTCTGGCAACCCCGTAAGTAAATATGGGCAACGTCTCCAGGTTCTCACGTTCTATCTGCCAGGTCGGCGGCTCGATTGTAAAATCACTCTCAGGAGAAGGGTCCGTTCCAATATTTTGGATGACCGGGCGAGTCGGGGTTTTTTTAATCTTGATTTCCCCATCAGCATCTCTTGATCGAATTTCAGGAACCAGCAGCACCCCCCTGAGCAGTGAGTCAACTGCGCTGGCAACATCTTGATGAATTGCCAGGCTGTCCCTGGTTTGAATCTCAACTAACACATGGAAAGTGGGATTTGATCGGCGTTCCAGAACTGTCTTCTGGGTTCCCCGGCGTTTGGCTTCTTCGTCAGAAAGCGTAACAGATTCAATCCCGCCAACTAAGTCTGCCAGGGTTGGGTTAATTAACAGATTTTGAAGTGTATTTCCATGAGCTGTTCCAATTAATTGCACACCTCGTTCAGCAATCGTGCGGGCAGCCGCAGCTTCCAGCTGCCGTCCAATTTCATCAATGACAATTACTTCTGGATTATGGTTTTCCACTGCCTCGATCATCACTTCATGCTGCAGAGAAGGCTGGGCAACCTGCATTCGGCGGGCTTTTCCGATGGCCGGATGAGGAACATCTCCATCACCAGCGATTTCATTCGAGGTATCAACTATCACCACCCGCTTGTTCTCTGCCAGAATCCGGGCAGCTTCTCGAAGCATAGTCGTTTTTCCCACACCGGGCCGCCCCAAAATCAGCAGGCTTTTCCCGCTTTCAATTAAATCCTTTACAATATCCGTGGTCCCGTATACAGCTCGGCCAACCCGGCAGGTTAATCCCACAACATCTCCGGTTCTGTTGCGGATTGCCGCAATTCTATGCAAGGTCCGCTCTAAACCTGCCCGATTATCACCATCGAATGCACCTATCCGGGTGATGACGTAATCCAGATCCTCCCGGGTGACTTCCTCGCTGCTGAGTTCCAATTCCCCCGTAGCATACCGCGCCGTTGGAACCCGGCCTAAATCCAGGATCACCTCGATCAAATCAGCGTTATTCTCTTCTTGATTAATAGATTGGGTAATTTTTTGAGGTAAAACTTCAAACAATGAATCTAAATTATCGGTTATTCGTTGATTTGACATAGCTAATTATTTATATCCGTATTTGAAATAGGGGTGGTCACATCTGGTTGTTTTTCAAAACCCTGGACCCGGAAGGTTTGTTTGGCATTATAGTGGACAGCTAATTTTTTCACCACTGCTTTTTGCCGGGATCCGGGCTCGGCGCCGACTCTTTCCAGGGCCGAGGATATTTGCTCCTGGTAAGAACGAACTCTCAGGTAGACCTCCCGGGTATTCCGATAGGGCAATTGAAATAACAATGCCCCCAAGTATTCATCCAGATCAGGCAGGGCCGGGTCAGTGAACAAATCAATCAGGATGCCGTGGGGGCCAAAATGAATTTCAGCGAAACCAGCGACCTTGCCATCAATCCAACTGATCATGCCCTGCAGGTTTGGGAAGGAAGGGGGAGGTTCTACACGCTGGATTTGACCCGGCAGTATACGCTGATAGGCAGATACTACCGCCAGGGCATCCGACCTCAATATAGGAATCCAATTTTTTTTGCCTGATTCAAAATAGATATGTCGGGGAAGTTTCCAAATCTGCTGTTCAGCATAGGGGCGGAATCCAGCCTGATGAAGAATCTCCTCTTCCGGCGAATGCAGGGATACTTCCGCCAGAACCTGGAAGGCTCCCCAATTGCCAGCCAGGGTTGCCAGGTAAGCCAGCACGCTGGTAAACCCATGGTGAGCATCCATCAACCCCGGTGCCAGGAATACCATCCGCGCAGAGACACTATCAACTGGATGGTAGATTTGGCCTAATAAAAAGGGGTATTGGTCAGAATCAATCGGCTCTACAGCTGTACAAAATCCACTGGAAGGAGCCAGGATGGACAGCAGGGAGTGTGATACCAATCCGGAATTATAAACAAGCCTGAGGACATTATCCAGGTAAAGTTTCTGATTCTGGTAGCGCGGCAAGGCAGTTAAATCCTTCCACACAAGGTTTCTTGCCATAATATCCTAATCTTAGCTTTTAGCAGCCTGCTGTAATTGAGATAAAAAATACCGGTGGAACCGATCATCATCGGTTAATTCCGGGTGAAATGCGGTGGCCAGCAGCTGCCCTTGCTGGGCTGCGACAATTCTGCCGTCAGGTAATTTTGCCAGTATTCTTGCATCACCGGTTACAGATGTAATTAGAGGCGCCCGGATGAAAATCCCCGGAAATCTGGTGGAACCAGGTGATATCAAATCCAAGACCGGAATATCCAGTTCGGTTTCAAAACTGGCAATTTGCCTTCCAAAGGCATTCCTGTCAACAGTGATATCCATTAATTCCAGCAGGGGTTGTTTCCTGTGAGCATCTTTGGATAATAAAATAGCCCCTGCACAGGTCCCCCAGATGGCTCTCTCCCTGCCAAAAGCCCGCAGAGGCTCTAGTAGGTTATATTCAACTGCCAGCTTCCCGATCGTGGTTGATTCACCACCCGGAATGATCAATCCATCCAGGTCTTCCAGGTGACCCGGCAAGCGGACTTCACAAACCTCCACGCCTATCTTTTTAAGGACAGTTTGATGCTCATAAAAGGAGCCCTGCAAAGCCAGGACACCAACTTTGAGCTGGTCTGGTTTAAATGTTGATTGGGATGCTTTTCTGGTCATGAAGTATCAACATCAAGCGGAAGGAATTACCAGCCTCGTTCAGCCAGGCGTTCGTTTTCCGCCAAATCGCTCACATTGTGGCCGACCATGGGCTCGCCAAGATTCCGGCTTACTTCTGCAAGAATGGCTGGGTTTTCAAAATGGGTGACAGCCTTCACGATTGCCGCGGCGCGTTTCGCCGGATTGCCAGATTTAAAGATGCCGGATCCAACAAAAACACCCTCCACACCCAGCTGCATCATCAGGGCTGCGTCTGCCGGGGT
>CAZUMG010000069.1:0-2002 GCA_964621895.1 uncultured Anaerolineales bacterium | reverse complement strand
CACACAAACGGGGTCTTAAAGGCATGTTTGTTGATATGATAGGCTTCGTCAGCTGGTGTTAACACCTCGGATTCATCAATATAGTCTACTTCCAGGGATTCCAATATTTGGGCTTCCACAAAATGTCCAATGCGCACTTTGGCCATTACCGGGATGGAAACAGTTTCCATAATCTGGATGATCAATTCAGGATCGCTCATCCGGGCCACGCCTCCATCAGCGCGGATGTCTGCTGGCACTCTTTCCAGCGCCATGACGGCAACTGCACCAGCCTCTTCGGCAATTTTGGCATGCTCAGGAGTAACCACATCCATAATCACGCCGCCCTTTAACATTTGGGCCAAACCCTTTTTGGTCTTAAAAGTACTAATTTGGGACTCCATCTGTACCACTCTCCTAATAAGCAGTTCTCCAGGAACAGAATTTTTATCCGGACCCGGGAAACCCAAAAACCATCCCAAATCCCGCCCAAATTATCTCCTCAGCAGGGTGGATCTGGGGAACTTACTTTCAGCTTGATTCTACCACGCGGGATAATTGCGGGCAAACCTGGTAAATTATTGGACAGAAAACCAGGGATGGATTCATGGGCGCCTTTTCAGGTTTGAAGATCTACCTTCCGAGGACTTTGGCCGGAATGGGTGGGGAAATCTCAGCGCAGACCCAGCTCTCTTATCGCGGAACTACCTTTAACCGGATCGCCGTCCGAACATTGCCATCGATTTCCACATCGACAAACTCGGGAATGCTGACAACATCATAACCATCCTCAGCCAGGTAATTGCGGGCTAATGCCAGCGCTTTAACCGCCTGGTTAACCGCACTGGCACCAATCGCCTGAACATTTACAAATTGACGCTCGCGAAAAATTCCTGCAATTGCCCCCGCTACGGCTGAGGTCCGGGACGTCGCTGAAACCTTGATGATATCCACATTGTCGGTATCCATGACAAGCTCCCTGGAGTAAGATGTTAGTGACTCATATAACAATGATTATTCACTTGGTGTCTTTAATTGTACAAAATGCTACCTGATAAATCAAGCGTTAGAAAGTACTCCGGGAAAACTTGGATTTTATCGGTGTAATATGGGTCAACTTAACTCTGTACAGGAATGGTGTACAATTAGCTCAGGTCCACATCAAAAAGTTTGCTGATTTGCTTCCTCACGCAAGTAATACCTTTAGGAAAGGTTCCCATGACAGATGAGATTGTATTTATTGAACAGCTTGAAGACCTGATCGAATCCTTCCCTCCTGACAGCATTCTCAGCCGAACGATCTACCAGGACGAATCCCTTAAAACCATCCTGTTTGGTTTTCAACCAGGCCAGGAATTGTCGGAGCATACCGCTGCTGTCCCGGCAGTGCTGCATTTCATCAAGGGAACTGCCCGCTTGGTCTTGGGAGAAGAGCACCAGCAAGCCCGGGAGGGAACTTGGGTGAGAATCCCACCGCGTATCCCCCACAGCATTTTCGCCGAAACCGAGACATTGATGCTATTAACCTTGTTGTTGTAAACTTTATTCAGGAATTAGATCATGAAAATTCTTGCCATTGTATCTGGAGAATACGGAAATAGGCATGTCCGGAATATCACCGAGCATGGTCCAAAAACCTGGGAAATCAACACCTGGCAAACCCCGGCCTTTTTTCCCCCATTTATTGATGATCCTGAAGATTTTTTACCCCCCCAGATGCCCCCCGCTGATTTAATTCTCTCATTTGCCGAGCATAAAGGCGCAGCCGAACTGCTTCCGGAGATTGCCAGAATGACTAATGCCCAGGCAGTTCTGGTAGCGGTAGATGATGAGCTCTGGCTTCCGCGAGGATTGGATCAGCAGCTTCACGGCTGGCTGGAGAATATCCAGGTTGCCTGCGTCACTCCCAAGCCGCTCTGTTCACTCACCGAGAGTACCTACGGAGTCACCAGGCACCAAACTAAAGAGTATCACAACCCGCTGATCGCTGAGTTTGCCCATTATTTCGGAAAACCTGAGCTGG
>CAZUMG010000068.1:5329-8461 GCA_964621895.1 uncultured Anaerolineales bacterium | reverse complement strand
TTACGAGATTAAGTCAGGAAAGCTGTTCTGCTTTTCGCATGGCATTAAAGGCGGCGATACTGACTTCAATAATGTCCAGGCTGGGTTCATTGGTCGTTAATCTCTGTAAAGCCAGATTGGGTTTGATCAACCAGCAGACCAGAGGACGTTGCTGATTTGCTGCAGTCCAGCGTAAATACTCATAGGCAACACCGGCCAGGAGGGGCAGCAGCAGCACCCGGCTGACCAAACGCCAGACTAATGTCATCGGACCTAAAGCGGTGAATAACAGGATTGAAAGCACCACCACGATTAATAGAAAGGCAGTACCACAGCGGGCATGCTCCAGGCTGAACTCCTTGACTTTTTCTGGGACCAGCTCTGCACCAGCTTCGAAGGCGTTAATTACTTTGTGTTCCGCGCCGTGGTAACTGAAGACCCGTTTGATTTCTTCCATCTGGCCAATTCCCCACATATAAAGAACCAGGAACAGCAGCCGAACCAAGCCTTCCAGCAAGTTTCCCACCCAGGGTTTCCAGCTGAAAAATCGCTCTACGGCTTGGCCAACGCCGGCCGGGACCAGGAAAAATACCAGGATGGCAACAGCCATCGAGAGAGCGAAGGTAAAAAACAAGGCAGGTCCTTCCACTTTTTCATCTTCCCCAGTCTGCAGATTTGCTGAAATGGTCAGAGCTTTCATGCCCAGGATTAAGGCGTCATACAAACCAATCAATCCTCGCAGGAAGGGAATTTTCATCAGCTTGCTCTGGTAGATCTTGTTTAATTCCTCAGTATGGATGATGATTTCCCCATCAGGCGCACGCATGGCGATTGCCGCAGCTTTTATACCTCGCATCATCACACCTTCGATAACTGCCTGACCGCCGTAATTAGGCAGTTTTGTGGTTTCCGCTTGTATTAAATTCATAACTTATAAATTGAAGAAAAAGTTAATCAGGGCTTCAATTCCTTTATATAAAGTAGGTAGGTGGATTTTTTCATTGGGGCTGTGCATATTGTCTGACGGAAGGCCAAAGCCAATATTAACTGCGTCCACTCCCAGATTTTGCTGGACATCAACTACAACCGGGACACTTCCGCCCTCCCTTTTAAAGATCGGTCGTTTGCCCCAGACAGTTTCTGCAGCTTTGACGTATGCTTCAATCCACCTTGATTTTCGGTCGCTGAGAGACGGAAAATTCCCGGCTAACTGCTTTAGTTCCCAGGTGACTGTGTTGGGCGCATTTTCCTCTAGGTAGGATTTAAGCTGTTCAAAAACCTCTTTTGGATCCTGATTAGCTACCAGGCGGGTGGACAATTTCGCCATCGCGTACGCTGGCAAGACAGTTTTTTGGCCTTCCCCGATAAAACCTGAATACAGGCCATTAATTTCCAGGGTAGGCCTTGCGCCGGTTCGTTCTACCGAAGTGTATCCATCTTCTCCAAAGAGAGCTTTAACCCCAGCCTGCTGTAAATAAAAATTGTCATCAATAGGGAGTAGATTCAATTCTTTTCTTTCATCGGTATCAAGGGGTAAAACCCGATCATAAAAACCTTTTAGAGTCACCCGACCTTTTGCATCATGTAAACCGGAGAGCAAATCGGTCATCACCTGAGCCGGATTATGGATGGCACCTCCGAAGAGGCCGGAGTGTAAATCTTGTTTAGGTCCCTGAATACGGAGTTCAAAATAAGCTATTCCACGTAGTGCGTAAGTGATGGTTGGCAAATCTGGTGCCTGCATGCCTGTGTCGGGGTTAAGGAAGAAGTCACAGGCTAATAAATCAGTATGCTCTTTGATAAAAGGCTCGATATTTGATCCGCCAATTTCTTCTTCTCCCTCGATTAGGAATTTGATATTGACAGGCGAAGCCCCGGTTTGACGAATAGCATCAACCGCGCTGAAGCAGGCTATAATTTGCCCTTTCATATCGGTTGCGCCCCGAGCATACAGATTTTCCCCTACCTCAGTGGGTGTAAATGGATCTGTTTTCCATTCATCCCGGGGATCCTCCGGTTGAACGTCATAATGTCCATAAATTAAAACTATTGGGGCATCTTTGCCAGCAGACAGATTCTCTGCGTAAACAATCGGATGCCTTTTGGTGGGAAAGATCTCCACCCGGGTCATCCCCATTGAGGATAATTCGGCTTTAAGCCACTCGGCAGCTTTTTTGATATCCTCTACTCTTTCAGGATCCGTTGAGATGGACGGAATTGAAATGAGTTCTTTCATTTTTTTCAGAGTATCTTTTTTATGTTCCCGGGCATATTGCAAGGCTAACTGACGATGATCAGACATGAGGTATATCCTCCATAGCGATAATATCAGGACAATTACACAGGTTGATTTTACCGCAGGTGAGCTGGTCTGGGAACTGCAGTCAGGTCTGTGAAAATGCAGTAAAATTCCATTTGGATGTTTATGAAAAATGAAAAGCATCAATAATTAAAACTGCATCTAAGGAATAATTCAAATCTCTTGTTCCTGGATTATCCTGAAATATCTTTACCACTATTCATAAGACCAGCAGATCTATTGCCCGGTCTGGTGATTTTTTTCTTTTGAAAGGGTTATACTAGTAGTTTATTCCTGATGTTGATCAGATAAAAAGTGTCAATATAATCCTATTTTGCCGAGGTTATTATGAGCCTGTATAAGGAATATTTACAACCTGATACGCTGAACGAAGCTGTGAAATACCTGGCCAGCGCAGCGGGATCTGTGGCGGTCATTGCTGGCGGAACGGATCTGCTTTTGGATCTTCGTCAGGGACGCCATCCGGCGGTAGATTTACTGGTGGATGTTTCAGGGATTTCAGAGCTTTGCCAGATCAGCAAGGATGGTGACTTGATTACCATCGGGGCGGGTGCAACCCATAAACAGATCATCAGCAGTCCTTTACTGGTTGAACATGCTCACTGTGTGGTCGAAGGCTGTGGTCTGATTGGGGGACCCCAGGTCAGGAATGTGGCTACCATTGGCGGCAATATCTCCCATGCTTTGCCTGCGGGAGATGGCACGATATCACTGCTGGCGTTAGACACAGAAGTGCGGATTGTCTCAGCTGAGGATGATCGCTGGATGCCGCTGATCGATCTTTTTGCTGGCCCGGGAAAAGTCCATTTTAATCGGTCCCGAGAACTGGTGGC
>CAZUMG010000068.1:1825-5229 GCA_964621895.1 uncultured Anaerolineales bacterium | reverse complement strand
ACCCTGTTTTCCTGGAGGCAGTTCAGATCCTGGCGGAAGAAGTCAGCTTGAGGACCAGTGCACATCGGGCAACAAAAGAATATCGCCAGATGCTCCTCCCGGTTCTGCTTCATAATGTTATGGAAATTGCCCTGTCCAGAGCTCAGGTTTAGTTGGTTGAGAGGGAGATTAGATCATGGTGACTTTAACATTTTGGGTTAATGATAAAAAACAATCGCTTGAAGTATCAGCTGAAGAGATGTTGGCCGATGTACTGCGGTACCGGTTGGGATTAACTGGTACAAAAATCAGCTGTGGAGAATCGGAATGTGGTACCTGTACGGTGTTGATAGAAGGAGAACCAATCCTATCCTGTAACTACCCGGCTTTTAAAGCCGCCGGGAAACATGTCCTGACAATCGAAGGATTGGCAGAGGATCAAGAGCTGCATCCCTTGCAGGAAGCCTTTGTTAAACATGGCGCAGTTCAATGTGGATTTTGTACACCTGGTCAAATTATGACTGCAGCTGCCTTATTAAAGGAAAAGCCTGCTCCCACCGATCAGGATATTGATTATGCCCTGACGGATACCCTCTGCCGCTGCGGCACTTATCCGATGATTAAAAATGCCATTCATGCCGCCGCTGATAAAATCAACCACGGTATACCAATTGAATACCCCCGTTTTGATAACGGGGGCGGTCTGGACGTTGTTGGGCAGGTAGTACCCAGGCCAGAGGCTGCCAAGAAAGTTACCGGTGAAGCGGTTTTCACAGATGATATCAGCTTCCCAGAAATGCTCTTCGGGGCTACCCTCAGGGCAAAGATTCCTCATGGACGGGTAATCAAACTTGATATTAATAAGGCAAAAAATCTGCAAGGCGTCCGAGCTGTGCTTACCGCTGAGGATATCCCCGGCCGACTAAACCATGGTTTAGTCATCCAGGATTGGCCAGCCCTGGTTGGGGTAGGTGAAAAAGTCCGTTATGTGGGTGATGCAGTAGCCATCGTGGCCGCGGAAAGCCTGGAAATTGCCAGGCAAGCCCTGGAGCTGATTGAGGTAGCTTACGAGCCCTTACCGGTTGTTACCAATGCTGTTGATGCTAAAGCAGATGGTTCCCCATTAGTTCATGAAGGGGGAAATTTGCTCAAGCATATCAAAGTTAATAAAGGTGATATTAATAAGGGTTTTGAAGAGGCAGAAGTAGTATTTGAGGATACCTATTTCACACCCTCCTACGAACATGCTTTTATGGAACCTGAATGCAGCCTTGCTCGACCACTGGAAGATGGGAGTTTTGAAATTTATGTCGGTTCTCAGATACCCTATGCTGATCGAGATCAGGTGGCAGCTGCCCTGAATCTTCCCCTTGATAAAGTCCGGGTCCGCGGTCCCCTCATCGGGGGTGGTTTTGGAGGCAAAGAAGATATCTCTGGACAGATCCATGCGGCTTTGCTGGCTCAAGCAACAGGAAAACCAGTCAAAATACTTTATGACCGCCAGGAAAGTATACTGGTACATCCCAAGCGCCACGCAACCCAGATCAGGGTTAAATTAGGTTTTAAAAAGGATGGAACCCTGACGGCAGCATTAACAGAGCTGTACGGGGATACCGGGGCCTACGCTTCCCTGGGCACCAAGGTGATGGGAAGGGCGACCACCCATTCCACAGGACCTTATATCATTCCTAATGTCAAGATTGATTGTTATGCCATGTACACCAACAACCCCCCTGCGGGAGCTTTCCGGGGATTTGGTGCCCTCCAGGCAGCTTTTGCGATTGAATGCCTGATGGACAAAGTTGCAGAGGAACTCCAGATCAATCCGGTTGATTTGCGGAGGAAAAACGCTCTCAGAATAGGCGCAATCACCAATACTGGTCAGCATCTTACGGAAAGTGTTGGGCTGCTGGAATGTATCGATAAAACCGAACAAGAGATGCTGGCGATTACTGGGGGAAAGAACCCCTTTGAGTCTCGGATAGTTATCGGAGAACCCCATAAGCGGCGCTCCTGGGGATTTGCAGTGACTTTTAAGAACACTGGTCTTGGAGAAGGCGCTCCGGATAATGCCACTGCCGAGATTGAAATTCTGCCTGATGGCAGGGTGGAAACCCGCATCTCCTCGGCAGAAATCGGACAAGGGTTGGTCACTGTGCTGCAGATGATAACTGCTCAAGAATTAAGCCTGCCCTTGGATCAAGTCAATGTTTACCTTTCAGATACAGATTTAACTCCGGATGGCGGACCGACTACGGGTTCAAGGCAGACCTATATTTCAGGAAATGCTGCCAAATTTGCTGCAACAGCATTGAAGGAAGCTGTTCTATCCACTCTGGCAGAAAAAATGAACCTCTCCCCGGAGAGAATCCATTTTGAAGGTGGCTTTGTCCAGGCAAATGGACAGAAGTTAACTTTTGCGGAAGTTGGTCAATTAATGAGAGCGGAGGGCAGAATTCCAAAGCTGGCTTATAAATACAACGCTCCTAAAACTACACCCCTGGGAGAACCCGGTGATAAGCATTTTGCGTATTCCTTTGCAGCCCAGGCAATTGAAGTTGAAGTTAATCTGGAAACCGGGGAGGTCCGGGTTGTCCGGGCGGTTGGGGCAACTGATGTTGGGAAAGCAATTAATCCCCTGGGATTGCAGGGTCAGGTCGAAGGCGGGCTGATTATGGGTATTGGCCATGCCCTCACCGAGGAATTTATCGTTGAGGATGGGGAAATCTTTACTGATAGCTTTTCCCGCTACAGAATGCCATCGATAAAACATCTTCCAGAGGATATAAAAGTGATCATTGTTGAAGATCCCACAGCAGATGGCCCTTATGGCGGAAAAGGGGTGGGAGAAATTTCCACAATGCCTGTTCCCCCGGCGATAGTGAATGCCATTTATAATGCCTGTGGTATTCGAATTAATCGCCTACCGATTGATCAGGATTGGTTGGCTCAACAACTGAGTCAGGTGAAGGGTTAAGGAATCTAGACAGAACAGCGTCCTAGGATGGGGATAGATATCAGGCATTGGATGTGTCCAATAACATATCCTATCTGTTCTTTCCTCGTGGTACAATTTAACCAACATGGATCGGTGGTCGTTGGAATTAATGAAATACTCCAGCGGCGCCGGGAATAATCTGGTGAAAAGTGCTACCGTCCTTATGAGCTAATGTCGCCGATCCCATGAATATAATAAGACCACTTTCACTTTCCATCTTTAATGGATCTGTAGTTTATTCGTTCACAATTAATACCAATATGCCTTGTATAGCTGTATCACAGGAGTAACCCCTGTGATTTTTTATTTAATGGACGAGGATGAACCCGGCTGCTATGATCACTGAAATGCCTTTCTCTTTTCAGGGAAAAATTTATCAAAGCCCGATGCCTTTTAGCCAATTTGATCGGACAAATGTCTGGCATTC
>CAZUMG010000068.1:0-1725 GCA_964621895.1 uncultured Anaerolineales bacterium | reverse complement strand
GGGAAACTTATTACCTGGGAAAAGGAAAATCAGATTATTGAAAATGCTGATTTATTAATCCAGGATGGATTAATCAAGGAAATCGGTTCTAATCTGAACAAGAAGTATCCCCAGGAAGATAGTTTTGATGCCAGAGATCAATTTGTCATGCCGGGTAATATCTGTGCACATACTCATTTTTATGGGGCTTTTGCAAGAGGTATGGGTATCCCCGGAGATGCTCCCAAAGATTTCCCCGAAATATTAAAGAAGCTCTGGTGGCCGCTTGATATGGCCCTTGATGAACAAGGTGTGCGTTATTCCACCCTGGTATTTGCTATCGATGCAATTAAAAATGGAACAACAACCCTGTTCGATCACCATGCGTCCCCTTTATTTATAGATGGTTCCCTGGATGTTATTGGGGATGTCCTGCTGGATGCAGGTCTCCGGGGCGTACTTTGTTATGAAGTCACTGACCGGAATGGTCCAGAGGGAGCCGCAGCTGGAATCAAGGAAAATGTCCGGATGATTAAAAAGGCTGCGGTCATCGATCGGTTGGGAGCTGCTTTTGGTTTACATGCCAGCCTTACCCTGGAGGAAAAAACTCTGGATGCCTGCCGGGAAGCCATCGGGGAAGGGGCTGGATTTCATATCCATGTTGGGGAGCACCAGTCTGATGAATACGACAGCCTCAAGCGAAGCGGCCTGCGGGTAGTTGACCGACTCAAGAAACACGGCATCTTAGGCCCCCGGTCAATAGTTGTTCATGGTGTTCACATCGACCAGAAAGAGGCTGTACTGCTGGCAGAGACTGGAACATGGCTGACCCACCAACCCCGGTCGAATATGAATAATGCTGTAGGAGTTGCAAATATTGAGGATTTTCTCCGCCTGGGCATCAAAGTAGGCATCGGTACAGATGGTTTTTACCATGCAATGTGGGAGGAATGGAAAACCGCCTACTTCCTCCATAAAGTCCACCACCTTGATCCCCGCAGGATGAACGCTATGAACATCGTTCAGATGGGTATTTACAATAACGCTGCTTTAGCCAATCTGTATCTTCCGGATGCGACCCTGGGGGTCCTTCAACCCGGCGCTGCCGCTGATCTGATTTTTGTAGATTATCATCCCTACACACCCCTGACTGCAGGAAACCTGCCCTGGCAGATGATTTTTGGTTTTCAGGAGAGCATGATTACCTCCACGATGGTGGAGGGAAAATTCCTTATGAAGGATAGAGAACTGCTAACTCTAGATGAAGAGAAAATAGCTGCCGAAGCGCAAGCGATTGCTCCAGAAATCTGGAAACGTTACGAAAGTTTTGTTGGCAGGTATACCTAGTTAACTGGTCAAGCTCCCAGATTATTTCTGGTTAGTTTGCTGAGGAGATGTGATTATGAATGAAAAACCAACTATCGCAGTGCTTGGTGGAACTGGAAATGAAGGCACCGGTCTGGCTTTACGCTGGGCTAGCAACGGATATGACGTCATTATTGGATCCCGAGATATTGAGAAAGCTCTTAAAGTCACTCGAGAGTTAAACGAAATCCTAGGCCATGAACTTATCCGCGGTATGGAAAATAGTGCCGCAGCCCGGGAAGCGGATATTAACGTGCTCACTGTGGTGGCTTCAGCCCACCAGGCAGCAATCACGGCGTTAAAAGATGACTTACAGGGAAAAATTCTGGTGGACGCGACAGCCCGGATCCAATTTCCGAACCCAAAACCCCCTGAACCTCC
>CAZUMG010000067.1:6377-8568 GCA_964621895.1 uncultured Anaerolineales bacterium | reverse complement strand
GGGTATTCAGAAGATGACTATACGGGACATTTTTTAGAGCACCAACAGCTGGTGCAAATATATGAAATCGTTACCGTCGATAACTGGGATTGGTATCTAATCGGTCCTGATGAATGGGTTATCCAAAGAACCGTAGCCCGGATATCTCCTCGTTCCGGACCTCCAGAAGGATTATCCTGGGATCGTTGGATTGAAGTTAACCTCTATGAACAAACCCTGGCGGTATACGATCATCGGGAGCTGGTCTTTGCCACCCTGATTGCTACTGGATTGGGCCCATTCTATACTTATCCGGGTATTTTTAAAATTGAAGAGAAGGATGAGGAAACCCGCATGCGCTGGCTGACGGACCCCGAACATGCTTATAACCTGGAAAGCGTTCCCTGGACCATGTATTTTGATGAAGACAGAGCACTTCACGGGGCATACTGGAGAGCAAATCTTGGCTATCCCCAATCTCACGGTTGTGTAAACATGTCCGTTGGTGATTCCCATTGGTTATTCAATTGGGCGAAACTGGGAGATCGCGTGTATGTTTATGATCCCTCCGGGAAGACGCCGCAATCGGAAGCAGATCGATAAAAAAAGAATTCCTGAATAAACTGTCAGCATTCTTGTCTGTTGGTAAAAAAAAAGAAAGCGAGTGAATAATTCCTCGTTTTCTTTTTATTAATAGATTATTTCAGGATAAAATTACACTAAAAAAATCAGGTCGCTTGTGTTCAGGGAATATTATCAATGATATTGCTGTAAACATTGGCCAAATCGCTGCCGTAGATAGACAGGATTACGATTAATGCCAATGCGACCAGCAGGAGGATCAAGGAATATTCCACCAAACCTTGACCAAAATCATTGTCCATTTGATACCTCCTCTTTACTCAACACGAAAGCCAAAGCCCTTGAGGTATGCCCCTTCAGGGAATCTCAAGTTGACTGAGTGATCCGCACTTTGCTCCATAGCTAATTGTATTCTAGCATTAACTCCAGCATCCAGGACAGCACCTGACAAAACTCTAAGGAAGAAATCTCTGCTTATTCCACCTGAACAGGAAAATGTTGCCAATAATCCTCCCGGGCTGAGCAGTTTAAAAGCCAATAAATTGATGTCCTTATATCCCCGGGCAGCCCGATCAGCAAACGCTGCTGTAGGAGCAAATTTTGGTGGGTCAAGGATAATCACATCAAACTGCTTGGCCTGATCCCTGAATTTTCTTAATATCTCAAATACATCACCCTGCTGGGAAATAATTTTCTCCCCGCTCACTGAATTTAAATTGAAATGTTCCTCTGCCAACTTCAGGGCATTCTCGGATTCATCCACCAGGGTCACAGATTCTGCTCCCTGTTTTAATGCCTGAAGAGAAAATCCCCCCGAGTAACAGAAACAATCCAGAACAGATTTTCCCCGGCAAAGTTTGGCTATGGTCTCTCGATTATTGCGTTGATCCAGGTAATATCCTGTTTTATGCCCAGTTCTGATATCAATCAGATAAATAAGGTTATTATCCTTAATTTCCAGCAGGTCTGGCGGTTCCTGCCCAAACAGCAAGCCGGTCCGCAGCTCCAACCCTTCAAGTTTTCGAACCTGTACATCAGATCTTTCAAATATTGTCCTGATCCCAGGTCTTTCTGACAAAATCTGAACTAAATCATCTTTCCAGAATTCAGCTCCGGCACTAAGTAGTTGGACCACTGCTGTATCACCATACTGATCTACAATTACACCAGGGAGCCCATCAGATTCTGCATGGATCAACCGCCTTAATGGGTAGAGATAATCAATTTGCTGGCGGTATTCCAGAGATTGACTTATTTTTTCTCGAAAATAATCAGGGGTAATTATTTGGTCCGGATTCCAGCTCCACACTCTTGCCCGGATCTGTGAAATTGGGCTGTAGGCGCCCCAAGCTAAAAAATCACCTGCCTGGTCAACAATTAAAACGGTCTCTCCGGACTGGGGATTGCCCTCAACGTGGTCAACAGCACCAGAAAATATCCAGGGATGCTGCTTTAAAACGGGTTTTTCGCGCCCTTCTTTTAAATAAAGTTTGTTTATCGAGGACAGTTTAAACCCCCTCGGGATCTGCTGAATTATCTGCGATTAGCCTGATAAATTCATCTTCAGAGAGAATAGTGAGGTCGAGTTCCTGGGCTTTTTGAAATTTTGATCCCGGATCCTCGCCGGCTA
>CAZUMG010000067.1:2631-6277 GCA_964621895.1 uncultured Anaerolineales bacterium | reverse complement strand
AAGCCAACAATTTCCATTGCTGGGCGGGAGACGAAATGTTCAATATTCCTAATTAACTGAGCCTCACAACTGGCATTAACACAGTACCAGGCGACCTCGCCTTCCAAGTGCTCTACCGGTTCTTTACAAACTGGACATAGCTTTGGCGGAGAGAAAATTTTTTCATCCCCAGTTCTCAGATCCTTGACCGGACCCATGATATAGGGAATCACTTCACCTGCCCGCTTCACCATGACCCGGTCACCTACCCGGATGTCCTTCTCTGCGATGAAATCAAAATTATGTAGGGTTGCCTGCTTAACAGTCACCCCACTAATTTCCACCGGCTCGAGAACCGCATAGGGAGTCAAAACTCCAGTTCTACCCACATTAACATTGATACTCTCCAACCGGGTTGTCACCACCTGAGCTGGGAATTTATAAGCAATAGCTCCACGGGGATTTTTCCCTACCACACCAAGAGATTCTGCCAGCACCAGGTCATTGATTTTAATTACAACACCATCAATTTCATAATCCAGTTGTTTCCGTAAATGGTCCCATTTCTCCAGTGAGTTGATCACTTGTTCTAGGTCCGTGCAAAAATCATAGATAGGAACAGGAAATCCATAACTTTTAAGGTATTCCAGGGATTCTTTTTGGGTTGCAGGGAGGATTTCTGAGCTCGCGACGATTTGATAGACCAGCAAAGTAAGCGGACGCTGGGATGTTAACGCTGAATCCAGCTGCCGTAATGACCCCGCAGCTGTATTTCGGGGATTTACATAAGTGCGCTCACCTGCCTCTTCCAGCTGTTTATTCAGTTTTTCAAAATCTGGTATCCGAATGAAAGCTTCACCCCTGACTACCAGTCGCTGGGGAGGTTGCGGCCCATCCGGTGTTGGAGGAATTCTGAGAGGTAAGGACCGAATAGTGCGCAAATTATCAGAGATCTCTTCCCCTATCTCACTGTTACCCCGGGTAGCACCTCGGACGAAGACACCATTTTCATAATGAAGCACAACGGTCAAACCATCCAATTTGGGTTCTAGCATGTATTCTGCAGCTTCAGCCCGGGGATCAAGTTTAACAATCCGTTCATGCCACGCTCTCAGCTCGTCTGCATTAAAAGCATTATCCAGGCTGAGGATCGGAGCGGGGTGTTCCATGCGGGCAAAAGCATCGGAAGGTTGAGTTCCTGCGCGTTGGGTGGGAGAATCCGGGGTCCTCAATTGAGGGTACTTTTCTTCCAGCTCAAGCAGTTCCCGGTACATTCGATCCCACTCAAAATCGCTGATGACAGGATCGTTGAGAATATAATACCGGTAATTATGGTAGCGGAGTTGTTCCTGCAGGTCATGAAGTCTTTGGTGATCTGAGAAGGGATCCATAGCATTGATTATAGCGCATAAGTTTAGCCGGGTTTGCAGGGTAATAAATCAACCAAACTCGCTAATAATTCCATCGTGGTTGATAAGGGATATTGGTATAATTAGACCGAAGTGGATCCTGTTAACTCACTTGAGACTTTCAGGAATCCGCCCGATTTTCTTCGGGAAATCCGATCCTGCGTCTGGTCACAATCATACCAACTGAGGAGAGATTATGTCTGCTGGAAAAGTCATTGGCTACATCTTCGCCGCAATTGCCATATTCTTTGGTGTAATCTTTATCTGGGGGGCGTTCGGCCCTGAAGGGCAGCCGGTTTGGGTGATTGTTGGCGCAATCAGCGCGTTAATCGGTTTCGGGGTCATCTGGTTTGTAGGCAGGAAAACAGCTACGAGTGATGAAGACCTGACCCTAAAAATAGATTTATCGGGGGACGTCAACTTGGATACTTTAACCTGTAAAAAATGTGGGGGCCAGTTAAGTCCGGAAAATATCACCATGGTAGCGGGAGCCCCGGTTGTCGCCTGCCCGTTCTGCGGAACAAGCTATCAATTAACTGAAGAACCCAAATGGTAATTCAATAAGAGGCTTCTAATGAAAAAATATTTTATTTTTTTTCTGCTGATTATTCTGCTTCTGGTTCCCACATCTGCCTTAGCCCAGAGTTATTATTTCAGCGTAGATCAAGAAACTGTTCAGGTCTACTGGAAAGCAGACGGCACCCTGGACTTGGTTTATGAGTTTGTGTTTTCAAACCAGCCCGGCAGTCATGATATCGATTACGTTGACGTCGGCTTGCCCAACTATAATTTCTCAGATAACAATATCTCCGCTGATGTTAACGGCCAAACCATAACCTATATCTCCAGTTCTGGGTATGAGGGCTCTGGATCCGGGGTAGCTGTTGGGTTGGGTGTAAATTCCATTCCACCGGGAGGGAGGGGTGTTGTCCGTGTTTTTATCAAAGGGATAGAAGGTGTCCTGTTCCCGGATACAGAAGCCGATGATTATGCCAGCGCTGTTTTTATTCCCAGCTATTTTGGTTCGGAATATGTTGCTGGAATTACCGATCTAACAGTTACTTTCCACCTACCTCCAGGAGTGAAACCAGAGGAACCCCGCTGGCACAGCGCACCCTCAGGTTTCCCGAGCTCACCAATTACAGGAACGGATACCCTGGGACAGATCACTTATACCTGGCACAACCCGGAAGGGTCTGCAGCTAAGAAATATACCTTTGGAGCATCCTTTCCCTTATCATATGTTCCTGATTCAACAGTCGCAAAACCAACCCTCTGGCAGCAGCTAGGTATTCCCCCAGAAGCTCTCACTGCCATACTTTGTGTGGGCGGATTCCTGGTATTTTTTGTCTTAATAATCGTTGTTTCCGTATCCAGCAGCAGAAAACGAAAATTAAAATACCTGCCTCCAAAAATCCGCATTGAAGGCCACGGGATAAAACGCGGCTTGACCGCGATTGAAGCCGCTATTTTGCTGGAGCGGCCCGCAGATAAAATCTTTACCATGATCTTGTTTTCTTTAATACAGAAAAATGCTGCCAGGGTGCTCAGCCAGGAACCCTTAAAATTGGAGTTCACTGATCCTGTCCCCGAAAACCTCAGGACATATGAAACCCAATTCATTGAAGCCTATAAAAACGAATCAAGCCGGGTCCGAAAAACTGCCCTGCAGGATTTAATGATTGACCTGATTAAAAGTGTAGGCAAAAAAATGGAAGGATTCAGCCATAAAGAATCAGTCCGGTATTATGAAGATATTATCAAGCGCGCCTGGAAACAGGTTGAAGATGCGGAAACTCCGGAAATCAAGAGTGAAAATTTCAATGAACACATAGGTTGGACAATGTTAGACGGAGATTTTGAAGACAAAACCCAGGATGTCTTCCGAAGTGGTCCGGTCTTTGTTCCTATCTGGTGGAATCGCTACGATCCTACCTATTCCCCAACAACAACAGCAGGCCCTATTGGAAGGACATCCAGCCCCTCTCGATCGGGCGGTGGAGCTTTACCTAATCTACCGGGGGGACAATTTGCCGCCTCAATGGCAACGGGGATCTCAAATTTCTCAAGCGGCGTGGTTGGCAATATTACTGATTTCACCAGCAGGATCACCCAAAAAACCAACCCGGTGCCAAAACCCACCACTTCAGGCGGAGGATGGTCTAGCGGCGGTGGAGGAGGAAGCTCCTGTGCCTGCGCCTGCGCTGGATGCGCCTGTGCCTGTGCGGGTGGTGGTCGCTGAACACCATGAAAACCAA
>CAZUMG010000067.1:0-2531 GCA_964621895.1 uncultured Anaerolineales bacterium | reverse complement strand
GTGGAGATTAATGCCCCTTACAGCCACCATCCTACTGCCCCCTACCGGATGGACTTGGCGATTACCTACCGCTGTAATAATGACTGTCACCACTGCTACAATGCCCGATTAAGAACATACCCGGAATTACCAACATCTGAGTGGAAAAAGATTATTAATCGACTGTGGGACCTGAATATTCCCCATTTGATCTTTACCGGCGGAGAACCTACCTTACGGGAAGATCTGGTGGACTTAATCGCCTACGCAGAAGCTAAAGGACAAATCACCGGGCTGAACACAAACGCACGCAGGCTTTCAGACCCAAACTATGTTGAGCGATTGGTTGAGGCCGGTTTAGATCATATTCAAATTACTGTTGAATCTCACGATCCTGAAATCCACGACCAGATGGTATCCAGCCGGGGTGCCTGGAAACAAACCATTAAGGGGCTGGAAAATGCCTTGAACAGCTCGCTTTTCGTCATGACCAATACCACTATGCTTAAAAACAACCAGCTCAGCCTGGCAGAAACCCTTGACTTCCTGGATAAACTGGGTGTACCCACTATTGGTCTCAATGCACTGATATATTCGGGAAGAGGGAAAGATGTTGGCACCGGTCTATCGGAGGAAGAACTCACTCCCCTGCTGGTTCTTGCTCAGCAAAAAACGAGGGAGTCAGGTCAGAAGTTAATCTGGTATACCCCCACCCTCTACTGCCATTTTAACCCTCTCGAGATGGATTTAGGTATCAAAGGTTGCACGGCTGCCTTGTACAATATGTGCGTCGAGCCAGATGGTGGGGTCATTCCCTGCCAATCATACTATACCCAGCTTGGAAACATCCTCAGGGATTCCTGGGAATCAATCTGGCAGCATGATCTTTCGAAGGATTTACGGCAGAGAAACAATCTGCCTGATGGATGTCAGCTCTGCAGCCTGCTCGAAGAGTGCGGTGCAGGCTGTCCTTTAGCCTTTGCAGAAAACCCAAGGCTAGTTAAACCCATCATACCGCCAGCAGCCTAATAAAGTAGGTCAATCCATGGCAAACATCATTACTCTCGCTCGCTTTCCCCTGCTCTTTTTATATTTGGCTGTACTGTATTTCGGAAATCAGACAATCCAGTATTGGAATGTCCCCTTCATTATTGTGATCTTTTTAATGGACAGCCTTGACGGTTGGATTGCCAGGAAACGGCAGGAGACCTCCTTGCTTGGAAGTGTTCTGGACATCGCTACAGATCGAACTCTGGAATATATCTTATGGGTTGTGTACGCTCAGCTAGGATTAATTCCGGTGCTCGTGCCTATCATAGTCCTCATCCGGGGGACAATTGTAGATGGATTTCGATCAGTTGGGATGAAAAGCGGTTTGAGCGCTTTTGATCAGGTCCAATCTCCGGTCAACCGCTTCCTGGTCAGCTCGCGTTTTATGCGTACAGTTTACGGAATTTCGAAAGGGACCACGGCGGCCTTACTCTCATTAGCCTACCCTCTCCTGCAGGGAAATTCAAGCTGGGGAAATCCTGTCTACCAAATAGCCCTGGTTTTTACCTGGACTAGTGTCGTGATTTGCGTAATACGCGGGCTGCCCGTGGTGATCGAAGGGGTACAAACGTTCAAAACAGCCCAACCGAAAAATTAATTTAGCATATCGGTACAAGATTTCTGGAAGTCATTATGGCCGAAAATGGCATTTTAAATTCTAAATTTTCTGTCCAACTTTCAATTCTGATCGGAAAATACCTGCCTCCCAAAATCGGGTACAGGATCGGTGAACGGCTGGCTGCGTTTATTGCATCCAATAAGAATTGGGAGATTTCCAAAACAATCCGAGGTAATCAATATATTGTTAATGGGGAGAAAAATACCCGAGATGAACTTATCCAGAAGTCCAAACAGGTTTTGACCCATGCTGGACACTGTTATATTGATTTGTATCATTTTTTTAATAAACCCGAAAAAATAGAATCCCTGGTTCCATTTTCCGAACCAATGAAAGAGTTCATTGAGATTTGCCGTACAGGAAAGGGATACATGGTTGTATCACCCCACCTGAGCAATTTTGATTTGGTCGTGTGCAGCCTGGTTCACCATGGATTTAAAGGCAAAGTCCTCTCTTATCCCAATCCGGGAAGCGGGTATCAACTGCAAAATGAGATCAGGGCATCTTACGGCCTGGATGTCCTGCCATTGGGAGATTCCAGGCTAGAAACAAAAATCATTCAATTCCTCAAGAGCGGTGGGGTGGCAGCTACCGGAGTGGACCGTCCGGTACCGGATCGTAAGAAGAGGCATTACGTAAACTTTTTCGGACACCCCAGCCCTCTCCCTCTTGGATATATCACAACCGCACTGGCTGCGAATGTACCAATTATCGCGGTTACTGCAATAATGAAGCCGGATGGCACATATGGTTTTATGCATTCGGGACCAATCCAGCTTAAAAAATATAAAAATAAATTAGATGACATTATGCTCAATGCAGAACGTATTCTGAAAAGAATTGAGGAATACATTAAACTAGCACCAGATCAATGGTTGATGTA
>CAZUMG010000066.1:0-8568 GCA_964621895.1 uncultured Anaerolineales bacterium | reverse complement strand
TCAGCCAGAAAGATCAATAAAATCGCGCTTAGAACAATAAATGGTCCATAAGGCAAGGCCTGGAAAGCGTGATATTTTTTTCGAAGGAGCTGCACCAGCAGAAAGATGCCGCTGACAACACCCCCCAGGATAATGGCTAGAAAAATTCCAGCGATGATGCCCGGCCAGCCCAGCAGCAAGCCAATCACACAGGCCAAGTTCACATCACCAAAACCCAGAGCTATCTCGTTGATCTCTTCACCCTTGGATTTAGCCAAGATCCGCACAAATAATTCCCCCAGGTAGTAAAAAACCAGCATAATCCCAAATCCCGCTGCTCCACCCAGCACAGTTTCCCAGATACCATGAGACCTCAAACCAAAGATCACCCCTATTGCCGCTCCCGCCAGGCTGACCGGATGCAGGATTAAACGGTGCTCGATATCGATGACAGTGACCAAACCAAAATACACCAGCCAAAGGATGCTCCCGTAATTACCCAGAATTTCAGGATGGGAAAAATACAACAGCCCTGCCAGGATCGGTCCTAGAAAAAAAACAGCTTTATGCCGCCAGGTAGGTTTAACATTACAATGATCACAAGTTGAGAGCAGCAGGTAATATTTCCAGGATAATTTTTCGCTGCAGCCGATACAAACAGGCGCTGATAATTTCCGGCTAACAGGCAGTACATCAGATAAATAGTTAACGGCCAGGGAGCCCATCCAGCCCAAGATCAGGTTAAGGATTAAAGAATACATGCTCGTATTATAATTTATAGGAAGAAAAAATAATCTACTATCGAGTGCTGTATGAAACCAGCAATTATTGCCTTACTCTCTGATTTTGGCACAAGTGATCCCTATACAGGCATCATGAAGGGAGTGATCGCCGGGATTTCACCAAACGCCAGGTTGATCGACCTTACCCATGAGATTCCCCCGGCGGACATCCAGCGGGGAGCTTTTGTGCTCTGGCAAGCAGCCCGGGATTTTCCCCAAGATGCCATTTTTTTGGCAGTGGTGGATCCCGGAGTAGGAACTTCTAGGAAAGCCATCTGCCTCAAGCGGGGCAATCAGTATTTCATCGGACCTGACAACGGACTGTTCAGCTATCTCCTTTATCAGTCCAAGTTTAATGCCTGGGAGCTGACCAATCCGGATTACCGTCTATCAATAACCTCATCAACCTTTCACGGAAGGGACGTTTTCGCTCCGGCAGCTGCGTATCTCGCTAAGGGAATACCCGCAGCTGACCTG
This sequence comes from uncultured Anaerolineales bacterium, assembly GCA_964621895.1. Lineage (GTDB taxonomy): Bacteria > Chloroflexota > Anaerolineae > Anaerolineales > UBA11858 > B10-G9. The sequence continues at coordinate 7,330 of CAZUMG010000066.1, read as the reverse complement.
GGAGTTGCCTTGAACTCTCTTCAGCAGCTCCCCCTTCCCAGGTTCAAGATGGCAGAAAATTCAATTGAAGGAGAAGTAATCTCAGTTGATCAATTTGGCAACCTGTTTACATCTCTAGGCCAATTTACTGTCAGTGGAAAGACTTTACATATCCAATCCTGGATAAATCCACAAAGCATTAAAATAAATGACCGCTACGGCATCACAATCAGCGTAAATAATTTTTCTCTCCCGCTGGTGGATACTTTTGCCAGTATCCGCCGAGGAGAAAGCGCTGGCTTAATCGGCAGTACCGGACTATTAGAAATCATTTGCAATCAGGGATCTGCAGCAGCTGCGCTTGGTTTGAAAACCGGTGACCCGCTATTCATTAAGTGGCAGCAGCCATAAAATCCTGTCCACTAGTACCTTAAGGTATGGTAAAACTAAGCACGATCACACAAAAGCGTAAAAGGATATCCCATGGATAAATTTATCATTCAAGGTGGCAATCCTCTCAAAGGTGAAATTACTCCATCAGGCAATAAAAATGCTGCCCTGCCCTTGCTGGCAGCCTGCATCCTGACAACTGAACCAATCATTCTCCACAACCTTCCCGAGATTAATGATGTTAAAGCTATGCGCGAGCTGCTGATTAGCATCGGTGTAGAAGTGACTCACCTGGAAAACCATTCCTGGAGAATCCACGCAAAAGACATCCAATGTTCCAATCTCAACCCCGAGCTCTGCAGTGAAATCCGAGCTTCTATCCTGTTGGCAGGACCAGTGGTAGCCCGAACAGGCAAGCTTACCCTGCCCCCTCCTGGTGGTGATGTGATCGGCCGCCGTCGCCTGGATACGCATCTCCTTGCACTGCAATCACTGGGAGTAACTACGGTCTACAATAAAGAAGAAAAAATCTTTCAATTCTCAGCCAAAAAACTTATCGGCCAAGAAATTTTATTGGATGAAGCTAGTGTTACCGCCACCGAAAATTTAGTTATGGCCGCCGTGACCGCTTCAGGGAAAACCATTATCCGCAATGCTGCTTCTGAACCTCATGTGCAGGAAGTCTGTCAATTATTGAATACCTTGGGAGCAAAAATCACCCAGGTTGGATCAAATACTCTCCACATTGAAGGCGTTCCTCAGCTCAACGGTGGTGAATTTACCGTTGGACCGGATTACCTTGAGGTAATCAGTTTTATTGGTGCAGCAGTTGTCACCGGTGGTGAGATCACCATTCGGAAGGCAGGCCCGGAATATTTGACCATGATCGAGCAGGTCTTCCAAAGGTTGGGAGTAACCTGGGATGTTCTGGGTCAGGATATCTTTGTCCCTGCTCAACAAACATTGGTGATCAAACCAGATTTCCGCGGAGCAATCCCTGAGATTAGCGTAATGCCCTGGCCCGCATTTCCATCAGATCTAATGAGTGTCGCAATTGTTGTTGCTACTCAATCCAAGGGCAATGTGCTCTTTCATGATTGGATGTATGAAGGCAGAATGTATTTTACAGATAAATTAACCAGCATGGGAGCACAAATTGTGCTCTGTGATCCCCACCGGTGCATCGTAAATGGACCTTCCGAATTATTTTCCGGAAGTGTTGACAGTCCGGATATTCGAGCGGGTCTGGCCTTGGTCCTGGCTGCCCTGGCCGCCGAGGGTGAAAGCGTGATTAGAAATGTCGCCCAAATTGACCGGGGCTATGAACGTATCGATGAAAAATTGCGTTCGCTGGGCGCCAGGATTGTCAGGGAAAATTGACCGATGCCCCTACGCGATGAAATACTTGAACAACCTACTGCAATTCAATCCCTGCTTGACCACCAGGAAAAAGTAGTTAAGCAAATTACCAAGGATGTTGGACACCCCGCGGGGATATTTATTGCAGCCCGAGGCACATCCGACAATGCGGCCAGGTATGCAAAATATGTCTGGGGAGCAAATAATCAAATCCCGGTTACCCTGGCTGCCCCCTCCCTGTTCAGTGTCTACCATAAGCCTCCAACCCTGGGTGGTATGCTGGTTGTAGGAATCAGCCAATCTGGGGAATCTCCAGATTTACTTGCTGTTATCAATGAAGCCAATCGCCAAGGCTGCCCTACCCTGACAATAACCAATCAACCAGTATCTCCTTTAGCAAAACAAGCTGATTACGTTCTTGACCTGCAGGCTGGCCAGGAGATTTCGATTGCTGCTACAAAATCATACACCTGCCAATTAGCAGCTATCGCCATGCTCTCAGCCTCCTGGATGGGTGAACCATACCTCTGGGATGATATTTACAAAGTGCCTGAAGCTGTTAACCAAACGCTTAACTTGGAAAACCAGATTCAAATTTATTCGTCCAGTTACAGGCTCATGGACCAATGTGTTGTCCTGGGTAGAGGATACAATTATGCCACGGCTTTTGAGTGGTCATTAAAAATGAAAGAACTTGCCTATGTTGTTGCCCAACCTTATTCATCCGCTGATTTTCTACACGGACCAATTGCCCTGGTATCCAGTGGTTTCCCGGTATTTGCTATCGCCCACCAGGGGGATACTTTCCCAGACATGACAAATCTCCTCAGGAAACTGAAGGGAGAATATCGGGCTAATTTGTTCCTGATCTCAGATAATCAGGAATTACTCAGCTTTGCTGATTGTCCCGTGCCGATATCAGATGAGATTCCAGAATGGTTATCACCCATCATCTCGATCATTCCAGCCCAGCTGTTCAGTTATCATTTAACAATAGCCAAAGGCATCAATCCTGATGCCCCAAGGGGTCTTTCGAAAATAACCTTGACGAAGTGACCCCCAGTGATATTGTTTATAACTGGCTTTATGCCAAATTAAGGAGTCAAGAACTAAATGCGAACCCTCAACAACCAGTTAGATCTTATCCAGAGCTCTCCTACCCTGGATTTAAATGATAAGGCTCGCAAATTACGGGAAGCAGGAGCCGATGTTATCAACCTGGGTGTTGGAGAACCTCTTAATAATTTTCCTGAAAACGCCCTGGTTTTTGCCCAGAAAAAATTGGAAACCCGCCAGGTTAAATACGGCCCAACAGGAGGTAATCAAAATCTCAAACTCGCCATTCAGGAATATACTCAAACCCATTATGGTCGGATACCCGGCGTGATGAATATAACAGTGACCGTGGGCGCCAAGCAGGCTCTCTACAACCTGCTGAATGCGCTGCTCAATCCTGGCGAAGAGGTCATTCTGTTCACCCCCTACTGGGTCAGTTATCCGGAGATGGTAAAACTTGCCCGGGGAATTCCTGTTTTTGTACCCACAAATGATAAATTTATCCCGGAGATGAGTTTTATTTTAGCAGCGGCTACTCCAAATACCAAGGCGATTATCCTGAACTCCCCCAATAATCCGACCGGTGCGGTGTACCCTCCCGAGCTGGTCGCTGCCCTGGTTGATTTCTGCGAATCTCGAAAGATTTTCCTAATCATGGATGATATTTACCATCAGTTGTTATTTGAACCAGCCCAATGGGTGCCTGGTTATGTTTTCACATCTAAACCGATCGATAAATCCCATTTGGTGATCATCAATGGTATTTCTAAAACATACGGCATGACCGGTTTCCGGATCGGTTGGACAATCGGGCCAGAACCTGTCATCCGTGCTATGGAAAAAATTCAGAGCCACTCTACTTCAGGCGCGTCTGTTCTGCTCCAGGAAGCCGCCCTGGGAGCCATGCAAGACGGAGAACAAACCCTCCAGGAACTGCAGGCTTTTATTAAAACCAATCGGGATATCTTGATAGCAGGGCTAAAAAAGATCAAAGGCCTCCAGATTACAGAGCCAGGAGGTACTTTTTATTGTTTCCCGAATTTTAAGTCAATATTCCCAGATTCCCAGGCACTGGCTGCCTTGCTCCTAGAGAAGGCCTATGTCGCCACGGTTCCCGGAATCGCTTTTGGCCAAGAAGGTTACTTGCGCTTGAGCTACACCTGTTCCACAGAACAAATCGCCGAAAGTGCCGACAGGATTCGCTGGGCAACCGACCCGGAGGCCCCCAAGGAAATCATCATCGGAGGAAAACAAATTGTCCGGGATTGGGAGAGGTAATTCATCGATGAAATTTGACCGAAAATCCCCCTGCGAAGATCAGGCAGAAAAAAAGAAACCTGAGTATGGTCTGGAGTATCTGGGCTTAACAGGTTACCGAAAAGCGTACTGGAACTTGTCTACAGATGGATATTATCAGGAGGCTTTATTTCGCAAGGAAGGCATCCAGACCACCCATGGAGCCCTGGTTGTCCGATCTGGAAAACGAACTGCGCGTTCAGCTCATGATAAATTTATTGTCAGGGAAACGGCGTCGGATGCAGATATAAACTGGGGTGAGTATAATGTGCCCTTTGATGACACTGTTTTTGAGAGAGTTTTCTTAAAAATGAAAAAATACCTGGAAGGAAAAGACCTTTTTATCCAGGACGGCATTGCCGGGGCAAGCCCAGCTCACCAAATACCTATCCGGGTTATCTCAACCTGGGCCTGGCAGGGTTTGTTTACCAAAAATATGTTTATCACTGCGGATGAACCTGCTATTTGGAAATCCCACCTGCCAAAATTTTCTGTCCTGGCAATTCCAGACTTTGAGGGAGATCCTGGCAAGGATCATCTGAACAGTAAAACTCTGGTCCTGTTAAGCTTCAAACGCGGGTTAGTGTTAATCGGAAATACCGGTTATGGGGGAGAAATCAAAAAATCAATTTTCACGGCGCTAAATTATTACCTCCCAAAGAAAAACATCCTGACGATGCACTGTTCGGCAAATGTTGGTTCCCGGGGCGACTCCGCACTATTCTTTGGATTGTCCGGAACCGGAAAAACAACCCTTTCAGCTGATCCAAACCGTCGCCTGATTGGAGATGACGAGCATGGTTGGGATCAGGATGGGATCTTTAACTTCGAGGACGGGTCTTATGCCAAAGTTATTGATCTCTCGCAGGAAGCAGAACCGGATATTTTCGCCTGTACAAGAACATATGGCACAATTCTTGAAAATGTTGTAGTTGATCAGGAAACCGGTGAGGTTGATTTATCTGATGCCTCCATTACTAAAAACACCCGGGCTTCCTATCCCCTATCCTTCATTCCGTATTCTCTACCTTCGAAACGAGGAAATCCTCCGGAACATATCATCTTCTTAACCTTTGATGCCAATGGTGTTCTGCCGCCAATTTCCCGGTTATCTCTCAACCAGGCTTTGTACCACTTTATTTCAGGATATACTTCAAAAGTTGGAGGGACTGAAGCTGGGGTTGGAGAAGCACCAGAACTCACATTCAGCGCTTGTTTTGGGGCTCCCTTTATGGTCTTCCATCCGGCTTACTACGCAAAGCTTCTCAAGGAAAATCTGGTTAAATATAATGTCAAAACCTGGCTGATTAATACCGGCTTGGTTGGTGGACCGGCTGGAATTGGAAAGAGGATCAGCATCCACCACACCCGGACAATTCTGTCTGCCCTGTTAATGGGTCAACTGGACCAGGTGAATTATCACATCGATCCCTGGTTCGGCTTTGAGATCCCTGAAACCTGCCCCGGAATACCCAGCGATATCCTTAATCCTATCAATTCCTGGCAGGATCAAACAGCGTATGAAAAAACGATTCACAATCTTATTGACCGGTTTTCCGAGAACATGCAGAAATACCAGGACTCCACCCCCCAGGATGTGCTGCAAGCAGGACCCCAGTATTACCGTTCAACAACGTAAAAGGGGATTTCTTTTCAGAGAATCCCCTCTTGAAAAATACCCGAATTTAGCTTGGTAGAAATCCATCCACGATAAATTTTCTATATTTGGTTAAATAGCGGACCGGTAGTTTTCCCCGTATATATACACCTTCATACTGATTTTCAACAACCTCAACATGACCTTCTTCGTGAAAAAGGGAAATTAATCCCCCTTCACTATAAGGCAGTTCAACAGTGAGGGTTTCGTACGACTCAAATAACTTATTCTTTACGGTCTGAAGAAGTTCTTCAATGCCATCTCCCCGCAATGCAGAAATTGCAACTGCATCCGGGAATGCGTCCAGAGTCCTTTGAGCTTGACCGGGGTCATTAAGCCGATCAATTTTATTAAGAACTGGAATGGTAGGAATAGAATCTGCCTCAATGTCTTTGAGGGTCTCATGGACAGCTTGTGCCTGGGACAACGCCTGCGGATGGGTCACATCAACAACATGGAGCAGCAAATCTGCTTCAGCTATTTCCTCCAGGGTAGCCCGGAAGGCAGCTACCAATGTTGTCGGTAATTTTTGAATGAAGCCTACTGTATCTGTTATCAAGATTTGCTGACCATCATTTAATTCCACCCGCCGAGTGGTTGGATCCAGAGTAGCGAATAATTTATTGGCCACATACACCTGGGCATCAGAAAGCTGATTTAATAAGGTAGATTTCCCGGCATTGGTATACCCTACCAGCGATACTACCGGTATATTGGATTCTTTTCTTCGATTTCGATGACGCTGTCGGTGAGCACGCACTTTTTCCAGTTCATCTTTAAGATGGTCGATCCGGCGCCTGATATCCCGCCGATCTACCTCCAGTTGAGTTTCGCCTGGTCCCCGCAAGCCAACTCCCGCAGTACCGCCTGTTCGACCTCCTCCGCCACCTGCCTGACGGACTAAGTGAGTCCACGCCCGGGTCAGCCTTGGAAGGCGGTATTCATACTGAGCGAGTTCAACCTGGAGCGCACCTTCCCTGGTATTGGCGTGCTGGGCAAAAATATCTAAAATCAGGGCAGTCCGATCAATTAAGCGGGTATTCTTTCCAATCAGTTCTTCTAATTCCCGCTGGTGGCGGGGAGATAGTTCATCATCAAAAATAATCACATCCGCAAGCAGCTCTTCCGCCACTGATATGACTTCATTTACTTTTCCAGATCCGATAAAGGATTTCGGATTGGGTTGATTCATTTTTTGGGTGACCTGTCCAACTACTTCAAAACCTGCCGTATCCGCCAACCGTCGGAGTTCTGCCAGTGAATCATCCAGTGAAAGGATCTTTTTATCGTCAAATACGTCCACACTAACGAGTATTGCCCGATCAACTTTAAGGCTCTGGGGTTGTTTGATTTGATTCATGATCTTTGGATTTCCTTTCCTAAGTCAAGAACTGCCTATTTTACTGATTGGAGCCAGGCCGATAAAGTTTTCCCAATCGCTTCCAGGCTCTCCGGGGAAACTTTGTCTACTGTATCTTCTGTGGTATGCCAATATGGGTAATCAAAATCAATTAAATCAACTGACGGAATCCCGGCTTCCACAAAAGGCGTGTGATCATCCAGCATGGAATACCGGTATTCATCCTGAAAAAC
>CAZUMG010000065.1:2959-8584 GCA_964621895.1 uncultured Anaerolineales bacterium | reverse complement strand
ACTGCGCCTTTGTAGCCGCTCCTGTGCAGGTTGTTGGCTAAACAGTAACCAAGTTTGGAAGGGTCCTGGGAGGCGCCAATTACTACAACCCCTTTGGGATTAAAAAATGGAGAAAGAGAAGAATCGCGCATATTCCCGATTGTATCTTAAAAGATAAATAATTTTTGAAGGGGGCTGCCAGCCAGGACTGGAAGATGTACCTGCTGTCTTGAAAGAAAGAGATTATTCGGTGATTAATTTACAGAAAATATCCACGATCTCCGGGTCAAACTGGGTGCCGCTGTTTCTGCGAATCTCAGCAATGGCTTCTTCATGGGTATGGCTGTCGCAGTACACCCGCTTATCCCGGATGGCTACATAGGCATCGACTACGGCTAATACCCTGGAACCCAGGGGGATCTCCTCCCCTGCCAGACCGGCGGGATAACCGCTCCCGTCAAATTTCTCATGGTGATGGCGGATCAGGGGTGATACTTTGGAAAGGTTCTTCACCGGGGCGACAATTTTAGCGCCAATCTCGGGATGTTCTCTCATCTGGATCCATTCCTGCTTGTTAAGAGGGCCTTTTTTATTCAGGATACTATCCGGCACACCGATTTTTCCGATGTCATGTAATATGGCTGCCCAGCGAAGCGCTTCAATTTCAATGGTAGGAAGATTTAAAACCGACCCCACCTGGGCGGACATTTCCGACATGCGCCGACTGTGATCACTGGTGTAAGTGTCCCGGGCATCCATGGCATTTGCCAGGGAAATGACAGTTTGTAAGAAGCTTTCCTCCAAACGGTCGTGGAGCACGGCCCGCTGGATGGCGCTGGTTGCATAATCCGAGATGACATTAATCAAGCGGATTTTTCTATGGGGGAAAGTCTCCTGGGAGTTCACCCCATCATCACCAATAATCAGCATACCAACGTATTCATCAACTCCTTTTAATGGGGAAAGACAGACCGATTTGGCATTTTCAAAAAACAGAAACGCTTTTTCCTCCTCATGCAAGGAGGGGTTGTTCCAATCGACAACGATGATCTCCCCGCGCTGGAGGAGCCAATTGTAATAGTGTTCCGCAACCAGCGATTCTTTTCCTCCGACAGCATAGTTTTTTGAGAATTTAACTGCCGGATGGCTGGCCCGACAGACAAAATCCCCGTTTTCCTCCCGGATGATGATCCTGGCATAGGTAGCCTGAACGCTCTCCATGGCATGTTTTGCAACGGAAGCAGCTACATCGTCCAGATTATCTGTTTTGACCAACATCCTGGCCATTGAATAAAGGACATCCATCTCCTTCAAGCGGATTTGCTCGGAGGTATACAGACGGGCGTTTTCGATAGCAACAGCTGTTTGGTTTGCTACGGTTGAAAGCAACACGATGTCCTCTGTGCTGTAGGCTTGTTCTGAGCGTTTGGAACCTATCAGGAAAATACCTACTAAAACATTATGGACTCTGATGGGGATATATAACTCAGAATCTAACTTCTCCAAGTCATCTCGCTCACTCCGCCAGAGGGACTGGAATTGAGGCATGACCTCGATATCGTAGCGGGTAAGGGATTTTTCATGGGAAATTAACCATAAAACCACGGGATGTCCCTGGCGAAACTCAATGTTTTGGGCGCCTTCCAGACCTATTTGGGTGGTGAGTTGGAAACGGTTGCTGACTTCGTCCCTTAGGAAGAAAGCAGCCCGGGGAATATGCAGCGTGGAGCAAACTTCATCCAAAATCATTGTGGTGATTTTATAAAGGTCAAGCACTGAACCGACCCTGCTGGACAAGGTTTGAAGCATTTGACCGGAATCGTATTTTTCCCGGAAGAATAAGCGGTCAATCATGGCTTGGGCTTTTTCGCGTAAGGGTTCAGCAAGCAGGGCAGTAACCACTGCTACCGCCAATGAAAGCAGGAATACTTCAACGCCAGCATAGAAATCGAATAATCTCAGGGAAAGGGTAATCACTAGGAAGTAAGTTGTACCAATAACGATGGTTGGTATCGAGTAAACCAGGCCTTGGCGAATAACTACCCTGATATCCAAGAGTTGATAACGCATGATCGCATAGGCAATAATCAGGGCGGATATTCCATTTACCGCGACATCGATCGGATATTTTCCCAGGGGAGTGAAGTTGATCACTGAAATTAAGGGAATCATGCCAATCGCCACACTTAAATAGCGCAGCCGGTTCCTCTGGATAGCATCGTCAGTGCTTCGGATGTTTAAAATGAGCTGGATAACAGTGAAGATAATCAGGAGATAACTTGGTCCGGAAATAAAAATCATGCCGGAGCCAAATTCATAATGGATGGCCCCGGCCTCAACATAAGCGGATACAACCACCAGATTAGTGAATAAACTGAGCAGAATGCTGATTATTCCATAATAAATGACATAACTGGCCCAGCGTGTTTTTTTATCGATAATCGATTGAGTAAAATAAAACAAACTGATCATCATAATGATTGCGCTGGATCCAAAAACCCGCATCCAGACAAGGGAATGGTTTTCATCAACCAACAAGAAAAAAGCGCTCAGGGACCACACAGCCATTGAAAACAGGTACCAACGAAACCTGCGCCGGGACTCGGTTTGTGGGCGTGAGGTGATGACCAGTACGAGCAGACCGGTGTAAAGGAAAAACGTTATAAATGGAACAATAGTATTAATGGTCCATTTCATATCAGGATTTAAATTTCTTCTCCTTAATTAAAACGCCTAATTGTTCCTTGGTAGGATTCATATGCGGTGGTTTGGTGTGGGCTAGATCGGCACCGTGGCTTTGCTGGTACTCTATATAGGAACTAAATGCGCCTGGATTAAGCAGGTTAAGGATTAAGGGATCGTATCCCAGCATATCTTCCATATCCTGGATGTCTTTATTGATCTTTTTTAAACTCAGGCTTACTAAATCCCTGACTTGCTCCTCAACCAGGTGATTCTTTGGATCTACTTCAACAAAGAGATGCAGGTAGGATTTATTTTCTTTAATCTCTTTGCGGGCGATCCATTCATTATATTCAACGCCGGCATCCTCCAAGGCTTGCCAGATATCTTTTTCGGTCAGGAAGGCAAAATTAGCCAAGTTGATCACATCTGAACTTCGGGCGTAGTAGCTTACCTGGGGGAGGTTAATATTCAGCTCCTCGTCTTTCAGGGAAACAACTTCGAATAAATCACCCACCCGGTAGCGGGTTAGAACGCCACCATGGAAATTTGTAAATACCAATTCATAAACGCCTGGTTTAAGCTCATTATATAAGACTGTCTTGGGTTTATAATTTGGATCCTGCTCTTCTTTTTTCAATTCCTCGTCAGGAATGAATTCAAGGAAGTCATTTTCCGGGTAAAAAGTCATATCTTTATAGTTCCAGGCCTGGATTGCCATTAATCCGCCTTCGGTACAGGCATAGCCTTCCAGGGGGATTCTTCCCCAATATTTATTAATTAGGTTCTTGTAAACTGAAGTGTCTGCGCCTCCGGTCATAATCCCTTTAATATTCCAAATGTCTTTGGGCAACAGAGCTCTTCCTTTTAGCTTGGCTTTAACCAAACCAGACAGCATTCTCCAGATAAATCCCGGACGGATCATATCCTTGGATAATCCCGCACCGCCTCCACCCTCTTGAAACTGCTCACCGATCCTGACCAGGACACTCGAAATTCCATAAAAATAATCCAGGCCTATCATCATCGCTTCTTTAAAACCAGCTTGAACCCGTTCCGCATAACCCATTTTTTCCCCCTCATCCAAAGGGGGCAGGAACCGAATATCAGCTTGCTTTTCTGCTGCCCTGGTGATGATCGCCCCGTAGTAGGGCGGAGGGGCGGTTGTTAATAAAACCGTGTCATTATTTTCCAGGTTAATATCGCCTTTGCGGTTGGCTGAGGAAAGTAGCATGGCGCTGACTACGACTTCTCCTAAACGATCATACATCTTTTCAGTGTATGGGACCCATTTAAACTGGAATTCGCCTGTCCTCCCGGAGGTGTGGCACCAAGCAACGGGTTCGCGAGGAAGGACATCCTCTTTCTGGACATCCAGGTAACCGACGTAATCTTTATAGGTAGTGATTGGTACCACTTCACGGAACTCTTCAATGCTCGTGGGTATGATATCTCCCATAATGATTCGCCCTAACATGCTCTTGCCAAGACAGTCAATCTGTTCTAGCAGTAATCGTTCCTGGATTTCCATGAATTCATCAATACTCAGATCAAGAAATCCACAGTACTTCATCCAGATTTCGTCTTTACGGCCTTGTTTTATAAGGTCTGATAGGTTTGTCATTATTTTTCCTCCTGGATATACAATGATTGGATGGATAATGGCTCAGGTGCCCAGCGATATTTTGACTGCAGCTTTTTTATGGTTATTGTGTGGAACGCTGCGTTCTGTAAATCGATTTGCCACCCCTCAGGGGTCCTAAGATTACTGACCGCAGCTGCTTCCGCCCAGGCCCGGGAAGGATTTTCCTTAATTAAGAAATATACAAATGCGATTAGCCTGGCAATTCCCTTAAATAAAGGTTTTTCCCAGACGGGAGATGTGCCCACATCAATGATTGATAACACTCCGCCCGGTTTAATCACCCGTCTCATTTCTGCCAGCATGGTGGGAATATTCATATGATGGGACGCTAAACCCGAGACTACCACATCAAAAGAATCATCTGAGAAAGGCAGCGCCATGGCGTCACCGCAAGTTAAGCTGATTGATTGGAGATGGCCAGCAGCAGTTATTTTCCTTTTCCCCTGTCTGAGCATAGATTCGGTAATATCCAGACCGGTAATCTGCAGGCCGGGAATTTTCAACTTCATGATCTTGCGGGGAATTGCTGACGTTCCGGTTGCTATATCAAGGATGGTTTGTTTTTCATGGAAAGTTGTCCGACTGATCAGCTCATCGACAAATTTGGAATAGTTCCAACCCCAGAAATCATTTAACTCGCCATCCACAACATCTTCGTAGCGCGAGGAAAGTTCACTGAAGGCATCCTTGATAGCTTGTTTTTCTCTCATGGTTTAATATTGAGAACAACAGCCCAAGCCTTGCTAGACCCGGGATAAATTTGCGGCACCGTTGTGGATTATACCCCCCTTTTGTTTAGCAAGTAAACTACTCCGGGATCAAATATATAATCGGTTTTTATCCACTTCTTCTCTCAGGATGCGAAGCTCTTCCTGGCTGGGAGGCGGATTCCCGGTGATATCATCAGCCAGAACCAGACCAAAACCGGTGTTTTCCTGGACCTGTTCAACCGTTACACCTGGCTGAAGGGATAATAATTTCATGCGTTTTGATTCCTGGTCATATCCCAGAACAGCCAAGGTGGTTACCACCCGGTAAGGTCCGGTTCCCGGCGGCAGTCCAACTTGCTCCCGGGCTCCCGGCCCAGAAAGGTAGCCGGGTGTAGTGATGAAATCCACTTTTTCGATAAAGCGCAATTTATCATGTTTCATGATGGCGATAGTCCGCCAGCAGTGTGACCCGACGTCATTACCGCCCCCGCTGCCCGGCAGGCGTACTTTAGGATGGTCGTGCTCCCCGATCACCGTTGAGTTGAGGTTGCCGTAGGGATCGATCTGGGCTCCTCCCAGAAAGCCATAATCAACAAATCCGCGCTGGGC
>CAZUMG010000065.1:1166-2859 GCA_964621895.1 uncultured Anaerolineales bacterium | reverse complement strand
ACACAATGCTCTATCCGGCCGCTTTCGACTTCCCTGCGCAGGCAGTTTGAGATGCCGTAAACTTCCATGCCGATGTAGGTATGATCGAGCGCCTTGATCAGTCCTGCCCCAAGCAGCAGGTCCAGTTCGTAGACACCTTGACCGGCTACCCTGAGATCCTTTTTCCCCTGGCGGATCACTTCATTGATTAACGATTGAGGACAGCGAACTGTGCCGTAGAGTTCGGTTCCGATGTAGTCTCCATCATGGATGAACTTGCTGACAGCCTCGGCTTCGGTCATCCGTTTATCGATCAATCCGCGGGGTTTGGTCCGGTTATGCTCCCGGAAACCATCTAAATCAGGCGGCTGGAGTAATACACCCTGGCCAGTCTTGATCACCTTCATACTAAACCTCCTGAAAAGTTATCTTTTAGATCACCCAGGAAATGGTTAAAGGCCCTAATTTTTCAATTCACGGTTCTGCCGAATTGCCCTGATAATCCTCCCTGCCCCGATAAACTTCCCGAAAAGAATAAGGTGAACATTTAAAGCGTCAGTTGTTCCCCTGTGAGAATAATTTAGTGATGTAAGTTCTGGGCTGCCAGGAAGGATAATCCGTTTTCGGTCAAAGCCCGGGCTGTTTTGTTCACGGCGATAAATTTATCCCGGAAATTCAATGCCAGAGCATCCCAATCCCCGGATTCCATGATTTCATCTTTATCCCGGAAATAGTCCAGGATATCAGAGGGATGGTCCCGTTTCTCATCGATTTCGGGATCTCCACCTTCATGTTTAGCTGATATATTGGCGACATGATCGGCTATTTCCACCAATTCATCCCGACGATTATAGGGCTGGATGACGATGCTGCGGAAGGTTTCTGTGATGTGGTGTTCAAAGCGAACGATATCTTCAAATCCCAAATCCTTCCGGAATTGAGCGGTTATTTCCATGGTCTGGTTGTTGACTGAGTTGCTCCAATTAAAACCGATCAGCGGGGTTGTTCCGTCATCCCTGGTAAAGAGTTTCGCCCCTATAAGTGTCCATAAAGCCGCATAAGGATTGTCATTGCCCATATAGACTGAAATTTTAAATTCGTTATTTACGCCTAACCGGTGGAGCATATATCCCAGCAGCACAGTCCCGGGATTGATATTCAGCACCTGGCGAACCCCGTAAGTTGTGTAATAGTAGAGGAATTCATCCAGCCATTTGAGGGCATGCTGGTTGGGCTGTCCAACGCCGCCAAAATACCCGGTAATGGTAGCTGGTCCGCCCAGGTGGATATTGGATCCATCAGTCCCCTTGGTATCGAGGGTTTCCACATAGCTCGCACCGATAATCTGCATGGCCGCGGCAAAAGCTGCTAGATCGCCATCAGCTTCCTGTTCTTTCATCTTCCGGACCCGGATGAACCTTCCCGGCATAAGCTGGTGGTCCTTTATAGCTTGTTCGGCAATCATTCTCACCCAGGGAAAGTATTGGCAGGCGCTGATTTCCAGGGTAACGGCAAATTCATCATTAAATTCCACATGGTCTGATTGATCACCCAGGACGCGTTCGCGGTAGTCCTGCACACTGATAAAAGCCCCCTGGTCTCTTTGTTCTGTCAGCCACGCCAGGTCTTTAAGGTATTCCGGTTTGGTTTTTTTTACCTTGGCAAGCAGGTTGTCCATCTTGCGGGCTTCATCAGCCTTGGCGTTGATTTCCTC
>CAZUMG010000065.1:0-1066 GCA_964621895.1 uncultured Anaerolineales bacterium | reverse complement strand
CCGGATCCCAGGCTCATGATCAGGCAATCCTCTGCTCGTTCAGTGATTATTTTAGTTACCCGGTCCGGAACCATTTCCAAAAGAATGCAGAAGGCGCCGGCCTCTTCCAGTGCTTTAGCGTCATCGATGATTTCCTTAGCCTGGACTGCCCCCCGGCCCTGGACCCGAAATCCTCCCAACGAGGCGACGCTCTGGGGGGTTAACCCCAGATGCCCCACTGCAGGAATTCCTGCTGCAACGATAGCTCGCATCCTGTCGGCCATAACGTGACCGCCTTCCAGCTTGATGGCGTCACAACTGGCTTCAGCCATAAATCGTCCGGCGTTAAGCACTGCGGATTCTGTGCTGGCTTGATAGGACATGTAGGGCATATCTCCTACCAGAAAAGCTGTTGGAGCACCCCGCCGGACTGCCTGGGTATGGCGGATCATGTCATTCATGGTCACCGGAAGAGTCCCGTCATATCCGAGCATGGTCATTCCCAGGCTGTCTCCCACCAGGACCATGTCCACCTCGGCCTGTTCCTGGAAATAAGCCGTCGGGTAATCATAACAAGTCAGCCAGGAAATCGGTTCCCCCTTGGCAGCTTTATCAAACAGGGTTCGGATGGTCACTTTTTTTCGTTCAGTCATTTGAAATCCTCCGGGAGTGAAATTAAATCAAGCTGAGATTATCTAATAAGATCATTTGTCCAGTTTTCGAGCTGACCTGCATTGAAAATTAGAATGGAAACCAACCAGACCCTGAAAAAATCGGGCGGCTGTTGCTCCCCGCCACACCCTGAAATCTCGAAGAGGATTGATGATTAGGGGGATTATCAGGTCCAGTGTCATGGTTTTATCCTGATTAGAAAATTCGTTTGAGGACATCCCTTATTTTACGCCAAATTCACGCTGGTAACAATCAAATAATCCCGGAAAGGATTATTAGAAAAAAGGACATCAAGAATACCCGCTGATGAAAACTGTCTTGAAGGGCTGTGATTATTATCAATTTGGGTTTTTGATCAATTCAGATAATTGTGATAAATATAACTTGCAGATGATCAGCTTTTTCGTCATAATAT
>CAZUMG010000064.1:0-8610 GCA_964621895.1 uncultured Anaerolineales bacterium | reverse complement strand
GCAGGATACATTGGCCGCACATCTTGCAGTTGAAAACAGCTCCCTTGCTGAGCTTTTCCAGGGCAATCACCAAGGGTTCACTAGGACCGCCAGGTTTAAACCATTTTTTAAGTGGGCTGAGACCTTCCTCAAATAGATCGTATATGAGTTCTAAAAAATGGGGATAGTTTTGCAGCCAGCGGAACATTATGTACCTTACCTTTAAATGATATTTGGAATGTTAGGTTCCCAACCCTTAAATATTCAAGCTTTGGTCAAATCCTGTATCAAATCAGAATCCAGGGAATTTATTGCCTTTCGAGCTATCTCGATTTATCCTCGGCTGTGCTTGATTATACCGAGGATTGACCCATTAATTGCCTCCGGGATTTATTGAACTTAGCTCCCGGGTGAATTTCCTGACCCCAAAGGACGGATTATTGATTGGATCAATACTTTAATATACAATATTTGAATAACAGGAGGTTAAGATCATGCACCGATTATTGCTAATCGTTTCCCTCACCGCTATTCTGCTGGCGGGCTGCTCATCCCAAGCACCTGCGAGTGCGCAGCCAACCCAGTCAGAAATAAAGCCACCGCCTACAGTCACCGAACCTCCCCCCACGCCTACTGTCGATCCCAATCTTATTCTGGAAGAACCGCATGTTTTCCTTCCATTAGATGAAAATATTTTTGCCGGATATCAGCGAGGGAATTTCTATTGGGTCTATAATGAGATCATCGGACGTGATTGGGGCAGTGAGTATGAAGAGCTGTTGAGTGGTATGGGCAGGATTACTGGCTGCGCCAATTTTTATACCCAGCAAGACTGGCCGGATAAAATAACCGAATATTTTATCTTGATCGAGCAGTTTGACAGCATCCAGGGGGCGATTGATTTTTACGAGTATGATTTTCCGGCGGAATTCAGGAATAATGCCTACGAAGCAGAACCCACTGAGCTGGGAGCAGCCCACCAGGCTAGGGTAAGGAGAAAAATGGATCTTCCTGACCAACCCGACAACATGGTGGCTTTTGTGGAGTTCAGATACAACAATATGGTCGTGTTTGTCCGGGGTACAGGACCTTCCATGGGTTTTCCCTTAGCTTATACCAAGCGGGCAGCCAGTCTTGTTCTTGATAACCTGCAGAATCAAAAATAGCGTTACCTTTATAGTTTTACCCTCCAGTTGCAGTTAAGCTGAGGCTTGCAGGAGGCCTGGTTTTTAGAAAAATCTATTCAAACCTGTTATAATTGTTCTTTGGAGACACTTCAATAATGGTAGTGCCTCGCTTCTCCTGTGTATCAAGGTTACTAATGTAAAACTATGCTCCCTCAGAAATAAATCCACCCTGGATAATTTTATATCATGTGTTGAACCTGATGCTGGTCTAATGAGAGCTATCAGTCTTGTTATAGTCGATATCGCTTCAAGCCCTGTTTATAAGAGGAGGTGATGCTGGGAAAAACCAAATAGTAAGGACAAGCCAAACCGTATGTATTAAGGAGAAGAATAAATGTCTAGGAAGTTTTGGTATAGCTTATTAGCCCTGCTGGCCTTGAGTGCGATCGTGCTCACTTCATGCGGGACTCCTGCAGCCACAGAAGCACCGGCTGCACCTGTTGAGGAAGCTGCTCCTGTTGAGGAAGCCGCTCCTGCCGAAGAAGCAGCCCCCGCCGAAGAAGCAGCCATGGAAGATACCCAGGTGGAAGTTTTCTCCTGGTGGACCGGCGGCGGTGAAGCTGCCGGCTTGGAAGCGATGATCGCCATCTTTAATGCCGATTATCCTGGTATTGAATTCATCAATGCTACCGTCGCTGGCGGCGCTGGCACAAATGCCCGCGCAGTTCTCGCTACCCGACTGCAGTCTGGTGATCCACCCGACAGCTGGCAGGGTCATGCTGGTCAAGAATTGATCGGCACCTATGTGGCCGGCGGTCAGATTGAGCCCCTTAATGCCCTTTACGAATCCCAGGGCTGGCTGGCTGTTATGCCCGAGACCCTGATCCCGCTTATTTCAGACCAGGGCAATATCTACTCAGTTCCGGTTAACATCCACAGGGCTAATGTTCTTTGGTACAATCCTGCACTTCTGGAAGCCAACGGTGTAGCCGTTCCTGCCACCATGGAAGAATGGATTGCCGCCATGGACACCCTCAAGGCTGCCGGGGTAACCCCGCTTGCTTTGGGTGAACAGTGGACCCAGATGCACCTGATGGAAACCATTCTGCTTGGTTCCCTGGGTCATGAAGCGTATGATGGATTGTGGGACGGCACCACCGACTGGAGCAGCGCTGAAGTCACTGCCGCTCTTGAGAATTTCAAAAAGGTTTTGACCTATACGAATTCCGATGCAGCTTCTCTGTCATGGCAGGATGCTTCCCAGCTGGTTGTTAACGGCGATGCCGCTTTCAACGTGATGGGTGACTGGGCGGAAGGTTACTTCCGCGAATTGGGCAAGGTCCCGATGGTTGATTATGGTTGGGCTCCTGTCCCAGGCAGTGTTGGTGTCTTCCAGTTCCTTTCTGACTCCTTCACCCTAGCTGTTGGCGCTCCGCATCCTCAGGGCGCAGAAGCCTGGCTGACCGTTGCTGGATCAAAAGCTGGTCAGGAAGCATTCAACCCCGTCAAGGGTTCCATTTGCGCTCGCACCGACTGCGATCCTGCCCTGTTTGGCGTCTATCTGCAGTCTGCCATGGACGATTGGGCAAGCAACGTTGTGTCTGGCTCTTTGACTCACGGTGTGGTTGCGAATGACTCCTGGAAATCCGAAATTGATACAGCCCTGGGTCTATACATGGCTGATCAGAACGTAGAGACCTTCCAGGCAGCCCTGGTAGCCGCCTGTGTTGCTTCTGGTCCCTGCCAATAAAATCTGGTTTATGATCGTTGAGGCTCCGCTTTTTGGGGCCTCAATGATTTTTCTCTTTAATTGAGGTTGACTAATGTTCAAAGGTAAAGACCGCTATCTTTCCATTCTCCTCATTTCCCCATCAGTTCTGGCCATATTAATATTTGTGTATGGTTTTATTGCTTGGTCAGTGCGCGTTTCCCTCAGTAAGTGGAAAGGTCTGAACCCGGATTATACCTGGGTAGGTCTTAAGAATTTTCTGGCATTATTCGCTGATCCCCGTTTTCATGTTGATGTGCGCAACACCTTGATTTTTACGGGTGTATTTGTGGTTGGATGTATCTGTCTTGGTTTTTTAATGGCGGTAATGCTTGACCAAGGCCTCAAGGGGGAAAGTTTCTTCCGCAGTTTATTCCTGTTCCCCATGGCAATTTCCTACATCGTAACCGGGGTTGTTTGGCGCTGGTTGATGAACCCGGCAGAGGGTTCCCGCACGAGTGGATTTAACCTGTTATTCACAACCCTTCATCTGGATTTTTTGGTCAATAAATGGTATACCACTCCCAAATGGGGCATGGCAGCGATCGCCCTAGCGGCTATCTGGCAGATGTCCGGGTATACCATGGCTCTTTATTTGGCGGGTTTGCGCGCAATTCCCCACGAATTACGGGAAGCCGCCCAGATCGATGGTGCCAGCGAAATCCAAATTTACCGGCGGATTATTTTGCCGCTGTTGGCACCAGTCAGCCTAAGCGCCCTGATTATTTTGGGTCATATGTCTTTGAAGGTTTTTGACCTGATCATTGCTGTGTCTGGCAAACAACTTCCCCTGGATGTGCCCGCAATTTACATGTGGCAAACTACCTTTGACGGCCTGTTTTATGGACGGGGGGCTGCAATCAGCATCCTTCTCTTGATCAGTGTGGCGGTCCTAATTATCCCCTACATCCGCTACACCCTTAAGGGGGAGGATACACTATGAAAAAACTGTATTCAGGAAAAAACTGGCTCTACGTGCCATTAATCCTGCTGGCCATCTTTTATCTTTTACCCATGTATGTCATGCTGGTCACAGGATTTAAAAGCTTTGCCGAAATTGATCTAAAGACCATGTGGAATCTGCCCCATGGAATTGCCTTCGACAATTACATTGAAGCATTTTCAAAATTAGCGCCTTCCCTGCGGAACAGCTTCGTGATGGTAATTCCTGCTACCCTGATCTCCTCCATGCTGGGATCCCTGAATGGATTTATCCTTGCCAAGTGGAAATTCCGCGGCGCTGATATCATTTTCCCATTGATCCTCTTTGGCATGTTCATTCCTTACCAGAGCATCATCATCCCGTTGGTGCAGTTCATGAACGCTGCCGGTATTAAGGGATTGGCAGGTTTGGCGATGGCCCATATCATTTATGGCATCCCGATTACTACCCTTACCTTCCGCAATTATTATGCCAGTATACCCCAGGAGCTGCTTGAGGCCGCCAAAATTGATGGTGCCGATATGCTGGGCGTGTACCGTTTGATTTTGCTGCCAATTTCCATTCCCAGTTTTGTGGTTGTGCTGATCTGGCAGTTTACCTCTGCCTGGAATGACTTCCTTTTTGCAGTGGTTTTAACCGGTAACAATGATTGGCCGATCACAGTTGCCCTCAACAATATGGCCGGCAGTCAAATCATCTCCTGGAATGTGCAAATGGCTGGCTCCCTCCTGGCCGCTTTACCAACCCTGTTGGTTTACCTTTTCCTGGGACGGTATTTCTTGCGTGGGCTCTTGGCTGGTTCCCTTAAGGGATAAAATTTAAGACTTGAACCTGGGCTGCCAGCCAAATCCTGCTAACAAACAGGATTTGGGAGTATATATTTGCTATTAATTCAATGCAAATTATTTAATTTAATGATGGGTAAATACAGAGGTGAATGTGAACTGGACGCTAAATGATCTGCCGGATTTATCCGGGAAAGTGATTGTAATTACCGGTGCCAACAGCGGGATCGGGTATGAATCAGCCAGGGCTTTTGCCCGAAATGGAGCACAAATCATCCTGGCATGCCGCGATACCGCGAAAGCAGACCAGGCTTTATTAAAGATTCAAGCTGAGATTCCCGGAGCCCAGGGAGAAATTTTGCAGCTGGATTTGACCAGCCTGCAATCGGTACATGATTTCACAGAAAGATTTAAAACCAGCTATAACCGCCTTGACATCTTATTGAATAATGCCGGGATTATGATGGTTCCTTATGGGGTAACAGCAGATGGCTTTGAAAAGCAATTAGGCACCAATCACCTAGGACCTTTTGCCTTGACCGGTTTGCTGATGGATCAGCTGCTGGAAACGCCCGATTCCAGGGTTGTTACGGTCAGCAGTAATGCCCATTATAGTGGAGAGCTGGATTTTAAGGATTTAATGTTTGCTGACGGTAGAGGCTACAGCCCCATGAAAGCTTATAACCGATCCAAATTGGCCAATCTGTTGTTCACGTATGAGCTGCAGCGCCGTCTTGATACCCATGAGGCAGATACTATATCCGTAGCAGCCCACCCGGGCATTTCCGATACAGGGTTGGCGGATCACTTCTTTGATCACTGGTATTCCAAAATATTCCGACCATTAATGGGAACTCTTTTTCAGAGTGCGGCCATGGGCGCTCTACCCAGCATTCGGGCTGCTGTGGATCCCCTGGTTGTTGGCGGACAGTATTATGGTCCCAATGGAAAAAGGGAGCGGTCCGGATTCCCGGTTGTTGTCCAATCCAATCAAACCTCCCATAACCTGGAAGATGCTCTCCAATTGTGGGAGATTTCCGAGAAACTGACCGGAATCCGCTATCTGGATTAGATCAAATAACCCATGAATTTATAGCGGTCAATCACTCCCCTTATTTTCTGGGTAGATTAATTTCCTGATTGATTCTGAGCTGTCCTTGAAAAGATTACTCAACTGAATGACTGGTCTACCTAGATAGTTTCATCCTTTTACAATTTTCGGGCAATCAGGAGAACCAATTAGGAGAATTAGGCGCGAAATCGGGAATCAGTTAAGATGATAGGTTAGGCGTTTTCTGTGAAAGATCCTTCCCCGGAGAAAGCATTCGGCTGTTGAAAAACATATTTGATGATCACCCCGAGAGACGTAATCACCGGGATTACGATCAAACTCGCGATGACACCAAAGAGAGCCAGCGTGCTGACAATAGCGATAAAAACCAATGCGGGGTGCAGATTCATGCGTTTGCTCATGATTCTGGGCACAAGAATGGTATTTTCAACAAGCTGGATAAATATAAAAATAGCGCATACCAGGATTGCAAACCAAATATTTGATATCTGCAGGTAAGAAGAACCTTGGGTCCAGGCAGTTACCCCGGCGATGATCATCGCTATAGTCGGTCCGAGGGAAGGGATCAGTTCTAAAAATCCTGCTAGAACACCAATAATGAGAGCATTCCGCAAACCAACTGCTACCCCTCCAATCCCTGAGAGTACACCGATAATAACCATCAAGACAAACTGACCGCGAAAGTAAGTTTTCCAGATCAGATCCACATCTCCCTGGATATGTTTTAAATATTCCTGCATTGATTCAGGTGTAGTTTGATAGATCCAGGCGGTCAATTTGGCGTGATCTATAAGCAGGTATAAGCAGGTCATTAACGTTACCAGCAACCAAATAAAATTATCCGTTGCGGATCGAATAATTTGGAACAACCTGTTTGGGATTAATAGTTGATTAAGTTCTCCCTCTAATTCTCCAATTACTTCATCGAGAGGCAGTTCAACGTCCAGGATCTTATCCAGGATTGGTTGGAGTCCGATCAATTCATCGGATATTAACTGGAAATCACTGGTAAGTACTTTTACCTGCCTGTATACGATCGGTGCAGTGGATCTGGTAACAGACACGATCAGGACCAGGAAACTAATAAAAACAAGCCAGATAGATAAACGGGATGGCACCCTTAATTTTTTAGATAGAAAATCCACCGCTGGAGAAAGAAGGTATGCCAACAAGCCACCCAGAATGAGCGAGCTGAGAACAGATCTGTAAAAATAAGCAATCCAGGCGACACCAAGACCAATTATGAGGTAAAATACCATCCGCTTGCTTACTGTGAAATGTTGGCTCAGATTGATTGCACCCTGAGGGTCTTGTTCTTTTTTTGCCATTGATGATCCTTTTATAAACCGGGCAATTGATCAAAACCCTGCCCACTCCGGAAAGCACCTGCCAGGTCTATGCCTATAAACAAAGATCTGGCATTTGTAAGTAAGATGAATTCCTCTGTTAAGTTTGTAGCTAGGGGGAGGGGGTATCCGTGTTTGAAGGGGCCTCCACTGTTGGCGTGAGGCTGGCTGGAGCAGATGTTTTGGTTGCGGTTGGGCTCTCGCCTACGGTAATCATCACGTACATACCATCACCGAAGTACACTCCGGAATCGGTGGACATTCTCCAGTTGCCTGTGTAACTTCCGGCTGCGTTCGGGGCGGTCATTGCGATGGACAGCTCAATATCAGAGTCCGGGTTTACCGCTTTGGAAAGTGATAGGGTGGCCCCTCCCAGCGCATTACCACTGACCAAGGTTAGTTTATATCCCTGTTCCCAGGTGCAGGAACCGTTGTTCCTTACCCGCCAGGTCTTGGTGAATGTTTGGCCAGGGTTCATGTTAGTATTATCCGGGACAGTTACATCCTTGAGAAACATCAGCGAGTAGCATGAATTGGTAGGTATCAGGGCACTTGTGCTAGATGCTTGAGGTGTGCTGCTAGGTGTGATCGTGGCTGTCTCGGTTAAGGTAGGTGTTAGGCTGGGCAACGCTGCTTCCGTTTGGGTCAATCCAGCCGCAAATGTCCCTACTGCCTGGGTTTGAATTTGCTCCAGGCTAAGAGTTGGAGTGCTGTCGGTCGGTTTGTAGCAGGCAGTGATGAGCGCACTGCTGGCCACGATTATGCTGATCAAGATGGGTAATTGTTTTAACTTATTCACTTTTAAAATCCTTTGGTGATATGCAGAATAAAATTTGTCCTAGACGTTATTGGATATCGCGTGGAGAAGTTCCCGGACATGGACTTCTCGCTGGGTGTTTCGACGAAGCGGAAGGGATTTATTAATGGTGAAGCGGTTTTCCCGGCCCTCTTTTCGTTTGGTGATATAGCCAGCTTGCTCCAGATCCTGAATAATTCGATATACCGTTCTTACGGTGATATCTAAAATGGACCCAATTTCCCTGGCTGTCAGGATCTCTTCCCGATCCAGTAGAGTCAGGACCGCGGCATGATTGGTGATAAAAGTCCATTTGCTGCTGGCCATGGTGGTTTCCTATGATATATGACATCCATTACATGAATTACATGTCATATATTTTACCCTCAACACCAGGGATGTCAAGATAATTCAGGAGGGTTGTTATTTAGGTGTGGGGGAATACATACTTATTGGATTTGAGGGTTTTAACCCAACCCGCAGAAGCAGGTGGTGGTAGCACTGATATAATTCCTGATAATTTCCCCTAATAAAAGGTTTTTAATAGACTGTTTGCTTACAGGGAGGAAGAGCAACAGGCTGGCAGATCGGGCAGATTTGCAGGCAGGTAACTTTTAAACCGGGCTGTCCGCCAGGCGTTTTTTCGGGAGTAGCGCCTACCATAGCTGCTGAGTATTTCAGGGAGGATCTAATCTTCCCTGTTTCAATCCTGATCGACCGGGTACACCAAAACCCGGGCAGAAATCTCCCTTCCCAGGGCGAACTCGTTACCCCCGAGCTCGATGGTGTAGGGT
>CAZUMG010000063.1:0-8678 GCA_964621895.1 uncultured Anaerolineales bacterium | reverse complement strand
CTGGTGACGATCTGTTCCAAAGTTATTCCGTGTAAGGGATTATTCTTTTGAGTCTCACTCATGATTAGATTTTCTTCATTAAAGAAAAGAACCACCCTGATTAGGAGTGGTCCCTTTTTAGCTGGCGGGGACGACCGGATTCGAACCGGCGATCTCGGCCTTGACAGGGCCGCATGTTAACCGCTACACCACGCCCCCAGCGAAAAATATTCTATCACATCCCCAATTCCAGTCAAGACAAGATTATTTTCCGGCAGAGGATAACGACAGGATTTAACAGCTAGACTAACGAATTTTTGTATCAGAATTCGCCTACTTCACCGACCCGGAATGTCTCCATTAAAAGCATTCCTCCCAGAGTGGCCAGCATTAAAATAGTGCTTAATGCCATTGCCTGACCGTAATTCAACGCCCCGGGCCGGGAAAGCAATCGGTAAATCACTACGGGCACAGTTGGATATTCCGGTCGGGTGATCAATGAGCTGGCTCCAAATTCACCGATAGAAATAGTAAAGGCAAAGGATGCTGCCACCAGCAGAGCCCTTCCAACCAGAGGGACCTCAATTTCCTTCAGGATTTTCCGGGGAGAAGCGCCAAGTACGGCTGCTGCCTGGCGCAGTTGAGGTTGAATGCTCGCCAGGGCTGGTGTCAGGCTCCGGACCACAAACGGGAAAGCTACCAGGGTATGCGCGATAGGCACAAGAAAAATAGAACTCCGCATATCCAGGGGGGGCTGATCCAGAGCTACCAGAAAGCCCAACCCCAGGGTGACGGCAGAGGTGCCTAAAGGCAGCATCAAAACCGGGTCAAGAATTTTATCCAGGAACGATAGATCCTGCTTGGCTAACGACCAGGCTGCCGGTAATCCCAGTACCAGGGCAAGAATCACAGTGATCATTGCGTATCCAAGGGATACTCCCAGGGCAGCTCCCGGCGGCAGATAAAAGAGAGACTGCTGGGGATTTTGGCCTAGAGCCCGGTAAAAAGCCAGCGTGAGCCCGGCTCCTGAATCCCCTCCGCTAAACGAACGCCCTGCCAGTGCCGCCAGAGGACTGATCAGGAATACCAATAATAAACTGATCAGGATGCCGGCCAGTAATCTGCTTCGTTGTGAAATCAATTTGGACTGGCTGTGTTTTCTGGCTGTGAGCTGAATAGGCTGGTATAGGTGGCCAGTCAAGCGCGTATAGAAGATGGTCAGGACTAGCGTAAAGCTTACCTGGAGGATTGATAGAGTTGCAGCTAAAGGCAGGTTAAATAAACTGATCGTCTGATAATATATTTCAACTTCCAGGGTAGAGAAATGGGGACCGCCTAATATCAGGATGACTCCAAAAGAGGTGAAATCAAAGATAAATACCAGCAGGGCTGCGGCGGTAACAGCAGGTGATAACAGTGGCAGGGTGATTTCCCGCAGGCTGTCCCAGAAACCGGCCCCTAAAACGCGGGCGGCTTTTTCCAGGCGGGGATCCAGGCGGCTCCAGTAGTCGCCAACCACCCGGAGTACTATGGTGGTATTGTAAAAAACGTGGGCAGTGAGGATGGCCCCAAAGGTGTTTACAAATTGCACAGGCGGCTCGTTCAGCTGAAAGATTTTCATTAGCCCCATGTTGACCCAGCCACTGGGGCCTAAAAGGGCGTAAAAACCTGCTGCTACCACCAGTGTGGGCATTACAAAAGGCACGCCGGTTAATGCCCGAAGGAGCTTTTTGCCCAGGAACTGAAAACGACCAAAAAGGAAAGCCCCTGGTAAACCCACCAGCAGGGTCAGCAGGGTTGAAAGGATTGCCTGTTTAAAAGTAAAACCGAGAGTGGAGCGAACCGTCGGGGAACGGATTGAATCCCAAAAACCTGCCAGGGCGCTGCCTTCCGTCCGGGCAAAGCTCAGCTGGAAAATTTTACCCAGCGGAAAGAAGTAAAAAGTACCCAGGAAAACTAAAGGCAACAGCCATAAGAGCAGATCGGCTAACCGGGTATGGGAACGATTATGTGAGGATTTAGTCTTCATTTGGAAAAACCTGTCTGACGGTTCTGCTCAAATAGATACCTACTGATCCTATTCTTTCTCCTGTGATCGTTCAGATTTGAGTCCTGTTAATACCAAACCGGAGTATATCGATAAGGTACATAGCCGCAGACCTTCCCAGGGCAATTTGCCTGGTGATTGGTCACGTGGGCAACCTGGGGACGGATTGCTGGGATTATCCAGGGTATGAGTTTTCATATTAACGCAGAACAGTTTGTGTCCAATCGTTAATCCATTTTTCCCGGTTTCGGGCGATCAGCTCAGGGGATATAGCTGCGGTTATTTCCGGTATCTCCAGATATTTCTGAAAAGTTTCCCCCAGCACAACCTGGGGATTGACCGGGAAAACATACATACTCAGGGGAATATCTTCCTGAAAGGTTGGCGAGAGCATAAAATCGATCCATTTTTCTGCTAATTCGCG
Source organism: uncultured Anaerolineales bacterium (assembly GCA_964621895.1). GTDB lineage: Bacteria > Chloroflexota > Anaerolineae > Anaerolineales > UBA11858 > B10-G9. Next base: position 6,228 of record CAZUMG010000063.1, on the reverse strand, counting down.
GTTCGGGGTGCCTTTTAATATGCCCACAAATTCAATTTGGCGGAAACAGCTTCCCGGGGAGGTTACTGCGGCGGTTGGTGCATCGTCCAGGGGCTGATCCGAAAAAAGAACTTCAAAAGGAGGGCTTGAGCTGTAGGACACCACGATAGGATCTGGACCTCCTGCCTGGCTGAATGCTCCATAATAGGCAGTCTCCCAATCATTTACAATATTAACCTCGTTATTAACCAGTTTTTCCCAGTATGCCAGGTAGCCTTCCTCGCCGTAATAGGCTACCGTGGTCATCAAAAACGCCAAACCGGGAGAGGAAGTAGCTGGATTTTCCACAGTAAGCAGTCCCTCATATGGCGGCAGGATTAAATCATCCAGGTCCTGCGGGGGAGTCAGATTGTGGTCTGTAAAATAGGCTTTTTGATAATTCAGGCAGACATCTCCGAAGTCCACAGGCAGGGCGTTATAGCTTGGGTCCAGCTGGAAAGCTGGGTCAATTCCTTTCAGAAGGGGAGATTGGTAGGATTCAAATATATCTTCTTCCAAGGCCCGGCTTAAAAAGGTGTTATCCACCCCGTAAAATACATCTGCCAGGGGATTATCCTTGGACAGAGCAGCTTTGTTAACTGCGGTACCGGCATCTCCAACTTCGAGGAACTTTACCTGAACGTTATTTTCTGCTTCAAAAACTTTCAGCACGGATTCTGATATGGCAAAAGAATCATGGGTCATTACTGTCAATAAGCGACCCTGGTCTGTTTGCGGCTTGCAGGCTGCCAACCAGAATAACAGGAGTGTGAGAACCAGTAAATATTTTTTTTCCACGTTAGTTAACCTCCGGATTTTCTTCGCGGGTGTGGATTACTGCCAGCAGCCCCTCATCCAGATGGATGGTTGCTTGTGGTTTAATCAAGCAGTTGCTGATTCCCCGGGTATAGCCAAATACCAGGTTTTCCTGGGACAAGGAGTACTGCATTCCCTGGGTTGTTACCACGGAAGCGTCTGGATGCAGAGGGAGCAGGGAAACAGTTTCTCCAGGCTTTCCCTGTAGGGTGAGGGATTCTCCGGGGTGTAGCAAATGGACCTCTTCATTTCCGCAAATCAGGGTAACCGGAGTGATCAGGTCCGGGTGAGCCAGTAAAAGCAGGTTGCCAAAGGTCATATCCAGGCGTCCTCCCACGGCACCGTAGATCACTATTTCGGTGACGCCCCGGGATTGGGCAGCCAGCATGGCCAGCTCGAGATCTGTTTGGTCCTTATCTTGCGGATAGCGGATAATTTCTACTCCGGATGAGTGCCATTGGTTTACCAGGGTCTCCGCGGTTGAATCCAGATCGCCGATCAGGATATCGGGCTGGATCCCCACTGACAGACAATGCCGGCTGCCCCCATCGGCGGCAATTACCAGGTCATCCGGCTGGATCTCGGGGGGAGGTTCTGGTGAGCAGTACTCCCCATTGGCAAAAATGAATGCTTTCATTTGCTTTTCCCGCTCTTTTTAATCATTGTAGGGTAGTTGAAGAGAGAGCTCTATCTTACTATTCCGATTTTCCTAGTTTATTGAATCACTTCTGTTTTGGTTCGCTGCCCTAAAAAAAACTCCTCCGGCTGGAGGAGAAATAATTTGTTGCATCCCTCCGCCGGCATAATCCGGATCAGGTTCGCGGGTCGAAAACGGTTGTTTTCCTCTCAGCCGGCTGGCGGCTCCCCGTGCGAATAGATATTATGCTGGACAGTATAGGGGATCTGCCGTTAAACGTCAAGGGAAAACGAAGCTGGGAACCCTCTCAGGCTTGGACAGAAGAAAGACATTTCGGGTCAGGAGAATCCCGCAGAAAGCATTATATTGAGGGATTACTATACAAACTTCCCCAGAAGAACGGATATTAATATGGGTAATACTCTGAGTTAGCCAATCAAGGGAAATCAGGGCTAGAAGGGATTAAGTAAAGTTGTGCAGGGTTTCTGTCAAGAGGGCTTTATTCTCCCCACTGAACCCCGGAAGAACCAGTCTAACCACCCGGAGTATCCTTGGTTTGGATGCTGTGGTCAGCTGGCGAATTAAGAAGTAGCTCGTTTCCTGTTCGGATCGTTTCTGCAGGGATTTCAGCAGGGCAGAAATTTCCTTAACAAGACCTGTTTCTTCAACCAGCAGAATATCATTGAGGGAATTAAAAATAACCGGGAGGTTATCAAAGGCTGGATCCTCTGAAAAAGTCAATAGTCCAAATAAGGCTGCCTGTCGATTACCCTTGGAGGAGCTGTTTATTAGTTCCTGGAAAAAAGCCAGTACTAATTCAGATTTTTCTTGGGATAACCTTGCCAGTCCCAGGGTCATGATAAGGCGGCGAATCGTTTCGGCTGTGCAGGAATCCAACCAGATTTTCACTCTGCTGATAATGATTTCCGGGTCCCGGGTCTCCAGGTTTCCAAGCAAAAAAACTGCCAGCTGGCGTATTTCCAGCCACTCATCTGCCCAGAGGGCATCCACCAGGGTTAGACCTTCAGATAGATTGTGGGTCAGTATATTTTCCAATTCCTGTTCCAAAGCTCGCAGGACGGGAGGTGAAACTTGATAAACTCGCAGCGTAAGGGGTGTTTGGGAGAAGCTGGTCTGCCGGATCCGGGCAGCATAGAAACTCAAAAAATCATGTAATCCGGTGATAAAGCGGTCAGGATTATCAACGTGTTCACATAATTCCACTGCTTGAATTTTAAGCCTGGCAGGGTTGATTGCGGTCATAGGAGCAATTGCTGGAGGATTAGCAGGGCGGATTCTCCATCATCAACGAGATGAATCCGGTGTTGATCAGCGGGTAGGATATACATTCCTAATGCTGACTTGAAGGTTCCCAAAGTTTCTGCCCAACCTGTACCAATCAGAATCAGAGGTTTTTGATTTTCGGGATGGATTTGCAGCTGTGCCCAGGTCAGGGCAATTTCTGCTAGCGTGCCAATTCCTCCAGGTAAGGCAATAGCCCCATCACATTCATCAATAAGAACGAACAGACGCTCTCTGAGGGTAGGGCAGCGTTTCTGTTCTTTTACCCAGCGGTTAGGCACCACCGGCCGCCAGCTTTCAATCTCATCGCAGGTTACCCCGATGACATGTCCTCCTGCCTCTGCTGCTCCCCGGGAAATCGCTTCCATAGTACCGATATATCCGCCGGTCTGGACAGAGTAGCCCGCTATTCCCAGCAGGGAACCCAGATGCTCCGCCTCTTGATAAGCCGGGGATTCAGGTTTGGGTAATGAGCCTCCAAAAACAGTGATCGTTTTCATGCGGTTATTATAGTATAGGTTGGGAGAAGAACATACAGCCTGCCTGACCTTCTTTGTAACCAACTTGGTCCCTGGCAGGTTGTATAAGGGATCCTGATTCCATCAGGGTCAGATCTCATTTTGAAACGCAGCTGCTTTAAGCTGAAAGCTGCAGGGTTCTTTCCTGTAATCCTACAGGGTGGGAAAGTATCCCGCGTCTGATTGTTTTCAATAGGGTACAATATCCTAGAATGTCCTCTCTATTCGGGGGATTCTCTATGAACATCATCTTGACCCATGAACGGACGGATTTTGACGGACTGGCATCCCTGCTGGGAGCATTTTTGCTGGATCGATCGCTAACCCCTGTTTTACCCCGACAGTTAAATCGGAATGTGGAAGCCTTTTTAACCCTTTATGGTGTTGAACTTCCCTTTTTGGATCCACGCGACTTATCCGGGGAACCGATTGAGTCTGTTTGCCTGGTGGACACCCAATCGCTTACCAGCATCAAAGGCATGGTTAAGAATCTTAAGGTTCAGGTGATTGATCACCACCCCCTGCGAAGTGATCTCCCAGCGGAGTGGGAAAAGACCATCCGGGAAACTGGAGCAGCGGCAACTGTATTTGTGCAAGCTATCCAGGAAGGAGATCTCCCGCTCACGCCGATTGAGGCAACTTTGCTTCTTTTGGGTATCTACGAGGATACCGGCTCACTGATGTACACCCGCACCACGGCCGAAGATATATTTGCTTCCGGCATCCTGGTCGAGCGGGGGGCGAGTCTGTCCATAGTTACAGATTACATCAATCACCCCCTATCCATGGCCCAGCAGAGAGTATATGAAGATTTACGCGCATGTTCGGAAAGTTTAATCATCCACGGCCATAGTATGATAATCGCTCAGGCGGATGCTACAGATATGGAGGAAGAACTCTCCAGCTTGGCCCATAAACTGCGGGATTTATTAGATCCGGATGCGCTGTTCATTCTCTTGACCACATCTGGGGGTGTGCAGGTAATCGCCAGGTCAACAAATGACCATATCGATGTCAGCGAAGTGCTGTCTGTGTTTGAAGGTGGAGGAGGACATCCCCGGGCAGCAGCTGTACTGATTAATAATGCCGACATGGATGACATTTACCAGAAACTTATCGCCATCTTACCCCAGTATGTCAAACCGGCCGTTCGGGCCAGGGATATTATGTCCAAGGATCCTCAAACTCTTTCGCCAGAAACGCCGGTTGAAGAGGCTGCAGAATTAATGAGCCGTTTTGGTTATGAAGGCTACCCGGTGATCAAGGATGATGAAATTATCGGACTGCTGACCCGCCGGGCTGTGGATCGTGCCATGGCTCACAAACTCAAGGTGACTGCAGCCAGCATCATGGATGCTGGGAAAGTGCAGGTTTTCCCGGCTGACTCAATTGAACAGATTCAGGATGTGATGATGGAATCTGGTTGGGGTCAGATACCGGTGGTTAGCTCCCGCTCAAATAAAATTGTTGGTATTATCACAAGGACAGATTTAATCAAAATACTGGCACCGCATCATCCTCCCCTGGGCAGACAGAATCTGGCTTCCCGTCTGGAAACTACTCTCCCGGAAGCCCACCTCGAGCTGCTTCACAAAATTGCCGATATTGCAGCTGAACAAAAATCAGCCCTGTACATTGTGGGAGGATTTGTACGGGATTTGCTGTTAGATACCCCGAGTCTGGATTTTGATCTGGTTGTGGAAGGTGATGCTATCGTCTTGGCGGGTGCGGTCCAGAAGATCTACGGCGGGCGGGTCATCAGCCACAACCGCTTTGGCACTGCCAAGTGGGTTATCGATAAAAATCAACTGACCATCCTGAGCTCCACAAAAAAATTGCGCGAGTCGCTGCCAGACACACTGGATTTCATCAGTGCCAGAACAGAATTTTATACCCATCCTACTGCTCTTCCTACGGTAGAAAAAGGCAGTATCAAACTTGATTTGCACCGCAGGGATTTCACCATCAATACCCTTGCCCTCCGCTTGGATGGACATCATTATGGGGAACTATATGATTATTGGGGCGGCCTGGCGGATTTAAAGAGCAAACAGGTCAAGGTTCTGCACTCCCTCTCTTTCGTTGACGATCCCACCAGAATTCTCCGGGCTGTTCGTTATGAACAGCGCTATGGATTTCAACTGGACCAGCGCACCAAGGAGTTATTGCTGGAAGCGAAGGAAATGCTTAATAAAGTATCCGGTGACCGGATCCGCCATGAATTTGACCGGATCTTTGAAGAAGAGAACTCTGCCGAGATGTTTGACCGCCTGGATGCTCTAACCATTTTAAAAGCAATTCATCCGGACCTCAGCTGGAATAAAACCATAAAGAGCCTGATAAAAAATCTCCCTGGTAAGGAACCTCCTGTCGAATGGCAGGTTGAACAGGATGTTGCCGAACTTGATCTCCAGCTGGCATTAAAATACACCATCTGGCTGATGTTTGGACCACCCGACAGCAAAGCTGCCACCCGATTGCGATTGACCGGCAGATTGGCAGCGGAAATCCGCCAGGCTGCCCAACTCCGGTCAGACCTTGAGGATCTTGTCAGCCGTCCAGCCAGCGCTATTACGGCTGTATTGGATAAAATCTCCAAACTCTCCATTTATGCTGTCTATCTGGGGACATCAGAACCCAGATATAAGGGGATTATGTCCCGGTACCTTTCCTCCTGGCAGCACGTTGAATCCACAATCACGGGTAAGGATCTTCATGAGGCTGGTCTTGCTCCCGGTCCTCGCTACTCGGAAATTCTTACTACGATTCGCGATGCCTTACTGGATGGAATAATCAGCACCAAAAAGGATGAACAGAATTTATTAAGGGATCTTTTAGCCCGGGAAGGAGGGGGAACTGTTGATGAAAAAGAGAGTTGAACAATCCTGGTTTTCCTTACCTGATGATATTCAGGAAAGGCGGATTTCCCGAATGCCT
>CAZUMG010000062.1:1386-9158 GCA_964621895.1 uncultured Anaerolineales bacterium | reverse complement strand
GAGAACAGGTAGGTATCCTGCAAGACCAACCCCAACCTGCTTCTTAGCTCTCGTTTATTAAATTGACGGATATCTGTACCATCCAGCGTGATCCGGCCTCCATCCACTTCGTAAAATCGCATCAGCAGATTTACCAGGGTGGTCTTTCCTGCACCGGTTGGACCCACCAGAGCTACAATCTCTCCCGGGGCTACTTCCAGGGACATTCCCTTAATCACCGGCGTTCCCTTAATATAGCCAAAATCTACATTTTCAAAACAAACCTTCCCTTTAATCTTTCCTGGCGATTTACCTTCAAATGGATCGACCTCGGGATGATCATCCAGAATTTCAAAAATACGCTCTGCTCCCGCTAAGGCTGCCTGGATTGAATTATACATATTGGCCAGCTGCCGCACCGGATCAATGAAATTCCGTCCATAGCTTATAAAAGTGACAATCATTCCCACGGTTACCAAATCCTTTAACGCCAGCCAACCGCCCAATCCTGCAATTGCGATAACAAACAGGTTGCCCAGTTGATTGGTCAGCGGCATCAGCAGCATGGCATAAGAATTAGCATACACACCTGCCTGGTATACTGCCTGGTTATGCTGCCGGTAAACAGCGCTGACAGCTTCGTTTTTCCGGAAGCTATTAATCACCCGCTGGCCTGAGATAGCTTCTTCCATCACACCATTGAGCAATCCCAGCTGCAGCTGGAGGTCGCGGAACCCCAACCGGGTGTAGTGGGCTATAAAATTTGTGAACCAGTACATCAGTGGTACCACCAGGATCGCCGCCAGCGCCAGCCAAAAATTAAGCACAAACATGGTCACCAGAATGCCAACCAGGGAAAGCACACTGGCTAGCAGAGCTACCACATTCTGGGAAATGGCGGTATTGATGGCATCAATGTCGTTTGTTGATCGGCTCATCAAATCCCCTTTAGAGTGGGAATCAAAGAATCTCAGGGGAAGTTTCTGCAGATGTTCAAACAGGTCTGTCCGAATCTGCTTTAAGGCTTTCTGTGAAACAGCTGCCATCAGGCGGCCAGAGATAATATCAAGCAGGCTGCCGGCAAGGAAAACCGACAGCATCCAGATAACAATTTTAGCTAATCCCTTTTGATCGTTAACAGCGATAAAATTGTCAATCGCTTTACCCAACAGATAGGGGCCCGCTAATCCACACAGTATGGATATCAGGATCAGAGCGAGTACTAAAAACAACGTGATCCGGAATGGGTTGAGATACGCAACCAGGCGAGAAAGAGCTTGAGAGGGGTTTTTAGCTTTTTCAATCCGACCAGGCATTGTCCGACGGACACTCATCATCCGCATACGGTTTTCTGAATTGCTGTTTGGTTCTGAGGACTGATTGCTCACTCTGCTATACTCCGTTGATCCCGTTTCCAAGCTGTGATTGATAAATTTCCTGGTAGATCGGGCTGTTCAGCAGCAGGCTCCTGTGGGTACCCGCTCCAGAAATCTTGCCCTGGTCAATCACCAAAATAAGATCTGCTTTCAGCACTGTACTGATGCGCTGGGCCACAATAAAGCAGGTGCGGTTATTCAGCCATTTTTTTAGCTCAAATTGAAAATTAGCCTCAGTTTCAACGTCAACTGAGCTGGTGCTGTCGTCAAGAATCAGAATATCGGGTGAAGTCAGCAGAGCCCGGGCAATGGCAATCCGCTGTTTTTGCCCACCAGACAGGTTTACACCTCTTTCCTCTAAATGAGTATCAAAGCCATTAGGCAGTCCCAGAATAAATTCTTGAGCCTGAGCTATCTGGGATGCTTTATTTACATCTTCTTGGTCTGCCTGTGGCTTACCATAGCGAATGTTGTCTCGGATTGTCCCTGAAAAAAGCACTGTTTCCTGGGGAACCACGCTGATATGGGACAGTAGGGAATCCTGATAAATTTGTCGAATGTCGTTACCGTGAATCATGATCCGCCCTGCAGTAACGTCATAAAAACGGGGAATCAGGTTAACCAGGGTGGATTTACCCGCTCCTGTTGCTCCCAGGATCGCAACCGTCTGTCCCGGCTCGGCAGTGAAATTAATACCTTCCAAAACCATTCTTCCCGGTGAGTTATGATAATTAAAACTAACTTCCTCAAACACCACTTGCGGCAAGATTGATCCAGGCAGCGCCAAAGCCTGCGGGCAGTCCAGCACCTCTGGGTCATCTTCCAGGAGTTGAACCACACGCTCTGCTGAGGCTAATCCCGCAGCCCAGACATTGGCCAGATTACCCATGATAATCAGGGGGCCAAGGGCCGTTTGCAGGTAGTTAACAAAGGCAACGATCTCACCGGTTGTCAGGTCTCCGTTGATTGCCTGCAAACCCCCAGACCAGACCACTACAACAATACCAATATTGATACAGCCCCTCAGCATAGGGCCCATGGTAGCAATCCATTCCATAATCTTTAAACTGCGCTCCGTTAGGTTCTGATTTTCAGTTTCATAAAGTACTGATTCGTGAGCCGCCAAAGCAAAGGCTTTGACCACGCGCACACCGGCAATATTTTCCTGCAGGACTGTATTAAGCCGGTCTAATTTCTGCTGCAGGGTTAGAAAAAGTGGTCTCATCTTTACAACAAAAAAGAGGATGGCGGCAATGGTGACTAATAGCAGCGGTACCATGGTCAATGCCAGGGTTCGATCGGTAGCAAACATAAGGAAAATGCTCCCAATCATAATTAATGGAGCCCTGGTTCCGATTCTCAACGTGATCTGAACAACCCTTTGAAGAACGCTTGTATCACTGGATAACCGCACCATTAATTGTCCAGTTTGTAAGCGATCCAGGTTTCCAAATGAGAAAGATTGAATTTTATCAAAGAGAGCTTCCCTCAAATCCCGGGCAACTCCCTCGCCAGCCTGGATCGAGAATATATTATTACCTACAGAAAAAGCGGTGTTAACTATAGAGATGATTAACATGATAAAAAAAGTATGCCTGACTTCTAGCATGCTTCCGGCAAGAATGCCCTGGTCAATAATGCGCTGTACCAGGCGGGGGATAGCCAAATCAAGGACAGCAACGCTAACCAGCATAATCAGGGCTAGAATGCTTTGCCGTCGGTAGGGTCGAACAAATCGCAAAAGTTTCTTGATTTGATTCATGGGGTATAGTTTTTTATTATTACTGCCTGATTTTAATCCAACGCCTTCGATTCATCCTGATCTGTGAGGGGTAAATCGTTTTCTAGTCCACTATCTTTGGCTTTATTCTGTTGAGAAAACTTAGCTTAACTTGAGGTTCCCTTAATTTCCAAAAATATTGTTAATATAAATAATCTTCACTGAGCTTACCAATTTTACCCATCTGGAATACTATCGTCAATCAAGAAGGGAGAAATAAATTGACCGATAATTTTTTAACTGAATTTCAAATCAAATCATTCAAAATATTCTAGCTGAAAATCTCAAAATTTCTGATCTGCACTGCTTCGGGTTAACCGTTTCGCCAAATAAACCAAACGTTATAAGAAAATGATTTAGTATTGGTCCCTGAATCCTGTTTTGTACTAGTGAGATTTGGACAGCTGAAGAGTCTAACCAGAGTCCTACCCAGTGCTGCTGGGGGGATTATCAAGATTAACCTCATTGATTAAGCGGATGAAAGACAGCATGAGGATTGACCGGCTGGTAGTATAATTAATGGGCTCTGGAGCAAGAAAATCCGGTATACTTTCGCCGGAGGTTATATCCCTATCGTAAATATAACGATTTTTTGGACCCAGTATTAAATATATTATTTCTGGAGAAACAGATTTATGAAACCTGTCGATGTGCATAAAACTATTGCCAAACATATGCTTGCAGATGGCAGCCCCATCGTTGTTGACCTGGAAAATTCTCACGGTGCGTACCTGGTGGATTCAATTACCGGCCGGGAATACCTGGACTTTTTTACCTTTTTTGCCAGTAACCCGATTGGATACAATCATCCCAAATTGACCGATCCTGCCTTTCTTGAAAAGCTCACACTTTCCGCAATCCACAAACCATCAAACAGCGATTTTTATACATCTTTAATGGCTGAATTTGTAGATGCATTTAGCCGGGTGGTAATGCCAAAATCCATGCCTCATCTCTTCCTGGTGAGCGGCGGATCACTCGCTGTGGAGAACGCATTAAAGACTTCTTTCGACTGGAAGGTTCGTAAAAATCTATCTGCAATGTCCAGCCAGCATGGATCCACCAACGTTCCGGATTACTATCACGGACTGGGTTCCAAGGTGATTCACTTCAAGGAAGCCTTCCACGGGCGGTCAGGCTACACTCTTTCGCTCACCAACACCGCCGATCCCCGCAAGCATATGTACTACCCGAAATTTGATTGGCCGCGGGTGATTAACCCCAAGCTGAGTTTTCCAATCACAGAGGCAGTCCTTGAAGAGGTAAAAAGAACCGAAGAGATCGCCTATACGCAAATCAAGATGGCTGTTGACCAATATCGTGGTGATATAGCCGCTTTAATTATCGAACCGATCCAGGGCGAAGGTGGTGATAATCAATTCCGTTCAGAATTTTTCCAGGAACTCAGACGGTTGGCGGACCAGCATGAATTCTTATTGATTTTCGACGAGATTCAAAGCGGTATGGGTATCACCGGAAAGGTGTGGGCATTTGAACATTACGGTGTAGAGCCAGATGTGTTTGCTTTCGGAAAAAAATCCCAGGTTTGCGGGATCATCGCCGGTCATCGAGTGGAAGAAGTCGAAAATAACGTTTTTAAAGAATCCAGCCGGATTAATTCGACTTTCGGCGGCAACCTGGTCGACATGGTGCGATGCACTAAATATCTGGAAGTAATCACAGAAAATAATCTGCTGGAAAACACAACCCGTATGGGACAGAAAATGCTGGACGGACTGCAAGCTATTGCAGAAGAATCTCTCGGGGTGATCAGCAATGTCCGTGGTAAAGGTTTGATGATAGCCTACGACCTGCCTGATCCAACCCTGCGGAACACGATGATTACCACTCTTTCCGATTCTGGTTTGCTGGCGTTAAAATGCGGCCTTCGTTCGATTCGCTTTCGGGGCATGCTGGATACCCCCGAAGAGGTGGTTAACCAGGCGCTGGAAGTCGTGGCAAAAAGCATTCCAGTTAAGTAAACGAAGATCCGGACAGGCGCAAACCGAACCAAATCATCAGAAAATCGAACAATGGTGAGGGGAATTCACCCTCATTCGCTAAAAAAGATCAGGCAATTCCTATTTACTTCGCAGTGTGATCCAACCTGCCTTGCAGGTAGGGCTGGAAACAAGCCTACCCACATAAACATAAACCCTTTGGTTTCTTTGATCTCAGATCAAATATTTAGCTGGGTGATACTCCTGAGATAAGTTGGATAACCATTCTCACTCAATGCTGACCATGTAGATTATTGGTGATCAGTTTACAATCCCCTGAACTAGAAGATCACATTTTCCCACTGATGGACTTCGTCTACCATTTTACTTTCCCTTGCCGTTCCTTGGAATTGGTGGAAATAAGCCCTGCAGCTGGTCTTATTCCACCTTGACAAATTATTATCTCAGGCTTAGTATATTCGCAATTATGAATATGAAAACTAAAACCATTGAAAGCAGGATAGCTGAATACTTAAAAGCACTTGGGTCCCCCTTCCGGATAAAACTGTTTTTTAGTATTGGATACAGCGAAGCTTGCGTTTGTCATCTGGAAGCCGTTCTAAAGAAGCACCAGGCCTATATCTCCCAACATTTAATGGTCTTGAGAGATGCTGGTATTCTCGATACCAGACGAGATGGAAAATATATTTACTACCATGTCGCTGATAAGAGATTGTTCGATCTGCTTAAATCAACTGGCAGTTTTCTTAATTTACCTTCCGGAAGTTATCCCGAATTATCCGGATCCCAAAAACAAATTAATTGTGAGTGTCCCCATTGCCAAACAAAACAATAAAATTTTCTCACCAGAACAAGGAGATCTAAGATGCTGCATATAAAAATCCTGGGAACAGGATGCCCGAATTGTAAAAGATTGGAAGAAGAGACTAAAAAGGCAGTATCCAATTTAGGAGTTGAGGCTGATTTTGAAAAAGTTACTGATTATCAGAAAATTATGGAATATGACATTTTCAGTACACCAGGACTCGTTATTAATGAAAAAGTGGTCTCGGCGGGAAAAATTCCTTCCCAGCCAGAGCTTGTGTCATTAATTACCAGCACTTTGGAAAACTCCTAAACAGCATTTTTATTGGGAATTCCTGCTCGTGTTTTTTTATATACAAACATTCAATTATACGAATACACCAAAGAGGTTATCAAGCATTATGACAGCAGCATTAGAGTATCTAACCCATTTATTATTAAGCGGTCTGGGCAATCTAGCCGCCTATCTGGCGGCTCATGTATTGTTATGTTTGCTGCCCGCTTTTTATATTGCCGGTGCGATGACTGCCCTGATACCTAAAGAAACAATTACCCGCTATCTCGGAAGGAATACTCCAAAAATAATCTCTTATCCCGCAGCAGCAGCTGCAGGTTTTCTGCTGGCGGTATGCTCCTGCACTGTGATTCCACTTTTTGCTGGAATTTATAAAAAAGGCGCCGGCCTAGGTCCGGCAATTACGTTCCTTTTTGTAGCTCCAGCTGTGAATATTTTAGCCTTAACCTATACCGGCGCCGTGATTGGGGTAGATTTAGCAATTGCCCGCCTTGTTCTCTCGATTTCCTTTGGAATCGGTGTGGGGTTGATCATGGCGCTGATCTTCCGAAAAGACGATGCTGACCATGATAAAGCGACTGATTTAATGTTTGCCGGACAAGCGACTATGCGCAGAGCAGCTGTGCTTTTCCTGATTGTCCTGGTAGCTTTGTTGATTGTGGGAACCTTTCAAATAGAACTATTAAAAACTACTTATTTCCAGATTAATCTGGCTCTCCCGGGAATTGATCAGTTCCAGGATACTTTATTCCGTTTAGTCCCATTCGATCCATCCCGGGGAGAAGAAGGAGTAACTGCCCAGGGAGTTCTGCTAATCAGTATGCTGGTGTTGATTGGCCTTTCAGCCTGGAAAGGGTTGGAAAAAATTCATGATGGTTTTAATATCTGGACCTGGGTCTCAACTGGCCTGGTTGGTTTCACTTTACTTTTTGCCTCTTTGGGTGTAAACCCATATTCCGGGGGTATCGCAGTCAATCTGACCGGGAAATTCTTTGGCGTTCTCTTGAGCTTACTTGTTCTGACCTGGATGCTAAAGACTCAATTGACCGGGACTGAAATTCGCGATTTCCTCTGGGAAACCTGGCGTTTTGTTAAGCAGATCTTTCCTCTGCTGCTTGTAGGCGTATTTGCTGTTGGATTTATCAGGGAATTAATCAAGCCTGAGTGGATCCAGGCGATTGCCGGTGAAAACACGATCATAGGAAACGCTGTGGGTGTGATTTTCGGCGTCTTTATGTATTTCCCAACGCTGGTGGAGGTGCCCATCGCCCAGATGTTCCTCCGTCTTGGAATGCACCGCGGCCCTTTGCTGGCGTATCTGATCTCTGACCCAGAGCTCAGCCTTCAAAGCATTTTGATTACAGTATCCATTATCGGGCGCTTGAAAGCCTGGGTGTATGTGGCCTGGGTTTCCCTGTTCAGCACCGTAGCCGGCCTGCTATATGGAGCCTGGGTAGATGGAACTAAACTGGGAATCGTGCTGCTTTACCTGGCTGGTTTTCTGGGCTTGCTGGCTCTTCTAGTCTGGTTGATAGAAAAGCAAAATGGGAAACAGCCTGCTGCTGAAATCTAATCCA
>CAZUMG010000062.1:0-1286 GCA_964621895.1 uncultured Anaerolineales bacterium | reverse complement strand
ACAATCACGGTTCTTCCGATCATCAGCTGTTCCAGGGACTGCTGGATCAGCAGCTCGGTTTCTGTGTCCACGGAAGAGGTCGCTTCATCCAGGATCAGGATGGGCGCATCCTTGAGGACAGCCCGGGCAATGGCCATGCGCTGCTTCTGACCCCCGGATAATTTAACCCCCCGCTCTCCAAGCACTGTGTCATACCCTTCCGGCAGCTGGGTAATAAATTCATGAGCGTTTGCAATGATCGCTGCATGAACCATCTCGTCCTCACTGGCGTCCTTGCGGCCAAATAGGATGTTTTCCCGGGCAGTGCCGTGAAATAAAAATACATCCTGCAGAACAATGCTGATCTGGTTCCTGAGACTTCTGATGGTGAGATCCCGGATATCCTGTCCATCCAGGGTGATGGCTCCCTCACTTACATCATAAAATCTGGGAATAAGATTGGCTAGGGTAGTTTTCCCCACACCGGTAGGCCCCACCAGGGCAACAACAGATCCAGCGGGGATGTTAAGATTAACATCCTTCAGGATGGTTTCTCCCACAGAATAATGAAAGCCCACATCTTTCAGAATGATAGCTCCTTTGGCGCGCTCGCTTAGCGCAATTGCATTAGGTTTTTCCACGATATCAGGAGCTTCATCCAAAATCTCAGACACCCGCTCAGCTCCAGCCAAAGCTTGCTGAACACTTTCCCAAACTCCTCCCAACTCCCGTACAGGCTGATAGAGCAATTCCAGGTAAAGGAAAAAGGCCACCAGATCACTTATAGCCAGGGCCTTCCCCAGAATAAATCTGCCTCCGAAATAAATCAGGATAATGGTGCCAAGAGAGGAGGCAAAATCGATGAAGGGATGAAAAGTTGCCATCAACCTGAGAGCTCTTAGCATGGAATCCCTGTAGCGGACAATATGGTTTAAAACGCGGGCAGCCTCACTGTCTTCTCTGGCAAAAGCCTTGATTTCCCTGACACCGGAAAGGCTGTCATTCAGGGTGGCATTTAGTTTACCCAGCTCAGATTGGCGGACCCGGAAGGCAGGCTGAACATACTTGGTATAACCCTGCGTTCCCAGGACTATTAGAGGAACCGGGATGATGCTCAGCAAGGTTAGCTGCCAGTTGATCCCCGACAGCACAATGACTACACCTACCAGCATCAGGGAGTTGGCGATAACATCCGGGATCGCGTGAGCAATCAGGTGTTCAATCAGATCGGTGTCATTCACCACCCGGGACATCAGCTGCCCGGTTTGTTTTTCTTCATAAAAATGCAGCGACAGGCGCTGCAGATG
>CAZUMG010000061.1:4833-9363 GCA_964621895.1 uncultured Anaerolineales bacterium | reverse complement strand
TTTGTTCTATAATGCGCTGGTCGAAAATAAGGGAGATTTTATCAACGGAGTTCGCTTGGTATATCCAATGGAGGACCAGGCCATGAGGTTTTTAAACCTGCTGGGAAATAAATTCTTCAGCATGGCTTTCTCCTGGCTCTTGGAACAGCCCATCAAGGATACCTTGTGCGGGACAAAAGTCCTGCTTAACACGGATTACCAAAGAATCTCCCGGAACAGATCCTATTTTGGAAATTTTGACCCTTTTGGTGATTTTGATTTGCTATTCGGCGCTGTAAAATTGAACTTAAAAATTGTTGACTTGCCTATCCGGTATCGAAGCCGGACCTACGGCAGCACCAACATCCAGCGCTTCAGGCATGGATTCCTTCTTTTACGGATGGTGTTTGTTGCAGCAGTAAAATTAAAATTTATTTAGGACCCTTCTTTTTTATTATTTGACCAAAACAATCGGGAGAAGCGGTGGATAAATCAGCCAGAGCAGATTCCTACAATATCCCAGATAGACGGGCTAAATGGACAAAGGGCATCAGCTACAGTTTATTTATTCTGAACGCCTACTACGTCGCCCGATTTTTACTGACCTTTTGGAACCGCTCTGCCAAGCTAAACACTCATAGTAAAATCATCTTGCTTGGGTTCTTAATCTTAGCTCTTTTTATTGCGATCAGCTCATTAAAACAACGAAATATCCATTCAGTTGATGATTATTACAATACGAACAGGTCAATTTACGAAATCTTTATCTCCTTTCTTTTCTTAAGTCAGTTCTTTAATTGGTTCTTAAAACATATTACTTCAGCTGCTGCCTTTGAAATTCGAGGTTGGTTTTTATCAATCTATCTCTGGATAGTATTTAGCTACCTAGTGATCAGGTTGAGGTCATTCCTGAGCCAGATCCCCAGATTCGGAATCAAGGAAAAGGGTTCCCTTTCTGACTATAAATATCGACGTCTTTACATCACGGGTATGCTGCTGATTGGTTCATTAATCATAAGTTACTGGATATACACCCAGATATATTCGCCCTTACCCCATTACTACAATTATGATCCTGAGTATGCCTATATGTTATCCTCAACAAGCCCGTTTACGGATACCAGCTTGTATATGCGTATGGATCACCCGGGATCAATCATGCAGCTGCTGGGATCCTTCTTCAACTTGCTGCTCTCTCCAATTACATTAATCCAGGCCGGATTTCCAACCTACATTAATCTGACCCACCCTGAAATATTTATTTACTTCGCCAGAACTTTTATCTTGATGATTAATTTAATTGCCTTTGCTGTCCTGGCAACAAAATCAATTAAGTTCAACCATTTTCAGGATCTATTCGCCGGCCTCAGTATTCCATTAATTTACTTTTCAGCTCATCACTTTTCGCTGGAATTTTTAACCATATGGTCTCCTAATTCATTCAATTATGCTCTTGGAACGATAGTGTTATTAATCCTCTTGATCTATCTCACTTCAGCAGAAGAGATTAAGCCCCAACATTTATTTTTCATCTCATTAATTGCGGGTGTTATTGCGACTTTCCAGGTATATATGATCTCCTGGGGAATTGGTATCAGTACAACCATTTTTGTTTTTTACCTGCTTAAACAAAAGAATGCCATTGCAGCCTTTCAAAATTTAGGCTTGTCTTTATTCCATTTTATTAAGGGTTATATATTGGGAACCCTGGTTATCTTTGATCAGATCGAATCCTTCCTGGACTGGATTTTCAACATTACTATCCATCAGGGCAATTACGGTGGGGGGAAATTTGAGTTCATCAATGTAAATAACATGATGACAAACCTTCAGCATATCGTCCATGACCTCCCCTGGTTTATGAGTATCACCGGAGTACTACTGATATGCTTGGCTATCCTTTTAGTAATATCCAGGAAAGCCATCAAGGACCGTCCCGGCATATTGGCCATTTCAATCGGCTTAATCATCCAAATCGGATTTATATTTGTCCTTGTGCTGAAACATCCAGAAGATCGCTACCTGTTATCTGCCGCCTCAATACTTCCCATCTTACTCACCATCATAATTATTCTTACCCAATCCAAGCAAACCCTCAGTAAGTTTTTATACCCGGCTGTTTTTACAATTCTATTAATCAACTTTGGCACGTCAGCTGTCCTGGATGGAAAGCAGCATGATGAAAGAGTTCAATATGTAGATACTTACCAAAAGGAAGTGACTGATTTTCTTGCTGATTATGCGGGTTCCAAAGGTCTTGAAACAGATGACCTGACTGTGTATTGGACATACAGCACCTACTCTGAATGTTATTCATTGTGGTTCGGAAATGAATATGCCAAGAATCGGTTTAATATTGAAATCGATGAAATTTGTAAACCAAAAAATGAGTACGCAATAAATATCTGGAGTAATAAAATCATCCCGGCTGATAAGAATATAAAGATAAATCAGCTTGATAATAAATCAGTAATTATCGGGGATCCCGGCAGACTGAACCAGATAGTCAGGGATGATTTTGTTGAATATCCATCCCCAAAAATTGCTAATCTGAGCTTCTTCATACCTAAAAGCCCGGGACAATAAACCGGTAACTCAGCAGCTGAAAATCCGCTTCCAGTTAGCTTGACCCATGTTCCGAATGATTTGTTTACTACTGGATTTCTCGGCTGCAGCAACTCAGGCAGGCAGAGGGAAAGTGATCCCGAGTAGGTTCCCATCACACCCGCCCTACTCTCTTCAGGAAGCAGATTTTCTGCTTCTTCTTTTTTAAGTTGTTCGTGATCACAATTGCTCAGGTTGAAATATCATCCCCGGATCGGGCAGCTGCCATCCGGATCCTTAGCTTTTAAAGATAAGAACAAAAAAAGACTGCCCACTCTTCAATTTGGTTAGGCAGCGCTTTAAGACTGTTTACAATCGGTGGATTCTACTATAATAAAATAGATTTGATAACTAGAGCCTGTTAGCTATTTCGTTTAATCTGAAAGCATGAAATATACTATAGCGTTTATTCATCTGGAGTCCTTAGAGAGATTTCGCCAGAATAGTCCGTCCCAGACCGGATTGATAAAACTGGCTAGATTTCTTAATCTTTGGGGAAGAAAGAGCTTTTCCATTGATCATCATCTTTCAGGATTCTGGGGCTATCTCAGGAATCTTTTCACAGCTGAGCCAAGCATAAGCCCCTGGGTAATCATTGGTTTATCATTAGCGTTTGGAATAAATTTCTTAGTCATAATCTATATCATCATGCTCCGCAATCGGGTTAAAGCCTGTAAGAAAACCCTGGAAGAAAGTGAAGATAAATTCAGGCGATTTTTCAGGACCTCGAAAGATCCGGCTTTTATTTTCAGCAAAGACGGTACCTGGCTGGATGTAAATCAATCTGCCGTTCGTTTGTTTGGTTATGATAGCAAACAAGAATTTCTCGATATGCCCGTCATTCAGATCTATAAAAATCCAGATGATCAGGAAAAACTCCTTGAAGAAGTTGATCAAATCGGATTCCTTAAGGAATATCCAGTGGATTTGGTTGATAAGGATGGCAATGTTCTCCATACAATTCTGACAATCACGGTAATCAAATCAAGTGAGGGAGAAATCACCGGCTACCAGGGCACGATCCGTGACAATACCGACTGGCTGAAAACCCAAATAGGCATCAAGGAAAGCAGGAATAGCCTGGATTTGGCTCTCACCGGAACCGGGGCAGGATTATGGGATTGGAATATTAAAAATAACACCATCACGGTGAACGATCGCTGGGCAGACATGATCGGTTATCATCAATCAGAGCTTGCACCATTGACGATAGAAACTTGGGAGAAATTATCCCATCCTACCGACTTGGAAAACTCCAATAAATTAATCTTAAAACACTTTGCTGGTGACCTCTACCATTATCAATGTGAAATCCGCATGAAACACAAAAATGGAGAGTGGAGATGGATTTTAAATCAGGGCAGGGTTGTCGAGAGAGGAACGGACCGAACACCGCTGCGAATGGTAGGTACAACCCAGGATATCACGGACCGGGTTGCAATTCGGGAAGAAATTCAGGCATATGCTGACCAGCTGGAAGCACTTCACGAAGTTACCCAATCCTTATCCTCCACCCTCTCCCTGAAAGAGCTGCTTGATTTAATTCTGGTTAAGCTTGAAGAAACATTATCTTTTGACAGCGCATCCATTTTCCTTTACGAAAACGAAGAATTAAGAATTGAAACCGTCTTAAACCATCCTAACCCGGAACTGGTTGTAGGAAAAACATTTCCAACGGACAATCTGCTGTTTCAGGAAATGCAAAATAAGAAAAAACCCATCATCATTGATAATGCGATGCGGGATTCCCGGTTCCAGGGTTGGGGAGAAATGCACTATGTAAAAGGATGGCTGGGAGTTCCCCTGATAATCCAGGATATCTTTATAGGCTATATCACCATGGACAGCAAAAAGCCATCCGCCTTTGGGGCATCTGAAGCCAAGCTGGCTAATTTATTCGCCTCTCAAGCAGCCCAGGCAATCCACAACGCCAAATTATATGAACGC
>CAZUMG010000061.1:2016-4733 GCA_964621895.1 uncultured Anaerolineales bacterium | reverse complement strand
AATCGCTGAAATCGTGCATACTCTCTCCTCAATCATCCTGCTGACAGGTTTTGCCACCCTTAGCATTACACCTTTTGTATTCAATAATCTAGTTTATGGTATAGGTCTCACCAGTTTCATCCTGGTTATCATGGGATTGGTGCAGTTTTTAAACCGCAGGGGACTGGTTAAACTGGCATCCCAGTTTTTCATTTATTTCTGCTGGATTTTTGCCACCTGCATCCTGCTGCTCAGCAATGGCTATTTAAGTGAATTTCTCCCTTCCTATATCACAGTAACCGTGATGGGAGGGCTCATTCTTGGGGGAATCTATGGGTTTCATTTTGCCGGTCTGAGCATTATATCTTACCTGGTCTTTTTCTTCCTGGATTCCCAGGGACTCATGCCAACCGCCATAATTAGCTTTACCCCCATCGCTTCCATCATCATTTTTTCCGTGAGTATCTTTCTATCAGCATCTGTCTTAATATTGGTAATAAACAAATATGAAGAGACCGTCAGCCAACTAACCGGCAAGGAACAATCCTTATCCATTGCTAACCAGGAACTAAAAAAGGAAATTGAAGCCAGAGAAGAAGCCGAAATACTGCTCCGCCAGAGTGAAGAACGATTCAGATCAGCGTTGATGGATTCTCCTTATCCAACCATGCTTCATGCAGATGATGGGGAAATCCTCTCAGTCAATACCGCTTGGATTGAAAAAAGCGCCTTTCCCGAGGGTGGCCTCAAGACTATTGAACAGTGGATCGATCACGCGTTCCGGGAAAACGCGGCCGAGGTTACCGAAGAACTCAACCAGTTAATCAACTCTGGGCAAAATTTACGGGAAGGTTTTTATACGATTTACACCAGCTTGGGGGACACAAAAAAATGGTATTTTAGATGGGCGCGTTTGCCTGAACTTCCCGATGGAAGGAGGTTAGTGCTCACCATAGCAACAGATCTGACAGATCTGGTGGATGCCGAAACCGCCTTGAGGGAAAGCGAAGAAAATCTTTCCAAACTATCTCTGGTCACCAATGATAGCATCTGGGATTGGGATCTTAAAACGGATAAAGTCGTTTTTGACCCCCGCTATTATACAATGGCCGGGTATGAAGTAAACGAATTTCCCCACCTTCTAGAAGAATTCAGGAAACGCGTCCACCCGGATGATGTCGAAAACGTTTTTAAGCAGGCCGAGGATCACCTGAATGGAAAAACTGATCGCTATTCTGTTGAGTTCAGATTCCTCACCAAGGATGGGAATTGGCTCTGGGTTATGGGACGCGGGAAGGTTGTAGAACAGGACGAAAACGGAAATCCAGTTCGGTTCGTAGGAACCCATACCGATATCAGTGATCGTAAACATGCTGAAGAAGAACTGAACCAATACCACAAGCATCTGGAAGATATCGTAGTTGATCGTACCCAAAAACTGGAGGAGAGAATTGCAGATGTTGAAAAGTTAAATGCAGCCCTATCAAATATCCTGGACGATTATCAGACCGCCAATGAAAAACTCTCTCAGGTCAGTTTAAGCTTAACCAAAGCCTATCAAGAGTTAGAATCCTTTATGTATGCTGTTTCAGATAATCTCAGGAACCCATTAAGAATTTTAAGAGAAACTGCTGACAGGCTAGCCGAGAAATATCAACACAAACTTGATGCCGAAGATCAGGATTATCTCACCCTTATGCGGGATAATGCAAACCAGGTCGATAACTTAGTCGACGATTTGATGAAATTATCCCAACTTGATCAACAAGAAATCCATTATAAGCAGGTAGAACCTACCAAACTGGTCAAAGATGTTTTGGAAATATTCACTGAAGAGATCAAAAAAAGAAAAATAAAAACAAATATTAAAGAACTGCCAGCCTGCCGGGCAGATGAAACACTGCTAAAAGTCGTCTTTCAAAATTTAATCAGCAACGCGGTAAAATTTACCAGCAAAACAAAAAAACCCGAGATCACAATAGGGTACCAGCGCGGTCAAACCAGCGACAAAGTTATTTTTTATGTTAAAGACAATGGTGTCGGTTTCAATATGAATGACGAGGATAAGGCTTTTGAAACCCTCCAAAGACTTCACGGAAAAGAGGATTTTCTGGGTACGGGAATAGGTCTGGCGATGGCAAAAAAGATCATCAAGCGGCATGGAGGAGAGATTTGGGCGGATGCCTCGGAAAAACAAGGCGCTACTTTTTATTTTGATTTATTCAGGTCTGATGAATAATAGGAATCGGAAAAATGCACGCTGATTCCGATGATTTCAGCATCTATATTTCGTTAATCCATCAAATTCCTGGTTAACAACATTATTAAGCGTGATCTTGCAGATTTAATCTATTATTAATATTAGAAGAGTAGCTTGGTTGTGGCAAAGTCATTATGAACCTTCAATTTTCATGGATCGTCATTCCAACAATCCTGGCAGGCATCCTGGGGGTAGTTTCGGCTTGGCTGCTGTGGATTCGAAGGTCAGCCCGGGGTGCAAAAGCCCTGGTGCTATTATTTGTTTCAATCTCATTATGGTCCATCAGTTATGCTTTTGAACTGATGGTTCCCAACTATATAACAAAAACAATCTGGTTGAAAATTGAATACTTCGGGATCGTCTGGGTAACCGTGTTCTGGCTGTTATTTTGTCTACAGTACAGCAGTATTATCAGGCTAACCCCAAAAACTTACCTGCTATTGGTTCCTTGGGTTCCCCTGAGTACCCTGGCATTAGT
>CAZUMG010000061.1:0-1916 GCA_964621895.1 uncultured Anaerolineales bacterium | reverse complement strand
ATCCCAATGGTTGACCTGACCCCTTTGGGCTTTGCCCTCAGCGGTATATTAATTGTTTATGTCGTGTATTACCACCGCTTCCTGGACATTATTCCAGTCGCCCGGGATACGATCATCGAAAATATGCGTGATGGAATCATCGTGGTAGATAATCAGCAAAGAATCGTTGATATTAACCCGATTGCAGAAAAAATCATCCAAGCTTCTTCTACTGAGGTGATTGGACTTCCGGCCGCCTCTGTTCTGAAAGAAATAGCAGATTGGATCTCGCTTTCCATTGAGAACGAAACTCCTGTAAAAGTAATCACGATGGGTGAGGAATCTAATAAACAAGTATTCGTTTTAAACCTATTCCCTCTTTCTGATGACCATGGAAATATGCTCGGTCATACCATTGTTTTCCACAACAATACAGAATATTACCAGATGAATAAAAATCTTAAGGATCAGGCAGATCGTCTGACTATATTATATGAAATCGGAAAAGCAATCACCAGCACACTCGATATCGATGCGTTAGTAGAATTGATCTATAAACAGCTGTCCCGGGTAATCTCCTGTGATGCCTATTTTGTATCCCTTTATATCCCAGAAGATCACCAGCTTGATCTTCGCATCTTAATGGATCAGGGCAAGAGATATCCCTCGGAAAAAGTGGATGCCGATGAGGGGCTTTCCAGCTGGTTGGTTAAAAACCGCAGACCCCTCTTGATCAAAGATCTTCGCAAGGAAATGGATACTTTTCCAGTCAAACCGATCATGGTAGGTCAAAAACGCCTCTCCCGATCCTGGTTAGGTGTACCCATGATGATAGAAAATAATCTGATTGGATTGCTGGCAGTAGCCAGCTACACACCGGACATGTTCACTGAAACCGATCAGCGGCTGCTTGAACAGATTGCTCAGCAGGCAGTGTTAAGCATTCAGAATGCCCGTAACTATCAGGAAGTTATCCGTCAAGCAAAGCTGGATTCCCTTACAGGTGTCAGCAATCACAATAACTTTATTGAATGCCTCTATGAAGAAGCTGAGGTGGCACTTGCTACCCTATCTCCCCTATCTTTGATCATGCTGGATATTGACCACTTTAAGCTGTATAACGATACTTACGGCCACGTCATTGGAGACCAGGTTCTAAGATTAACTGTCCAGGCTATTCAATCTCATATTAAGAACACAGACATAGTTGGCCGCTGGGGTGGAGAAGAGTTTGGGATCATTCTTCCAAATGCTACTACCACCCAGGCCAATATGGTCGCTAATCGGATCCGCAGCACACTCTCCGAACTTCCACTCTTTAATGTTGAAGGGAAAACCATCCCAAAGCCCACCATCAGCCAGGGGATCGGGACCATGCCCCAGCATACCTCCAATATTGATGAATTGGTGATCATTGCTGATCAGGCGCTGTACCGCGCCAAAGCAAAAGGACGCGACCAGGTGGCTGTTGGAAAACCATCCCCATCCTCCCCAGGAATAACCGCTCCTGACGGCTAAATTCTCCAAATCAAGATTCCCGGAATATTTTAAGCGAGATAACCCAAGCAGCTATGTTAAAATCGTGCTATGGATGTCCGCCTTGCGTTTATGGGTACGCCTGATTTTGCAGTCCCTGTGCTTAAGAAGTTAGCTGAGCATTTTCAGATCGTTGGCGTTATAACCCAACCTGATCGTCCTTCCGGTCGAGGCAAACAGCTAGTCCCCTCTCCAGTGAAGGCTGCTGCCGATGGGTTACATTTGGCTGTTGTCCAACCCCAAGATACAAACTCGATCTCATCGCTGGATATCATTAGATCATGGAAACCTGACCTGATCTGTGTGGCCGCTTTTGGCCAAATTCTGAGTCCAGAACTCCTGGCAATTCCCCCAAAAGGGTGTTTAAACGTGCATGCCTCTTTGCTGCCGCGCTGGCGCGG
>CAZUMG010000060.1:7745-9567 GCA_964621895.1 uncultured Anaerolineales bacterium | reverse complement strand
GATTGGGTGCTGGTCTCACCCCACCGGACGGACCGTCCCTGGCAGGGCCAGGTGGAAAAAACAACCCCGGAGATCCGGCCGGCTTATGATCCCGATTGCTACCTCTGTCCGGGAAATCAGCGCGCTGCCGGCCAGATCAACCCTCCTTATCAATCGACCTTTGTTTTTACCAATGATTTTGCGGCTCTGAAACCTGACAGTCCGGAGCAGGATACCCCCAGTCGCCCAACCATGCTAGCAGAAAGCGTTCGGGGGACCTGCCGGGTGATTTGTTTCTCACCCCGCCATGACCTGACCCTGCCGGAAATGGACCTGCCCGCGATTAGAGAGGTGGTTGACCTGTGGGCAGACCAAACCCTCGAGTTGGGAAAGATCTACCGCTGGGTGCAGATATTTGAAAACAAAGGGTCCCTGATGGGCAGCTCAAATCCCCATCCCCATGGACAGATCTGGGCAATGGATCAGCTGCCCAATGAAGCGGCCAAGGAAGACCTGCACCAGCAGCTTTATTATAAAGCAAACCGCAAACCCCTCTTGGCGGAGTATCTGGAAGCGGAGCTGGAAATCCGGGATCGCATTGTGCAGGAGAACCAGGACTGGGTCCTCCTAGTGCCGTTCTGGGCAGTCTGGCCCTATGAAACCCTGCTGTTACCCCGCAAAATTACTAAACGACTGCCGGATTTAAGCGGGGACCAGAGAGCAAGCCTGGCAGATATCTTAAAAGGGCTGCTTACCAGATACGACAATCTCTTCGAAACTTCGTTCCCCTATTCCATGGGATGGCATGGGGCTCCCTTCACCGCCGGGAATCTCGCCCACTGGCATTTACATGCCCATTTTTATCCTCCCCTGCTGAGATCAGCTACGGTTAAAAAATTCATGGTGGGATTTGAAATGTTGGCGGAAGCCCAGCGCGACCTGACCCCTGAAAGCGCTGCGGCCCGGCTGCGAGAGCTGCCAAAAATCCATTACAAGACAAAAACATGAATACTAAAGAAAAAGTCCTTCAAGCCTTCTACCAGCAGTTCCAGGCAGCGCCTACCTGGATTACCCGCTCACCCGGGCGAGTGAACCTGATCGGTGAGCACACCGATTATAACGACGGCTTTGTTTTACCCATGGCCATCAACTACGCCACCTGGGTCGCTCTGCGCCCCCGGGATGACACCCAGTTGGTGATCACCGCACTGGACAAGGGTGATTCCTTTGAATTCGATTTAAACGCGGTCAGAAAAGGCGCTGGAGGCTGGAAGGAATATATCTCCGGGGTCGCCTGGGCGCTGCAGGAAGCCGGTCATCACCTTTCCGGATGGGAAGGCGTTTTCAGCGGGAATGTGCCCATCGGGGCAGGCCTGTCTTCTTCGGCAGCCCTGGAGCTGGCCCTGGCCCGGGCTTTTGCTCTGGTGTCAGATCTGGATTGGGATCCCCCCCAGATGGCGCTGAGTTGCCAGAAGGCTGAAAATCAGTGGGTTGGTGTGAATACCGGGATTATGGATCAAATGATCTCTGCCTGCGGCAAAAAGGATTCCGCGCTGATGATTGACTGCCGCAGCCTGGAAACCCGGCAGGTGCCCCTGCCGGAGGGGATCCGGGTGGTTATTCTGGATACCTCCACCCGGCGCGGCCTGGTGGGCTCAGCCTACAACGAGCGCAGGGAGCAGTGTGAAGCGGTTGCCTATTATTTTGGAGTCAAAGCGCTCCGGGATGTCTCCCTGGAACAGCTGGAGGAGGAAAAGAACCGGCTTGATGGGCTGCTTTACCGGCGGGCCAAACATATTGTTTCGGAAAATCAACGGGTTTTAGAAGCTGTGCAAGCGATGAC
>CAZUMG010000060.1:0-7645 GCA_964621895.1 uncultured Anaerolineales bacterium | reverse complement strand
TGTCCGGCGGCATGGAGCGCTGTTAAGGTAACATTGGTCCCTTCCGCAATCAGCTGCCGGGCACATAAAATGCCAGCCCTGGTAATGGGCACTTTAACCATCACCCGCGGATCGATGCCCGCCAGCTCGCGGCCAACCGCCAGAAGGTCTTTCGTCTCCCTCCCCCAAACCTGCAGGTGGATCTCGTTGGCGCCCAATGAAAAGGCTTTGCCGGCCAGCTCCGCCATGCTTGCGATGGTGAAGGGAACCCTGGAATTTGCCAGCAGTTTAGGGTTGGTGGTCACCCCGTAAAAGATCCCGGTGGCCAGGTAGGTATCCCAGTCTTTAAATTCCACACTATCAATTAATAAACGCAGTTTTGAATCTAAACTTGGCATCTAAACTCCATAAAATAACCAGGGGCACAACAATTCATATTATAGTATTCAGGTTGATTTATTGACAGTCAGTTAAATCCTGGAAGATGCCTCCAGTGCAGCCGTACCCTGTTTCTGATCTGTCGTGTTGGTCATTTTGACTTATGTCCTAGTGGTGATACCCAAGGATGTGGCCCGCTTGCGCCAGATTATGAGCCAACGGGCGGCAGGATGATCTTCCCGGAAGGTCTCCGCGGGATTCAAAGAGAAAAAGTGCTGGAAACGATTACAAGGTGATTACCTTGGCTGCCCGACGCTGGGCTTCGATAATATCGGTCATTCCGCCTGTGATCCCCGCTTCAATCTGGTCTTCCAGGTTGTAAAATTTCAGGCAGGTATTGCAGATCACCAGATGGACTCCCT
Source organism: uncultured Anaerolineales bacterium (assembly GCA_964621895.1). GTDB lineage: Bacteria > Chloroflexota > Anaerolineae > Anaerolineales > UBA11858 > B10-G9. The sequence goes on along the minus strand of CAZUMG010000060.1, from coordinate 6,866 downwards.
TTGCTTCCAGGGACTGCAGAGAATCCAGCACAGGTGACCCGGCGACGACCAGGTGAACACCTTCAGCATAAAAACAAATCACCCCGGGCAGCAGATTGCTTTCATCAAGTAGCTTGAAATACGTACTGATTAATTTTTCCTGCAGGGCGGGGTCGGCCTCACCCATGCCTTTGCGGGTGATCAGCAGGACTGTATCTGATGTGGGCATTCGATCCTCCTGGAATAATACTGACCCATCTTAATGCAACTTATCATTTACTGCAAGCTGAAATTTGGATTTCCTGTTCAGGAAAAAATACTACCGGAGTCGGTCTATGGCTATCCCAGTGGCTATGCTTTTATTCCCCCAGCAATTGAAACATTTCTTCCCTGTAGGCCTCAAAAGCCTCCCGGCCTTTGCTGGTGATCGACAGCAGGGTCTGGGGCCGATTTCCCTTAAATTGTTTCTTGATCTTGAGGTAACCGGCCTCCTCCAGCTTGCTGATATGGGCTGATAGGTTCCCCATGGTTAAACCAATCCGGCTGACCAGAAAGGTGAAATCAGCGCTTTCCACCAGGGTAAGGTATGCTAAAATTTTCAGGCGGGCCGGTTCATGGACCAGCCGGTTGATCTCAACATCAACATTTGGATTTGGATCATTCTTCTCAGCCATACTCAATTATCCCGTCTGATTAGCGGATATTTACTCAGGAACCTGGCAAAGAGGACTGATCCTGCTATCAGAATAACCGCACCGGCGCAGATTACCCCTACAAGGAATGGATCAACTGCCGTGACCTTCCCGTACAAAGATTCGCCCCCGGCCATGGCTAAAAATATCAACAGGCCGTAGAGGTAAAACCGGACTGCTTTCAGCAGCATACCTAAAGAGCTAATCCCGAGGGCTAAAACCAGGCCGAACAAGGTCAGCGGATAGCTGGAAAGGAAGGTTTTCCCGGAGACCCTGGTGAGTAAGAAAAAGACCAGAACGCCTATACCCAGCAAGCAGGTAGTGATAAAAAAGTCCCTGAAGCGGCTTTTCATTCCCTGATTCGGATCGATGAAACCCACCCGGGGGATAACCAGGATTTGTTTCCCCAGGTACCAGACCAGGAGAGGGACCAATCCCAGCAAGCCCACCAGAGCAGGCAGATCCACCAGCAGAAAGATCCCAAAGCCAATGATCACCAAGCCAACGGCCAGGTCAGCCAGGCCATCTTCAGCATAAAACAGGTATATCTGCCGCTGGATTTCCTTCAGGTTTATATTTTCAGACATCATTGACTCCTTGCTTGATTACTCTAAATCTATTTATCTGGCAGTTATATTTGCAATGCAAAGTTATTTGCAGTATTTTACAATATTCACCCCAACGTGTCAAGAGCTTCTGATGAAAACTTATTTGGATTTTTCTGAATAATTACTGGGAAGTTGGTAAAAAAGGATCCGCTGCCAATAAATCAATTATTTCCCCGGCGCTCCGGGGTTTTAATCAATGCTATAATAGGTACATAATAGACTCATGGGAATAATATGAACATTTCTAAGGCTATCCTGATTATCTTTTTCCTGATGTTGTTAATAGTGATCTTCTTTGCTCTCACCGGAATCGATATCAGCAATCCTGAGCAGGCTATAGTTACATTAATGGATAAGGTAGCCCAGCTGAACCGATCCATCAATCATATGCTGCGTAATGTGTTTTTCTCCATCCGAACCTTCTTCCAAGAGAGATTCTCCCAGTAATCTCTCCAAATCTCCCCGCTGATTATTATTCAACTGGTTTCCAGCACCTTGGTCGTTCCTGGTGCCAGGTCTCCCCTGTTCTGACGGGCCTTTCGCCAGCGATTGCCCAGCAACCTGGAAATCAGCACAGTTGGAACCAGGCTGCCAGCCCAGTGCATAATTTGATTTAATAAGCCGGGAATCACCAAAGGTCTCCCCTGCAAAGCCCGGTTTATCGTCAATCTGGCTACGTATCCCACATTCCTGGTCGTTAGCTGCCCGATCAATCCCTGGGCTTCAATGCCCTCAATAGCACTTTCGGTAGTCGGTAATCCGGCCGGACAAAGCACTGTAACTGTTGTACCCCGGGATTTTACTTCATCACGTAAAGCATACGAAAAGTCCAGCAGGAAACGTTTTGAAGCTGCATAGGTCGCTTTTATTGGGATCGGGAAAAATGCGGCCAGGGAAGATACGGTGATAATCCAAAATGATTGCATCGGATCAATTGAGGGCAATATGCTGTGGGTCACTTCCAGGGTTCCTTCCACATTTAAGCGGATGATAGCCCGAAGATCTTCCAGGGTACGCTCCCGGAAAATTCCCTCTACATCCAATCCGGCTACATTAATCAATCCCTTAAATCGAAGCTGCTCGGTTAAGATTTCCCGGAAAAGATCCTGGCGGGAGGCTGGTTCTGTTAAATCCATCGGCCTGCTGATTACCTTAATCCCATAGGTCCGTTGAAGACCTGCAGCCAGGAGCTCTAAACAAACCTGGTTCAGGTCTGTTAAATATAAATCCCACCCTCTCCGGGCACACTCTACTGCAAAGGCTTTTCCTAATCCACCAGTTGCACCGGTAATAAATACCATACTTCGCATGGAGACCTCCTGAACCTGCTAATTGGACTTGCCATTTTCCAGTTTACTGGATATCCGATTAAATGTCAAGCGGTTGTTTGAAATATTTGTTTGAAACACTTGACAAAATATTCCAGGGTCGGTATGATTGGATGTGATAAAGGAGTGAATTAGATGGAAGAATCAACCAGCAAAACCTATATCATCACTGGTGCAACTTCAGGGATTGGCCTTGCCATCATGGACAGATTGGCAGCCCAAGGTAACAACCTGATTGGGATTGGGCGTTCCTCCGAACGTAGTGATATTCAACAAACCCGGCTGCAGGATATGTACCCCCAGAGCAGGGTTTTGTATCTGTCGGCAGACTTATCTATCCAGACGGAAATCAGAGCGGCGGTATTAAAGGTTAATCAAATCTTCGCAGAGTGGGGTGTAAAAAACCTGGACGGATTGGTAAATAATGCCGGTACATTTACTTACTGGCAAAGACTGACTGCTGAGGGTTTTGAAACCCAATGGGCTGTGAATCACCTGGCACCCTTTTTACTCACTAATCTTCTTCTCCCCAACATGGGTGGGCAAATCAACACCCGGGTGATTACTATCAGCTCCGGCTCCCATTATGGAGCCAAACTGAACTGGTCGGATATTCAAAGTTTGGGAAGGTATAATCCCCTTAAATCATATAAAAATACCAAACTAGCCAATGTGATCTTTACAGTGGAGCTGAACCGACGATTGGGCTCCGATTCCCTGATCAGAGCATTTGCGGCTGATCCAGGTCTGGTTAATACTGGTATTGGGGAGAAATCCCAATCTGGACTTGCCAGAAAAATCTGGGAATTGCGGCGCAAAAAAGGCATACCCCCGGACCAACCGGCAGCGGAAATCATCAATTTGCTAATGGATCATGATATCCCGAATAAAACCGGGATTTACTGGAAAGACGGAAAACCCAAAAAACCTAATCCCTTTGCGCTGAATGGAGATCATGGTTGGCGTTTATGGGAAATTTCAGCCCGGATGACAGGTATAGGCTAAACAAAGGAACAGCATGATTGAAAAGGAATCTTCTACCCAGGAAGCCATCTTGCTGGCAACCATCGATTGCATCAATGAAAACGGGATTGAGAACCTGACAACCCGCATGATTGCCGAAAAAGCCGGAGCGAATATCGCCTCGATTAATTATTATTTTCGCACCAAAGAGATCCTGGTCAACCAGGCTCTGGAAATCACCATTAAACACATGCTGGAAGATGTGATCGAGACCATAGAAAATGAATCCCTCGATTTCCGGGATGTGCTCAGGGATGTGATCTATTACCTAATTTCCGGTGCTTATAACAATATGGGCATTTCTGACGCCCATCTTTACCGTCTGGTTGTTGACAAAGATTATGATTCAATCAGCGCCCAGAGCTTCCTGGCAGCTTTTAACAGCGTCCTCAAGCGGTGTCTTGAAACTTTCCCGGACCAGGATTCAAATCGTTTGCGGAGGATCTTGGCAAGTGTTTTTTCTGCTCTGATGTTCATGATGCTGACCCCTTTTTACTTTCAGCCTCAAAAGGAAAACCTTCCGATTGGGGAAACCTATTACCAAGAAATGGCTGATCACTTTACCGAGATGTTTTACGCGATGATTTAACAAAAACCTATGCCGGGGAGAGAATCAGCATCATTAAGAAAGTTATTTCCACTTAAAATCCATCCGCCGATATACCTGCAGTCAATCTAGTTTTTAGATCACGAAACCCGGCTTTTTTCCACGAACATCAGTCCTTCATATTTCCTGAACAATTCCTTAATATCCCGGATTTAAAATCTATTTACATTCCCGTACGTGTGACTATCTGGGAAGAACGAGTTAATGGTATGCCAAAACAAAAACAAAACTGGATTATTGATGCAGGATTATTTACAGGATTTCTACTGACTTTCTTTTTAGATCTGACCGGCCTAGGGTGGCACCAGTGGTTAGGGGTTTTTATCGGCACCCTGGCCCTTTATCACCTGGTATCGCATTGGAACTGGGTCATCACGGTAAGCAAACGTCTCCTCTCCGTGACCTCAAAACAGAGCAGGTTGTACTACCTGGTGGATTGGATCGTGCTGGCTGGATTTGCCGCCATTGGAATCAGCGGATTAATGATCTCAACTTGGTTTGATTTGGAGCTTTCAAATTATCTGCTCTGGAAGAACATCCACCTGTACAGCTCAATAGCCGCGCTGGGATTCATTCTGGTAAAAATTGGCACCCACTGGCGCTGGATAGTAAAAACCTCTTCAAAATATTTTGGGATCTGGAAAGGATCTGCTCGCGTCCCGGCAGCTTTCATCTCCCAGGGAAAATCACTTAATGGATCCTTGAATAGGAGGGAATTCCTGCAGCTGATGGGCGTAGCCGGGCTGGCTTCCCTGATTTCGGCTTCTAATTTACTTGAAATTGGATCTGAAACCAGCCATTCCATTATCAAAAGCCGCTATTACGGATCAAATGTTCCCCAATCTGATCTAACTCAAGGTGCGGTTCAGGAATGCAGCCCAATTTGCAACCAGGGCTGTACCTATCCAGGAAAATGCCGGCGGTATACCGACCAAAACCAGAACGGGATTTGTGATTTAACCGAATGTCCAAACTCTGAAAACGAGGTCCAGTCCACCGTCGACTCTTCAAGTGCTGATCCAGCTCCCCAAATTGATCCCGGTGGTGGGGAAGTTCTATCCCAGACAGGCAGCCAGGATTGTCTGGTGACCTGTCCCCAAGGCTGCCGCTACCCGGGTCAATGTCCAGATTACCTTGATAACAACAGCAATAGTTATTGTGATTATGGGGAATGCCTGGCGTCCAATACTGCCCTGCCCTATCCAGATGCCCACGGGGGAGGCAAAGGGAACAGGGCTGGACGGCGGAACCGGGGAAGCTAACCCAAACAGTCGGATCCCTTTATAGACTTGTTACCCTTGGGGTCAAGCCGGCCAGATCTTACGGCCGCCCCCGGGCGGAACAATCGCATCAATCTGGGCTAAAAAATCTTTATCTAACGGGGGCATCAACCCGGCAGCAACATTTTGTTCCAATTGATCCACCGTTTTAGCTCCCGGGATGACTGTGGTAACTGCTAGGTGTGCCAGTACAAATTGCAGGGCCAGCTGGGCCATAGTTCCTTCCCGCGGCAGCTTTTTAAGCTGATCAACCTTGCCCAAATCTTCCAGGAATATTTGATATTCATCGGGATTAGCATGCCAATTTCGTCGGAAATCGCCTTCCGGGAACACGATATCCTCCTTAAACTTGCCAGTCAGAATACCCATCGCCAGGGGACCTCGAACGATCACACCGATATCATTCTCCAAACAATAAGGGAAAATTTCCTTTTCCGCGGTTCGGTTTAATATAGAGTAATCAATTTGCAGGGCTGCTGTGCCGCCGTCAGCGTTAAAGGATTTAATAAATTCAAAATTACTCGAGCTGACCCCATAGGATAGGACCTTTCCAGCTGCCTGGAGTTTCTGAAACCCCTCCAGGAAATATTTCATATTGGGTTCCTGGAAGTTGATATGGCACTGGATTAAATCCACATAATCTGTATCCAGCCGTTTTAAATTGGTTTCAACCCCTTTGATCAATTTTTCAGTGCTGTCATATGCAGACATCTGGGCTCTCTCTTCAAATCCCATCCAGCCTATTTTTGTTGCCACAAAAAAGTCCTCCCGCCTGCCCTTCATTGCCTGCCCCAGCAGTTTTTCACTGCGGCCCTGGCCGTAGACATCCGCCGTATCGAAAAAAGTTATCCCGGCTTGCAGAGCAGCTTCGATGGTATCCAGCGAGTTCCGGTCATCTACCGGGCCCCATTGATCACCGCCGATTGCCCACAAACCGATCCCTATTTCAGTCACAAGGAATCCGCTTTTACCCAAACGGCGGGTGTTAAGTTGTTTGCTATACATGTTTTCCTCCCGGAGTTATACCCCACCCAGTGCCTATAATCAGGTCAAGCTAGCAGTTATAGTATAGCTGACAAATAAATTTCTTCCCATCATTTTGGCTGCCCAACTTATTCTCTCCAAACCTGCCGCCCAGGAGTGCTCGATTACCTTGCCTTTCCTTTGTGGGCTGGTATAATAACTTTAAACCAGAAACTGATCCTCCTCCGTTATTAAGTTCTTATTATTTTTTTTCTTGGAAGGAGACACTCAGTGAAGGTACTTCTGGTTTACCCCGAATTTCCGGATACATTTTGGAGTTTTAAGCACGCCCTCAAATTTATCCGCAAAAAATCCTCGATTCCCCC
>CAZUMG010000059.1:5277-9581 GCA_964621895.1 uncultured Anaerolineales bacterium | reverse complement strand
TCCGTCAGCTGAACTTTATCTGCGTACCCGTTGGTAGCAGCATAAATAACAACAATCTGGATGGCAACCGGTACCGGGGAAAATTGGGGCTGTTTGAGGATTTCCCGCAACCTGCGTCCTCGTTCAAGTCTTGCCTGGGTAGCCTTATCCAGATCAGACCCAAATTGAGCAAATGCAGCCAGTTCGCGGAAGGCAGCCATTTCCAGCCGTAATTGGCCTGCGACCTGTTTCATCGCCTTCAATTGGGCATCACCGCCCACCCGGGACACAGAAATTCCAGCGTTTATTGCAGGACGAATGCCGGAGTAAAACAGGTCATTTTCGAGATAAATCTGACCATCAGTAATTGAAATTACGTTCGTGGGCACATAGGCTGAAACATCACCCAGCAGGGTTTCAATAATTGGCAAAGCAGTTAGAGAACCACCAGTTCCCTTTACCTTAACTATTTTACCTTTAGTGCCTTCTTTAATATCTTCATCCGCGTTTCCCCTGGCAATAGGTCCTCCATATACTTTTTGATTTACAGCATCTTTCGGTTCGGCAACGTCCCCGGTAAAATCCGGAGGTACAATCACAAATTGGTCCGCCAGACGGGCAGCTCTTTCTAACAGACGGGAGTGAAGATAAAATAAATCGCCTGGATAAGCCTCACGTCCAGGGGGTCGCCGCAGAAGCAGAGATATCTCGCGGTAGGACCAGGCATGCTTCGAGAGGTCATCGTAAACAATCAACGCATCCCTTCCGTTCTCCATGAATTCTTCGCCCATAGCGCAGCCGGAGTAGGGAGCGATGTACTGGAGCGCACTGGGATCTCCTGCAGTAGCAGAAACGACGATGGTATGGGCCATTGCCCCATATTCTTCCAGGATGGCAACTGTTCTGGCAACACCAGCTTTTTTCTGACCAATAACTACGTAGATACAGATGACACCTTTGCCTTTTTGATTAATAATGGTATCAAGGGCAATGGCAGTTTTCCCCGTCTGTCTGTCCCCGATGATCAGTTCTCGTTGTCCCCGTCCAATTGGGATCATCGAATCAATCGCTTTTATGCCGGTCTGGATTGGCTGGTCAACATCTTTTCTATCAATTACACCGGAGGCAATCCGCTCAATCGGTCTGAATCCACTGTGCCGGATGGGTCCTTTACCGTCAATGGGCTGCCCGAGTGCATTAACAACTCTTCCAATCAAGCCGTCACCCACAGGGACAGAAGTAATCCGGTTGATCGAGCGGACTTCCATCCCCTCAATAATCTGGTCATATTCACCCATGATGATGACACCTACGTTATCCTTTTCAAGGTTAAACGCAGTTCCCAGAACACCATTATCAAATTGCACCAATTCCTGGGCACGGACATCAGATAAGCCGCTTACCCGGGCGATGCCATCCCCAGCCTCCAGCACATATCCAACGCTTTGGACACCTGCGGTTGGTTGGAATTCATCGATGAATTTTTTAAAATCAGCTGTAATTTGAGTTATGGACTCGGTCACTATACCTCCACTGTGATTATATTGGCAGATCTATTATGGCATTTAAAAAACTTCTCAATGGGGGAATGAGTCCTTCCCCAAATACTCAGGTAATGGATACTCAAACAGCGCTGAATAAAAAACTCTTCTTCTGATGACTACCAAATACCATCAGAACAAGCTCCCCAAAATACCGTAAAAATGATAACTGATAGTCGGCAGATTGTCCAGAAGAATACCACCTAGCTGAAGAATCTCAAAGCAATTGTCAACCTTGTTTCCAGGTCCAGGGGAGCATCATCAGCGATGGTTTGCAGGGCTGCCTGGGCTTCCAGCACAGAATATCCCAGGGTCATCAATGCTTCCTGAACTTCTGCATTCATCCCGGCGGTTTCTGGAGACAGAATCAATGTATCCGCCAGAGATAACTTATCCTCTAAGGACAAGACTATCTTCTGAGCTGTCTTCTTGCCAATTCCGGATACCTGAGCAAAGACCTGATCTTGTTTATTCAGGACTGCCCGTTTGATAACTTCAGGTGAATGGGTGGACAGGGTTTCCAGGGCAAGTCTGGGTCCAACACCATTTACTTTAATTAATTGTTGAAATAAACCAACCTCTTCCTGGTCTTGAAAACCAAAGAGGGTAAGAGAATCTTCACGCACAACCAGGTGGGTAAATAAAGAGACCTTTTCTCCCCGCCGTACTGTATTGACAAGCAGATTAGTTACATAGACCTGGTACCCAATGCCGCCTACATCAATAACCAGATAATCTTTTCCAAACAGGGTTACTTGACCTTGAATACTGGCAATCATAGTTTTTCTCTCAATATATTATGATAAACCCTAGTCCAATCGGATTAAGGATACCAACCAGCAGAACAGCTCCAAATCGAAGAAATAATCCTGTTAGTCTAATGACTGGTTATAAATACTTCTGCTTGAATGTAAGTGGCAAATAGCAATTGCCAGGGCATCAGCCGCATCATCAGGTTGGGGAATGCTATCTAAACCAAGCAGCACTTTTACCATTTGCTGTACCTGGTTTTTATCCGCATTTCCATATCCAACGACAGCCTGCTTGACTTCGAGGGGAGTGTATTCTCCGACCGGCAAATCAACTTCTGCGGCAGCGACCAGCGCTGCTCCCCTGCCCTGTCCAACACTAAATGCCGTTCTAGTATTTTTCTGAAAAAAAAGCTTTTCCACTGCACAACAGTCAGGTGCTGATGATTTAATTATCTCTTGAAGAGATTTATAAAGGTGGTACAAGCGGCGAGGTTCATCCCAATCACTCGGGCTGGTAACTACCCCATGGGCTATCCATTCCAAGCTCCCATCAGTCAGCTCTCGGACAATGCCATACCCGGTAATAGCTGTGCCGGGATCAATTCCAATGACGACCCGTGGTTCAGCCATTCTCCTAAGCTAAGCCTTCCAGGGCTTCGTCTGGAATCTTTAAGTTAGTGTAAACTTCCTGGATATCATCCAGTTCTTCCAGTAAATCGATCACCTTCATCACCTGGAGAGTATCATCCAAATTTAATTCCACGTCCTGTTTTGGATCCATTCTCAAACCGGAACCTTCTGGTGAGATCGAGGCTTTATCTAATTGATCGTGAATGGTTTTAAAAGATTCTGCAGGACCGATAATTTCAAAATAATCTTCCTCTTCGATCACATCATCCGCGCCAGCTTCTGCCGCAATTTCAAACACCTCGTCAAATATGTAATCTCCACAAGGTATATTAAAGTAGGCTTTCCTGGTAAATAACCAGGACACTGAGCCTTCCTGCCCCATGCTTCCTCCATATTTGGTCAGTACATGGCGGATATCAGCAACTGTTCGATTTCGATTGTCAGTAATACAGGTCAAGATCACAGCTACGCCATGGGGAGCAAAACCTTCATATGATATTTTCTCCATTGCGGCCGCATCTTTGTCCTCACCAGTCCCCCGTTTAATCGCCCTATCAATATTCGAACTGGGCATATTTGCTGTTTTTGCGCGTTCGATTGCCAGACGCAGCCCAAAGTTCATATCAGGATCTCCTCCACCTTCTCTGGCGGCCATCTGGATTTCCCTGGAGAGTTTGGTATAAACAGCACCTCGACGGGCATCCGCCTGGGCTTTTTTATGTTTAATCGTTGACCATTTTGAATGTCCTGACATCGTATGCCTCCCAAAACAAGGGGTGTACAGCGTCTAATTTATGAATATATGGATACAAGATATTTATCTTGCAGTACCTGGAAGTATTATAACATCAGGCAAATAATAGATTTGACTTTACTCTCCAGAAAAGCGTCACAACCACTTAATATTGGACTATTTCTTGCTGACCTGGGCTAATGAGCCAATTCCATAAGCCCCTATTTCTTCATTTATTCGGTTTACCCTATATTTCCGCGGACACAGATCACAGTTAGTTAATCTGCTGATAAATTCCCGGACCCGGGTTTCCAATTCTCCCGAGATCAACAATTGCTGATAAGATGGTGGGAACACAGCCGTTCTCCAGTTTTAAAATTAATTATACCGACGAAGGGCAGCTAATTCTTTATCTTGAAACCAATAAAAAAATAAACTTCGCTTGAATTTAGCAGCACTCTCCGATAGAATTTTCAGTGGAGGTAAAAAATTGCGATCTTTTTCACGGAAAAATTTTCTCAAGTTATCATTACTGGGATTTCTCGGGGCAGGTTTTTCACCTGGATATCCTTCCGTCTTAGCCCGGAAAACCCAGGGAATCATCGGAAGAATCGCCACCGACGATAAAATCATCTCGGTATACCAGGAACCCGATTATGAGAGCAAAAT
>CAZUMG010000059.1:0-5177 GCA_964621895.1 uncultured Anaerolineales bacterium | reverse complement strand
ACCTCAAAATATCCCTCCAAACACATGGGAGGCATCACAGCAACAGGTGCACCGGGGAGCTACACGCTTCCAGGTGTACCCTGGACAACTTTTTTCATCTTTGAAACCGGAGTCGCATTTCACGGAACTTATTGGCATAATAATTTCGGAAATAAGATGAGCCACGGATGTGTCAACATGAAAAATAGTGATGCAAAATGGATTTTCCGCTGGACGAATCCCGCCTATGATCCTCCTTATAAAAACCATTGTGACTGGCATAATACCGGTAACGGAACCCAAATAATGATCGACTAAATCAAAGCCTGAAACCCATTGTGTGTTAAAATGGGTCGCATGAGCGGGAAGACAATTACCAAGAACAAAAAGGCTTTTTTTAATTACGAAATCCTGGATACTTTCGAAGCTGGGCTTGTTCTGCAGGGCTCTGAAATTAAATCTATACGCAACCACCAAATCAGCATTGATCAGGCTTATATCCAGGTCGATGGGGAAGAAGCCTGGTTAATTGATTCATATATCCACCCTTATGAACAGGCAAGCGCATTCAATCATAATCCGAATCGCCAGCGTAAATTACTCCTCCATAAAAAGGAAATCCTGGAACTGTGGGATGTTGTGAGAATAAAAGGCAATACAATTGTTCCTTTGCGGGTGTACCTATCCAAAGGTCGGGCAAAAATCGAAATAGCCGTCGCAAAAGGTAAAAAACTCCGCGATAAAAGGAAACAAATTGCTGAACGTGAAAGTGAACGCCAAACTGAAAGAGATCTGAGGGGTATGGGTTTGTAGTTTATCTCAGTTGCTTCACCACGGGATGTTACCATGGGACTTCCATCAACAATCGCCGGATTAAACCAACTTCCTGCTGATCAAAAAAGGGAGACCTATGCAAAAATCCTTCCTCCCGAGCTGCTGGATATGTACCATCTCAACGTTAATCTGAGGGATGAACAGGGGCGAGATCTATTTATCCTGAAATGTCCTCCAGGCTCCTCCGATGCCGAGTTAACTCTTTTTCCCAGCAGTGCTGCTCGGGATCCAATATTATTTGGTCACCTAACCGATTCTATTCACGGGCAAATTCATATCCTCTTATACGGTATGAACGATGTAAATTCACCCCGCTATGATGTCGATCGCCTCCCTGACGGTACTAAAACTAATTTTGGAACCAACCAACGCAACCTGAAGGCGGAAGAAAAAGCCTTATTGGCTGGATTGGCGCCTGGACAAATCTACAAAGGACCCCATTTATTTCAAGAATCATTAAGGCAATTTGAAACCTTTGCAAACTGCATGGGGCAGGATCTGTTTTTTGTTGAGCCCCTGTATTATCACGTTGCCCTAGTTTTTAAAAAATACGGCTTTCATTATCAGTCAGGAAAAAGTTTTATGAAGCGAATTGCTGACGGGTTCTCAAACGGAGGAGACCTGCTCCCACTATTAGACGGCAGCTCTCCATTCCGAACTCCTCAGGCCGCCGGGCAAATTCGTCTGCGCTCGTGGGCGATTCATGACAATATTATGGGGGAACCATTTACCAACGTTACCATGTATAAATACATCGAAAAAGTACCTGCACCTTGCAGTGACCTTGCGCTTCCCTGGTAAGTTGAATGGGCTTTTTTCAGCTTAATCCACTACACCCTATCATTAAAACTGGATAGATATGGTTCAACTAAATGGAAATTCCCTTACCCTTGAAGAAATATATCAGGTTGCTGTTGAGAATGCCCCTGTCACACTGGCAGTAGAGGCCGCAGATATAATCCGGAACTCCAGACTCTGGGTTGAAGACATCATTGCCCGCGGAAATCCGGTTTATGGTATCAATACTGGTTTTGGCATTTTTGCAGATCGCCAGATTTCAAAAGAAGAGACCAGATTATTGAACCGGAACTTGATCCTCAGCCATGCTGTTGGAACCGGCGATATACTCCCCAAGGAGGTTGTTCGGGCAGCAATGTTAATCCGGGCAAACACTTTGGCAAAAGGGTATTCAGGTGTCCGCCTCGTGCTGGTAGAAACACTTGTGGAAATGTTGAATAAAGGCGTTCACCCCCAAATTCCATCCCAGGGCTCGTTGGGATCATCAGGAGATCTTGCGCCTCTATCTCACCTTGGATTGGTAATCTCAACGGATGAAGAAGATCTTGATGAGTTCTCAGGATCCGCAGAATTTATGGGAGCTATTTACAGCGGCAGACAGGCCATGGAAAAAGCTGGAATTCACCGAATAATCCTGGAAGCCAAAGAGGGCATCGCGTTGAATAACGGAGCGACTTTTTCAGCAGCACTTGCAGCCCTGGCGTGTTATCAAGCAGAATACTTATTAGAGACAGCGGATATCGCCCTGGCCCTCAGCCTGGAAGCTTTACTGGGCAGCTCCCCTGCCTTTGATCCCAGGATTCACCAAGCCCGCCAGCACCCCGGCCAAATAGCAGTAGCTGAAAAAATCCGCAACCTTACTTCTGGGAGCAATTTGCTGGACAGCACAAATCATATCCAGGATGCCTATTCCTTACGCTGCGGCCCACAGGTTCATGGCCCGGTAAAAGAGATTCTTGCCTTTAGTTCCCTGGTTGTCACCCGGGAAATTAATGCAGCCACTGATAATCCCCTCTTGTTTGAAGAAGGTGTCGCCATTTCTGGTGGCAATTTCCATGGAGAGCCAATTGGATTAGTGCTGGACTACCTGGGGATAGCAATGACAGAAATAGCTGGTATCTCTGAACGGCGGGTCTACCGGTTAACTAATGGCGCATTGAATAGAAACCTGCCCTCTATGCTGGTAGATACACCTGAGGATGCAGGATTAAACTCAGGGATGATGATGCCGCAGTATACGGCTGCTTCCCTGGTGCTGGAAAATCGATCGCTGGCGACACCCAATTCGATAAACTCCCTTCCCACTTCTGCATCTCAAGAAGATCACAATGCCAATGCAATGACAGCAGCCAGACACACCAGACAGATTATCAATAATACCAGCAGGGTATTGGCAATTGAGTTATACGTTGCCGCCCGTGCATTGGATATCCGACTCCGAAATCACCCGGAATTAAACCTTGGAAAGGGCACTGAAGCAGCTTTCCGCTTTATCCGCAAATCCGTGCCGTACCAGCCAGGAGATACCTTGTGGGGACCAGAAATCGACCGGGTTTTCCAGTTAATCCAATCAAAAAAAATAACCTCCGCAGTGAATTCTGTAATTTCAAAATCTGGCTGAGATTAGGAAACTTATCCGCCATTGGAATTTTGACATCCCGGTATAATACCTCTTAAAGGATAAGGAGCTACGGATGAACGGGTGTATCTTTTGTAAAATAATTTCCGGCGAATTGCCGGGAACCCTTGTTTATCAAGATGACCTATGTACAGCCTTGATGGACATCCATCCCATCAATCCAGGCCACTTGCTGGTCATACCCAACAAGCATGCCCCTGATCTTAAAACTCTCCCCGAAGAAACAGCAAAACATATTTTCGCCACTTCCCAAAAGTTAGCAGCATCGGTGCGGGAAAGCGGAATTCGGTGTGAGGGAATTAACTTATTTGTGGCAGATGGGAAAGCAGCTATGCAGGAGGTATTTCATTTTCATTTGCATATCATTCCCCGCTTTGAGGGAGATGGATTCGGATTTCAATTCAGCCCACAGTATGCGGAACTCCCAACCCACGATGAGCTTGAAAAGAATGCTTATCACATCAAGCAAGCCATCGAATTCCTTAACCAACCCGGTTAATTATTAACCAATATACAGAAAAAATAATGAAAAAAAATGAAAGATCTGATCTCCTGACTGCAGCGGTCCTGGTATCCGTGTTTTACGTGGCGGCACAAATGCTGTCAGATATTGCCAGTTTGCGGATTGTGCTTATCGCCGGCTTTTCGATTGATGCGGGAACGTTTATTTATCCCCTTACTTTCACGCTCAGGGATATGGTCCACAAAGTCGCTGGAATAAAGGTCGCCAGGATGCTGATTCTCTCCGCGGGAGGAATAAATATCCTCATGGCGATTCTATTTTATATCGTTTCGATCCTCCCCCCCGATTTATCGGTAGGACCTCAAACCGAATTTGGAGCGGTGCTCTCCCCAATCTGGCGGATTGTGGGGGCATCAATCATTGCGGAAGTGATCTCTGAATTAATTGATACGGAAGGGTATCGGTTCTGGATTGAAAAAGTAACTCCCAGGTATCACTGGGCTCGGGTGGTTTTTAGCAACGCCATCAGCATACCTATTGACAGTTTTCTGTTTAGTTTCCTGGCATTTTGGGGTGTATACCAGTCTTCTGTCGTGATCTCAATCTTCTTCAGCAACATGATCATTAAGGGGATTTCCACCATTATCAGTATTCCAGGGATCTATCTTGTCCCGGAAAAATCCTGAAACCCCGGCAGCCCACTAGCACCTTCAACCCCGCTGTCTGTAATTAATTATTATTTCTGGACTTTTTCCCACATCAGAATAGTTGCGGGAGAATTCAAACGAGTATAATATTAACCTGCAATCAAATTATTATTGATAATCGATTATATCGAGGGAGGGATATTTTGCGAAAAGTTAGCCTACTTCTTATCAGCATTCTTGGGGTGGTAGTCCTGCTCAGCGCCTGCAACATGCCCAGGGCAAGCCTGTCTCCAGCAGAACAAACAGCGATAATAAACACATCAGTGGCAGAAACAGTCGCTGCCGAATCTACCGGATCACCTGCTCCGGGAGAGTCAGATGGAACAGCGCTCACTGATACTCCGGACCCTGGCTTAATCCAAACCGATACGCCCGAAGTCCCAGATACCCTGGAACCATCGGATACTCCGACTCGTACAAATACACCCATTCCCTGCAACCTTGCCAGATTTGTAAAAGATGTCACAATCCCAGATGGGACCAAATTTGAACCTGGCGACACCTTTACAAAAACCTGGCGGTTGAAAAACGTTGGATCCTGCGCCTGGACTTCCGGCTATGATATAGTTTTCTCCGGAGGAGACGCAATGTCTGCCCCCGGCTCCGTCCAGATCACCTCGGGTACAGTCGAACCAGGTCAGAATGTGGATGTGTCTGTAAATTTGGTTGCACCTGCATCCGCTGGTACATACCGAGGAAATTGGAAGGTACGAGATCCAGAAGATGTACTTTTTGGGATCGAAAACAGCTCCAGCGA
>CAZUMG010000058.1:5649-9696 GCA_964621895.1 uncultured Anaerolineales bacterium | reverse complement strand
ATTCAGTAAGGTCAGTTGCCAGTTAACCCCCATTTTGGTATAATCGTCCCGCAGTAAAAAACCTGGAGGGGTCGCATAGTTCGGCCTAGTGCGCGCGCTTGGAGAGCGCGTATTCCTCACGGAATCGTGGGTTCGAATCCCACCCCCTCCGCCTTTTGAATCGCTCAGTATTTGCTGGGCGATTATTTTATTTGCATTCTCAACATACTGCTCAATCCCTTCAGAAATAATAGCTGAAGGATGGTTACATCACCCGATAACCCAGATCGGGGATAATTCAGTTTACTGATGGTTCTCACACCAAGTAGGGTATAATACCCCTGGCAAATACAAATTTGATCTGAATGAAATTCATACTGAGAAAAAATTCCCTGCTGGTCATCATTGGTGTTTTGGTTGGTTTTTTGGTTCTTGCTGCTCTAATAGGACCAGGACAACTCCAAGTAAAAACAACACCAACTCCTATTCCCACTTTCACCCCAACACCCCAGGGTAAAGCAGAACCCCTTGAGGCGGGTGATACTACTGGTATGAGGTGGGGAGCAGTTGCTATTCTTCTCATTATCCTGGGAGGAGTCCTGATCCAGCGGGTTCTCACCAGGCCAGACAAAACTAACCCGGGATAATCCTTCTAAGCCAGATCTTTCTGGATATTTAATGACCTATTCTCCTCTCCCGGAACAGTTCCCGGTTCCAATTGACACACCCAGCCGGCTTTGGTATCATGCCAACGAGCTTCGGGTGGGTCCGGCGCGGCAGAGCCCTTTGAACCGGGTCAGATCCGAAAGGAAGCAGCCCTAAGGAGGATACTCTGGGTGCCGCCGATCAGCCTGCCCGAAGCTTATTCCTGGCTCCATCTGACGGATAACCCAATCACTTGCCAATGAATGGTACTGACCTGATCAGGAAACCCCTCTTTCAAAGAATTACTGCTGTCCTGACTGCCATCCTGGGGATTGGACTGGTAATTCTCAGCTTGAAAAAGGAAGTTTTCCTGGTTGTTAATGGCGACCCCCAACAACAAAGCACCTACGCCTTGACCGTACAGGGTTTTCTGCGGGACCAGGGTATCATCCTGGGGGAAAACGACCGGCTCACGCCTGCCCCTGAAACGGTTTTATGGGGTGATAGAACCATCTTTCTGAATATCTCCAATCCTGTTCAAATCCACGCTGATGGTCGGGTGATAAACCTGCACACAGCAGAACGAATCCCCGAAAATGTCCTGCTGGAAGCCGGTCTGCATCTTTTCCCCAAGGACCGCCTGGTCGTTGATGGCTCGCTTGCCCAGGAAAATACAACCCTCACTCCAGGGTCTGCCCATGCCATTCAAGTTCTGCGAGCTACCCTAATTGATCTCCAGACTGAAGCTGGTACTGTCCGTTTTCTCAGCGATGCAGACATTCTCGCAGAAGCCTTGGAGAAAGAAGATATCAAGATTTTTGAGGCAGATCAGCTCTCTTATCCCCTTAACACGCCTCTGGATGGCACCCCCCTTAAAGTCGCCCTGGTTCAATCAAAACCCCTTCTGGTGCATTTGCCAGATGAAACCATCACGATTCGGACAACTGCCGATACCATCGGAACTGCCCTTGCCCAGGCGGGTGTATCTCTGCAGGGGTTGGATTACAGCAATCCTCCCGAAACCGAACCACTTCCTGAAAACGATCAAGTCCAGATCATCCGGGTAAAGGAAGAAATCCTGCTTAAACAGGAACAAATTGACTTTACCAGTGAGTATCAGCCCGCAGATGACCTTGCTCTTGATCAACTCCAGATCCTTTCAGGGGGAGAATACGGTCTTGAAGCCCAGCGCCTGCGGATTATCTCTGAAAATGGAGTTGAAATCTCCCGGGAAGTTGAAAAAGAATGGGTGATCAAGGATCCGGTGCCCCGCATTCTTGGTTATGGAACCAAAATTAACCTTGAGACGGCCAACACACCCGATGGGCAGATCACCTACTGGCGAAAGATAACTGCCTACGCCACCTCATACGATTCCAGCTGTCCTGGCTGCGATACCATCACATCCAGTGGAACAGTACTGAAAAAAGGCACCATCGCAGTCAGATTAGAATGGTACCGCTATATGAAGGGAGCCCGGGTTTATATCCCCGGGTATGGATTTGGAACCATTGAAGATGTGGGGGGTGGTGTTCCCTGGAGTGCGAACTGGGTGGATCTTGGGTACAAAAAAGGTGACTACGTGCCCTGGAGCGAGAATGTCACCGTATATTTCCTGGCTCCAGCTCCCCCTCCCGATAATATCATGTATGTTCTTTATTAACCCGGGGTCTTCTTAGAGGCATATTGGATCACGGCCCATTTGCCATCCACCATCCAGTCAGGATCCAGATTGTTTAGTTCCGGGATTTGATCCGGTTTCAAACCAACAACCAGCTCAGCTTTCAGTGACCTTAATGCACAGATGGGAACCGGGAGGAAATCCACCACCTGACCGAATGGCAGTGTGTAATCCCACATCCGATCTCCCAACAAGCGGCGGTAGTTGGCATCGCCCTTGCTGATTAACAAGGCTGATTTTTGAAAATCTTCCCCCAAATCACCCGGAAGATCCCACATGGGCAAGGGGGAATTCCAGAAGAAATCCGGCCGGATTTTAATCTGCTCCTCACCAAGAAATTGGTCTAATCGTTTTCCCAGCAACCGGACATCCTCCTGCTGGCTATCCAGGAGAAAGTCTACCGTAGGTCGGAGATCCGCCTGATCCACATCAGACACAAAAGTAGGGTGCGCTTTAACATGAAGCACAACTTCATTTGCTAGATCGTAGCTCAGCAGCTCATCCGCCAGGCCAAGGTCACAAACCAACTCAAACCCTACATTATCCAGCAGGATATCCACCTGTTTTGAAAGGTTTTTTTTCCTTACCAGTATTTTGATTACCTGATCGCTGTTATCAACCAGCAAATGATCCTTAAGCGTTTTTTGGGAAGAGTGCTTCGGGTTTTTATCACTGCCAGCCGGCCAGAGGCTTAGATCAGCCTGGTTTCCCCACAATGAAAAATAGAGGCTGTCCCGGAGGGTTTTCTCCCTTTTTCCAGAGCCTGACAGAGTTTCTGAGAGAAAGGAAATATAGGATTGGATATCACTCTCAGATTTTATCAATCCCTGTTCTTTTTGATATCCAAAAGGATCAACACGGAGGGAAAAATAGTCCACAGCCTCCATAATCCGCCGGTAAAAATAATGTTCTGCGAGAAACCAGGGGACCTCCAACCAGTTTTTACCAATAAAGGGTTCTAAATACCCCTGCCAGGCTTGATGATCCGGAGCATGCCGGTCCCACAGTTGGCGGATGGGATTCTCAGGTATATCTTCTATCAGCCTGGAAATATTCCCAACGATTTCCGATGAAAACTTATTTTCTTCAATTACCCGCCGGGCAATTCCTGGCCAGCGTACACTTACAGTTGAATTTGCCCAGGTGCCGGGCTCTGTACTGATTATTGGTGGAGGGTAATATTTGGTCATAGAGAATATTAACGGATCTTCCTAGCAAAGATATTATTGTTATAATGCCCAGCAGATGATGGATTCAACGGAACACCTTTCAATTACAGCCTTACTCCAACAATACAATCTTCACCCTAATAAGAGCCTGGGACAAAATTTCCTGACTGATCCGACAGTTCTTGAATCTATTGTCAGGGTTGCCGGGGTGACTGACCAGGATACCGTCTTAGAAATTGGCGCCGGTCTGGGTCACCTGACTGGGCACCTGGCTGCAGCTGCCAAACAGGTTGTCGCGGTTGAGCTGGACCATCGACTCATCCCGGTACTTGAGGAAACCCTGAAAAGCCATCTTAATGTCCGGATTGTTCAAGGGGATATCCTGCAGCTCAAAGCCAGCGACCTGGTACAGCAAGATGAATACCTGGTGGTAGCCAACATTCCTTACTATATCACATCTCGTATTCTCCGCAATTTACTGGAATCTGCTCTCAAGCCAAGACGGATTATCCTCACCATTCAATATGAAGTCGCCCAACGAGTATGCGCGAACGAAGGGAAGTTAAGCTTGCT
>CAZUMG010000058.1:0-5549 GCA_964621895.1 uncultured Anaerolineales bacterium | reverse complement strand
CCCCAGGTGATCATGAATTCAGATGCAATCAATGAATACTCCCTCAAATACGCCAATGACGACCAGATTACCTGGATTCCCCCCACAACAAAAATGCTCTACCAGGAAGCTGATGTGCTGATTGCCTTGCGGGCTTTTGATAATACCCGCCACATGAGCGGGATAGATCCCCGAAAACAACAGCTGCAAGGAAAGGCCAGGCAGGAATTGATGCACACTTATATGACCAGGTCTGCTTCAGGGGACTTGAAGTGGACCCTCACCCAATATCCCTGTGAGGCATACGCCCAGGATGCTGATATGAGTTTGGACGAGTATGAGGATTTTGTATACAGTGCAACCTACTGCGACCGGGATGATCCGGTAAAAGAATGGCAGAGAATTCATGACGAACAGCAGGTAGCTGTCGACTGGCTGAAAGGGAAAAAAGAGGTTGTCCTAAAAAGTCCCAACGTGGATCTCACCCTATCCATTGCAGGCCGGACTTTTATCAATTCTGACGGCAAACATAATATGCCCAGCGGGGAAGTATTTACCGGTCCGGTGGAAGAATCTGCCAACGGCTGGGTAAAGTTCACCTACCCGGCCATCGAACAGGGAAAAGAAGTTACCGGGATCCAGCTGGAATTCAAAGACGGCAAAGTTGCCCGGGCGACTGCGGATAAAAACGAGGACTTTCTTTTAGCCATGTTGGATAGTGACAAAGGCTCCCGCTACCTGGGAGAATTCGCCATAGGAACTAATTATGGAATCCAGAAATTTACCAGGAGCATCCTCTACGATGAAAAAATCGGGGGTTCATTCCATATGGCGCTGGGGGCAGGATATCCAGAAACCGGCAGCAAAAATGTCTCCGCCATTCACTGGGATATGATTTGTGACCTCCGCAAAGATAGTGAAATCCACATCGATGGAGAGCTGTTTTACAAAGATGGAAAATTTATGATCTAGATAAATAGGACCAGGTTTTGCATAGGACCTGGTCCTGTTTATATCAACTTCCCGCTTTCCTCGATGTACTCGATACTTTGATGTCTGAAATAAGTATTATAGAGAACAGAGTAATATCCCGCTTTGCTCAGCAAGATATCATGGGTTCCTTCCTCAATAATCTTCCCACCCTCGATAACCACAATTCTATCCGCTGATTTTACGGTTGAAAGCCGGTGAGCAATCAGGATACTGGTGCTGTCCCGCAAGATTAAATCCAGGGCTTGCTGAATTTGTCGTTCAGTGAAGGGATCAATGCTCGCTGTAGCTTCATCCAGGATGAAGATAGCTGGATTTTGAATTAAAACCCGCAGCAAGGCAACCAGCTGGCGCTGTCCCATCGAGAGCTGAGCTCCCCGTTCTCCTACTTCAGTTTCAAACCCGTTTGAGAGGGTTTCCAACCACTCCCCCTGTCCGATTTCGTTGGCGAGTTTGGTCATTTCCTCAAAACTGGAATCAGCGCAGGCATATTGAATGTTTTCGGCCACAGTGCCGGAGAATAAAAAGGGTACCTGGGTGATAATTCCGAGCTGTTTCCGGTAGCTGGTTAAATCCAGGTCGCGGATATTATAGTTATCAACCATGATCCTGCCAGACTGAAATTCATAAAACCGGGCGATTAACTTGGCAATGGAGGACTTGCCCGCGCCGGTGTGCCCTACCAGGGCGACGCTTTCACCTGGCTCAACCTTGAGATTAAAATCCCGGAAAACCCATTCATTCTCAGCATATTTAAAATTTAATCTCTCTATAGAGATCCGGCCGGTCAATCGATCGGGTATCAGGGAGTTGGTCTGGACAACGGCCGATTCAGCATCAATCAGGGCATATACCCGCTCAGCCGCGGATAATCCAGATTGGACTTGAGCCGAGAATGAAGCCAGATTCAGTACCGGGAAAAAGAAACGATCCAGGCTCAAAAGGAAAAGGTACCATGCTCCAATGGTGATCAACCCCCGGGCAGCATCCATACCACCGACATATACCAGCATAGCCGTGCCGAGTCCACCGACAACGTTGAGAACCGGGAAAACCGTAGAAAGCACGAAACCCCTGCGGACATTAATCTGGTAGGAATCCAGGTTAGCCTGATTAAAATCTCCAAAGATTTCTCCTTCCTGGCGGAAGTTTTTCGCCACAGCAATTCCGCTGATGGTTTCCTTGATGGTTGCGTTAACCTTTGCCATAGCCCGCATCCCTTCCCGGGTTGCTTTCCTGGCTATTTGACGGAAACCCACCGCGACAGCAAAAATTAACGGCATATAACCCAGCACATAAAGAAATAGGCGGGGCTCTAGGCGGGCCAGGACCACGCCTAAGATGAGCGCCTGGACTCCGTCGGCGAGAAGGTCAGTAATCAGGATAATCAATTGTCCAAAATCCCTGGTATCGGAAGTAATCCTTGAAACCACCCTGCCGGATGAGAACTTGTCATAAAATGATAGGTCATGGTGAGCGGCTGAACTGAACGCATCCGTCCTAAGCGTCATCACAACATTTGAAACAACCCGGACTGTCAATCGCCGCAGAACCCAATTCCCTCCCCAGTTAAAAACAGCGGCCGCCAGGACCACTACCATCAGAAGCACAACTGTCTGATCGGTCGGATTTGCAGTCAGGAGATCAACGATTTTCGAAACGATGATCGGCAGGGCTGCCCCGGATGCTGCCAGCAGGACAAGGAATACGGTAATCCAAACCAGGCGAAGTTGATGAGGACGCAGATACTGAAAAATCCTGCTGAGCAAGTCCTTATCGCCATATTCCCGATCATAATCCTCGGCATCTAAACTTTCAAAGAAACCCATTTATTACCAGCCCTTTCAATTCCAAAAAAAGTTATTCATTGAATATTTGACGATATATTTGCGAGCTTTTAATCAATTGCTCATGGTTGCCGCTGGCAGTTATTTCTCCTTGGCGAAAAACCAGGATATGATCCGCCCAGCGAATCTGTGACAAACGGTGGGTGATTATTAACGTAGTCCGCCCCTTTGCAGCCGCAAAGATTGCCTTCTGGATTTCATCCTCGGTTGCGCTGTCAATTGAACTGGTGGAATCATCCAGGATTAATATCCGGGGATCAGTAAGGAAAGCCCGAGCCAAAGCCAGACGCTGGCGCTGTCCACCAGATAGGGTGACGCCCCGCTCTCCAAGCATGGTTTGGTAGCCATTTCTAAACGACAAAATAAACTGATGAGCCTGGGCTGATCTAGCCGCCTTTTCGATTTCCTGTTGGGTTGCATCAGGCTTTCCAAAAGCAATATTTTCCGCAATGGTTTTTGAAAACAGAAAAATATCCTGTTCAATAATCGAGATTTGTTTTCTAAGCACGGCCAGGTTCCAATCCTTAACATCCACATCATCAATCAGGATTGAACCTGAACTGGCATCATAGGTGCGGTTCACCAATTTCACTAAAGTGCTCTTGCCAGATCCTGTCTGTCCGACCAGGGCTACTGTTTGTCCAGGATTCAAACAAAAATTAATATTATTCAGAGTAAGTTCATTATCTTTGTAGGTATAACTAACCCCCTTAAATTGGATCTTTCCTTTCATTTCTCCGGCATACCCGGTTTTGTTTTGATCCAGCATAGTCTCCCGGTTAATCAGTTCAAGGATTCTCCGGGCTCCAGCAGCACCTAACGATACCTGGGAATAGGCAAACAGGGACACAAATGTAGGGAATCCAAACAAAAGCAGCAATCCAAAATAACCCACAATGTCTCCCACCTGCAGTAATCCTCGTTGGAAGAGGATAATGGCATGAATTAAACCGGCTACCTGAACTAAACCCATGATTAATAACGGCATAAACCTGGCTTCCACATCCCCCTGGCGTATTTCTTTATCTCTGAAACGCCGGGCATTCGTAGCAAATAAATCCACTTCGTTATCTTCTTCAGCCATGCTCTTTACCGTTTCAATCCCATCAACAGCTTCGGTCAAGCGGGAATTCAAATTACCGAAAGCATCTCTGACTGAGGTAGTGATCGGTTCAAGTTCAGTTAAATACTGCCACAGAGAAAGAATATATAAAATCAGGAAAATCACTGGTTCAATGATTAACGCCGGATTGTAGCGGCCAGCAAGCAGGATTGGCATAATGATAAAATTGGCTGATCCGACCACCAGGTTAAAACCGGGACTGAACATAAAGTTGATTTCACGTACGTCGTTGGTCGCCCTGGCCATGACATCCCCAACCGGCAGCAAGCTATGGTAAGTCATGCTTTTTCCGAGCAGGCTGGTGTACAACTCATGGCGGATATCCCGTTCCATCCGCTGTCCCAGCATTTCTGCGCTGAAGTTCCTCCCCAGCTGAAGAGCTCCCCGGAGTACCTGAGTCCAAATAATGGTAAACGCAAAGCCCCACAAGGCTGCGGACCTGGGAGGGTTTTCGGACATTGCATTTAATGCCAATCCAATCACCACAGGTACCACAGATGCCAGCAGGGCATTGCCAACAGCTCCAATTAACATCGTCAAACCCAGGTACCAGTACTGCAGAAAGTGTGCTAACAGCCAGCTGAATGTGCTGCCGCGGTTTTCTACAATCCGGGCAGGAACCTGGTATTTTTCTGGTAAGGAAAATTCACTGGCAAAATTGAGCTTATTTTGCATCTTTTTTCTCGGTGTAAGGGGACAATTTTTCGTCCGGAAATACCAGATCTTTGGTTACCTTAAACGGGCCAAAAGCTTCCAATTGATTAAAAACTTCCTCTCTGTTATCTTCAGAAAGGGGATCTATCAAAAATGCTTTCCCGTAAAAATCAAGCAAAATAACCGATTCTCCGGCTGCAGCGGCCTGCTCCCTGACCAACCGGGAAAATTCAGCAAAATTATTCCGGGTCTCAGGATAGAGCACAAATAAGCTCTCAAAAGTATCCTGAAAGTCTTCTTTATACTGCTGGCTGACTATTGAAAGATTGCTGATGATCCAGCATTGCTCCCGATATTCCTGGTAGTAGGCCAATCCGGAAAAAAGTCCCTGGCTGGTCAGGTAAGGGTAAAAAGGGAATGCCCGGCAAGTTAAGGTCCGGTTTTGACGCTCACAATGCTGATATCCCCGGCAGGCTAATAAAACCTGTCCATCCTGCTTTTCGTTTTGAAGTGCCTGGTCTTCCGCGGGGGATGAACCCCTCCAGAGGCGCCATAAATCTGTGACAGATCGTAAATATTCCCATTCCAATTGATAGGCAGAAGGTACCACAAGCTGGATATCACAGCAAACCGGAACACCATAATCGTTATACGGACCGCATTTTTCTCCGCAGTCAATCTCCGAAAGTGATGTTGAGAATCTCTGATAAAGCTCCACAAAGTTAGGTTTCATATAGGAATCAGACCTGATTAGACCAGCCTTGATCTTTTACATAATTATTAATATAAGCCCTGGCGGTATCCTGGGAATTTAGCCCCTCAGCGACTTGCGCTTCTCGGAGCTTTTCTAGAAGAAGTCCAATCCTGGGTCCCGGCCCAATTCCAAATTCCACCTGGATATCATTGCCATTTAATATTCCAGGGGGATCCACCCATTGATCCCGCTTTTCCCACCA
>CAZUMG010000057.1:8381-9868 GCA_964621895.1 uncultured Anaerolineales bacterium | reverse complement strand
TCTGGCTGATGCTTAGCTGGACATCCCCGGTTCCCGGGGGTAAATCGATCACCAGGTAATCCAGTTCTCCCCAATCCACATCTGAGATGAATTGTTTAATGGCTGAGTGCAGCATGGGTCCGCGCCAGATCAAAGCCTGTTCCGGCTTAACCATAAATCCGATCGAGATCACTTTAACCCCATGTCCCATCCCGGGCAAAATTTTATCATCCTTGGCGCCGCCCAGGCGATTCACCCCCATCATAGTGGGGATGTTGGGGCCATAAATATCCGCATCCAGCAATCCCACCTTGGCTCCTTTCTGGGCCAGGATGACGGCCAAATTTACCGCAACAGTGCTCTTCCCGACCCCGCCTTTCCCGGAGGCAATCGCAATAACATTCTTAATATTTGATGGGGCTGACTTCTTTTGGCCCACCGGCACCTTAGCGCCCATGGTAATATTGATATCCTTGACACCCTCAAGAGCCTGGACAGCAGCCAGGGCGCTGCTCCGGATTTGATCCTTCAACGGACAGGCAGGGGTAGTTAAATTCAAGGTGAAACTCACCTTACCATCCTCGACTGTCAGGTTTTCAATCATGCCCAAGCTGACCAGGTCCTTCCCAATTTCGGGATCCAGTACCTCACCCAGCGCTGATAACACCATTTCACTCGTTAGTTTATTCGCAGCCATATCTATCCTTCCTGAAAGTTAATGCCTCGGTTAGCAGTCCCATTTTAGCATGAATACTCTAGAGCTATCTCAATTTTATATAAGAAAGAAATAGATAAACGAGAATTCAGATTTATCCTCATCCCCAGGGCAGCCTGGCAAAGTCCAACGAAGTCCAAACAGAACCAAGCTGAATTAAAAAAAATAGTACTTTCAACTCAGAATCGGCTAGGGTAGAAGGAATTTATCGATATTAACAGCGGTTTTTTCGGGTAAAATGGTAACAAGATCTACCACCTGCAAATGAATAATATCCTGACAGGAATTTCAACATGCAATATAATATACAAATCAATCCATCAGAATTTCAAAGCTAGTCTATGGCCGACGACGATCAAATCATCCCGGAACAGCGTGATGTTGAGCTGGTTCCGTATAACCCAGAATGGTCTCTACTGGCAGACCAGGAAGCTGAACGCATCCTTGAGCAGCTGACCATCACGGTGATCGGCATCTACCACATTGGGAGCACCTCCGTCCCGGGGCTTAAGGCCAAACCAATCATTGATTTTGTGATGGAAGTCGAAGATCTGGATGAGGTTATCCAAGCTGTGGAGCAATTTGAATCATTAGGTTACAGCAGCAAGGGGGAGATGGGCATTTCAGGCAGGCAGTTCTTTACCAGAGACACCGACGGCGAACGGACCCACCACCTGCATGTTTTTCAATCTGGTCACCCGGATATTGAGCGGCACCTGGTTTTCAGGAATTTTTTGCGAGCCAATCCAGATGCTGCCCGGGAATATGAGAATCTCAAAGAAAAACTAGCCAA
>CAZUMG010000057.1:4748-8281 GCA_964621895.1 uncultured Anaerolineales bacterium | reverse complement strand
GCACTGCTGCTGAAACGGGTGTTTCCCGGGGATAACCTGCTGTCCATCAGGGATGATCAAAAAGCCACCCAAATTGCCGGACTGCTTATGGGAAGTTTATGGATTGAGCCGCCAGAGGAAAATATCTTTCCTACCATGGACAGATGGTGCCGGGGATTTGCCCGCTACCGGACCCGCTACCCGGGAACCAGGGGGCCCCTGCCAGCAGATCAAGTCAAGCGAGCAGAGCGCATCACTGCTGAATTACTCCAATCCAAGGAAGATGCTTATCTGCTGCATGGAGATTTGCATCACATGAATATCCTGCTGGCAGAGGGAGGAAAATGGACCTGCATTGATCCCAAAGGCGTGATTGGTGAAGCCTGTTTTGAGGTTGGTCCCCTGTTATCCAACCCCCTTCCCGGTCTGCTCCAACAGCCTGATCTAGAAGCGCTGCTTAGCCGCCGCTTGAATATCCTGGCGGAAACCCTGACGCTTGAGTCCGCCCGAATGGCAGCCTGGAGTTATGTCCGGTCAGTATTATCTGCCATCTGGTCGGTTGAGGATGGGGAAGAGAGCTGGAGCTATTGGATAACCCTGGCTGAATACCTGGGCAGGCAGCTTCCCTAATAGCAAAGACCCTGATAGGCAAAGCTTATTTCTCCCGGGATGATCACTCTACCGTAACGGATTTGGCCAGATTGCGGGGTTGATCCACGTCCAGGCCCCGCAGGGAAGCAATATGGTAGGCCAGCAGCTGCAGCGGGATCACTGTGGTGACCGGGCTTAACATCCAGGGAGTTTCCGGGACGGAAAGCACCTGATCCGCCAGAGTTTTGATCTGTTCATCCCCCTCTGTAGCTACCGCGATCACTCTGCCTCCCCGGGCTTTGGCCTGCTCGATCTGGCTCAACATCTTATCGTACCAGGGATCTCGGGGGGCAATCACCACCACCGGTAAATCCGCATCAATCAGGGCAATTGGACCGTGTTTCATCTCTCCGGCAGGGTACCCTTCAGCGTGAATATAGGAAATCTCTTTTAACTTCAAGGCGCCTTCATAGGCGGTTGGCATGTTCACACCCCTGCCCAGGTAAAGGGCATTCTGGGCTTCCAGCAGGCTTTCCGCTACCCGCTTGACCTGCTCTTCCTGATCTAAACAGCGACCTGCCAGGTCCGGGACCAGCCTCAAGTCCTCGACAAGCTGCCGGCGGGTTTTTTCATCCAGGGTACCGCGGAGCTCGCCCAGCAAAATGGCCAACATGTATAAATCAACCAGGGGAGCGGTATAGGCTTTGGTTGAGGCAACCCCAATTTCCGGACCAACCTGCATGGAGATAAACCCATCAGCAATGCGCATGGCTTGAGATCCAATCGCGTTCACAATGGACCAGAGGATAGCTCCTTTACTGCGGCCCTCCTCCATGGCAGCCAGGGTATCAGCGGTTTCCCCGGATTGGCTGATTGCCAACACTACTGTACCCGGATCGATTATCGGATCCTGGTAGCGGAATTCGGATCCAATCTCGACTTCCACCGGGATACGGGCAATTTTTTCAATCAGCACTTTACCAACCATACCGGCATAGGAGGCTGTCCCACAAGCGATAATAAAAATCTTTTTAATTTGTTTAACCGATGCCGGGGTGATATTCAAACTGGGCAGCTGAATTGACCCTGTCTCAAAATCCACCCTTCCCGCGATGGTATCGGTAAGCGAGCGGACCTGTTCATGGATCTCTTTGTGCATAAAATGGCGGTATTCTCCTTTTTCAGCAGAAACAGGGTCCCAGGAAACGGTATGCACTTCCGGAATTACCTCTTTCCCCTCCAGGGACATCACCTTTACACCCTGGCGAGTAACCACAGCCATCTGGTGAGATTCAAGGAAAACCATATCGCGGGTATGCTCCAGAATGGCAGGCAGATCCGAGGCGATATACATTTCATCCTGTCCCATCCCCAGGACAACTCCCCCGGCATTGCCAATCCTGGCTGCAATAATCTTATCAGGTTCCTTTTTACTCATCACCACGATCCCATGAGCTCCCTTCAAGAGGCGAAGCGCTTTTTGAACCGCGTCAGTAAAATTATTCCCCAAGAGATAACGTTCAATCAAGAGCACGATCACTTCCGTATCCGTTTCAGATTGGAAATGGGCACCTTCCCTCTCCAGCTCATCCCGCAGGGCAGCAAAATTTTCCACAATGCCGTTGTGAACCAAAACAACTTCTCCGGTCATCCCCAGGTGGGGGTGGGCATTGCGGGTATTGGGCTCTCCATGGGTTGCCCAGCGGGTATGCCCGATCCCAATATTGCCTTTTAAAGGCGATTCCAGGACCAGGGAAGATAAACGGTCCAGTTTCCCGGCAACTCGGCGCACTTCAATGGTGCCGTTCTCAATGACCGCTATGCCAGCCGAGTCATAGCCCCGGTATTCCAGCTTTTTTAACCCATCCATGATGATGGGTGTCGCATTTTTCGGTCCAATATAACCGACAATTCCACACATAGGTAGTACCCTCCCACAATTCTTCGGCAAGCGAAAACCCTGGTCTCACCAGCCTCATTCAGGTTGGAAAATAGCAGGAAAGCTCAACTTGCTTCTTGATGGTTTGGCTGTCACCTGGGATGATTCTGTCCCACCGGTCACCCGGGTTTTTATCATTCCCATTCGTTTGGAGGGAAAAGACGGAGAGTGACAATCTCCGGAGGGCTTCCGCTGATCGTTCGATTTTCCTGACCTGTTTTACCCCCGGTCAGTTAGCCTCCTGGTTAGGAGGAACCCTCATCCTCGTCAACTCAAGAACTTTCGGCGGCAAGACGAAAATTCATCCAGCCAACCTTCCTGAGCCCGTGCGCTGTTTTCCCTGGGTTATTTTTTTTGTACACCTCCAGTGATTAAGATCCCGCAAAGGGAAAGGCGCCTGGCGCATTCCCTTGCGGTTGATATCTTACTCGATATTCAATTTTCCTGCAAGCCATGCCTTAATCAAGCAGGCTTGCCTTGCTGATCACATCCCCCTGCCTGATGCTGTCAACCACATCCTCTCCCAAAACAACTTTTCCAAAGACGGTGTGTTTGCCGTCTAGATGAGGCTGGGGAAGGTGAGTGATAAAAAATTGAGAGCCGTTGGTATGGGGTCCCGCGTTGGCCATGGAAATTACCTTGCTGCCGTGTTTCAGTGGATTGCCGACCAATTCATCCTCAAAGCGGTAACCGGGTCCGCCCCTGCCGGTGCCGGTGGGGTCTCCGCCTTGGATCATAAAGTTATCAATCACCCGGTGAAAACTAACCCCATCATAAAAGTATTGGTTTATTAAAAAGATAAAGTTATTCACTGTTTTTGGGGCATGCTCCGGATAGAGTTCAAGGTGAATATCTCCCCGGTTGGTTTCCAGTTTAACCAGATAAACCCGGTCCGTGTCGATGGCCATTTCGGGAGGGGTATCCCATTGTTTTTCCATAATTCCTCACTTTAATTCTAACTGCCAATGGATAGGTCTGGCAATTATATCATTCAATATCAGGGGAGAAGAAAAAAGCACCCCGG
>CAZUMG010000057.1:0-4648 GCA_964621895.1 uncultured Anaerolineales bacterium | reverse complement strand
TCATCGTAAAAAGAATCTAAAAGGGTAAGGTATTCCAGGGAAATACCAGACTCCATTTTTCTGCCCCGTTCTTCAATTCTCTTCAAGAGGATTTCTGGTGGGGCAATCAAGTAAATTAACAGGTCAGGTTCCGGAAGGTGGTCAGCAATCTGCTGAAATACCCGGCGGTAGGAGGTGTAATCCCGCTCAGACAGGCTGCCCTGGTGGTGCAACGCCCGGGCAAAGATTTTCACATCTTCATAGATACTGCGGTCGGCGATCGCTGATCGGTTGTCCCGAACTAATTCAAGGTGCTGTTGGGCGCGGTGTCCCAGGAAATAGATCTGCAGGTGGAAGGACCAGGCAGCCATATCCTGATAAAAATCGCTCAGGTAGGGATTATCAATCACCGATTCAAAGGCTGTCCGCCAACCCAACCGGTCTCCTAATCTTTCGGTCAAGGATGTTTTCCCGGTCCCAATATTTCCAGCTACAAGCACCAATTTTCCTGGCATGTCAACCCTCCCTGTGGTGGTAAACCTCTCCTATTATAACCCGCAAACAAACAGGGCTGCCCGGTGATTATTCTCCCCGGGCAGATCCGCCAGGGCTTCAATTTACGAGAAGGAGCAGCCTTTCAGCAGGACCAGCTTCAGCGTTTTTCAACCGCAAATGCAGGTACTTTGTTGTCCGGGATTTCTGCCCGGAGAAGCTAAGAAAAACCATATTCCAGGAAACAAAAAAGACTGCCCGGAATTCAGCAGCCTTTTCTATTCAGCAATATCTAGGAACTGTAATCTACTTTTTAAATTCCGAAAGCAGGTCTGCCAGTTCAACATCCCCGCTCTGGGCATCCATGGCTTTCCGAATGGCCGCTTCAAAAGCTGTCGGGGTTTCCTCTTTTTTCTCGTCCTCGTCATCTTCAACCACAAAAGATTCCTGAGGCGGTTCTTCCAAGGCTTTCATGCTCAATTTAATTTGTTTCTTGCGGCGGTTCACTTTCAGCACCTTGACATTAACCTGGTCCCCTTTCTGAACGATATCCGTCGGGGTGCGCACATACCCATGCGCCATCTCACTGATATGGACCAAACCCGGGCGTTCTGCTTCAATATCCACAAAAACGCCGTACTTTTCAATCCGGGTAACTTTGCCAACCAATTCCATATCCGGCTTGATTTCAGTCCAGTCGACACCTACCGGCTCGAGCATAGTCAGTTCGATCTTTTTATTTTCAGGATCAACTCGCTGAATCCAGACCTCGACTTCCTGGCCTGCCTTCAGCACATCGGAAACCCGGGAGACGGAACCTTTTTGAATTTTCGAAATATGGATTACTCCAGGTACACCGACACCAACATCAACAATCGCACCCGCCAGGGAAGTTTTAATAACCTTTCCCGCAACCTTCATCTTAGGTTTTAAGTCCTCAATTGTTTCAGGCGTCATCAATTCTTCGTTCGCCATAAAACACTCTCCAAATACTTATCAATTTCAACAAGGGTAAATTATACCGTTGACCAGGACGGTTGTCAAAGCGAGCCTGACATGTAACCCGAACTCAAAAGGCTGTGAGACCTTCCAGAATGGTAAGCAGCCGCTTAAGCCAGTCTTTTGCCATTAAATCCAGGGGAACCCAAACGGATGATTCCCCGAAACGCACCTTCAGATCAAATTCCCAGGGCTGCGGCAGGGCCTTACCTTCCGGATACCCCAGGTTGATCTGCTCATTTTGAATAGTTATGCTTTCAATGCCGGCGGCTTCCGCACCCAATTTAAGCTCCAGCTGGGTAAGCAGATTCTCTACCATCTCCGGCAAAGTCCCAAATCGATCCTTCAGTTCACTTCTGAGCTGGGAGACTTCACTGGCAGTCTGGATGGAGGCTGCCCGGCGGTAAAGGCCTAGGCGGACAGACCGGTCCTGGATGTACTCCTCAGGGATGCCCACAGGAAGGGGCAGGTCAATCTTAACCAGGGGCCGCAGCAGCTGGGAAGGCAGCTCTTTTCCACGGGAAACCCTGCTGCCGCTGGTTTTAATGCGCCCGACCGCATCAGCCAGCAAGCGGGTATACAGATGAAAGCCAACCGAGGCGATATAGCCGGACTGGCGGGTGCCCAGGATATCCCCGGAGCCGCGAATTTCCAGATCACGCATGGCGATGGAATACCCCGAGCCCAGATCGGTATGCTCTGCGATGGTTTCCAGACGCAAACGCCCTTCCGCGGTGGGCGCTCCCTGGCGCCCCTTAAAGAAATAGGCATAAGCCCGCTGGGCTCCCCGGCCTACCCGCCCTCTCAGCTGGTAGAGCTGAGCCAGGCCGAACCGATCTGCCCGGTCGACAATCAGGGTATTGGCGTTGGGAATATCCAATCCGGACTCAATAATTGAAGTGGACAGGAGCAGGTCAATCTCTCCCCGGGTAAACTCGCGCATGCGCTCGGCCAGTTCCTTTTCATCCATCTGTCCGTGGGCGATGCCAATCCTGGCCTCGGGGACCAGCCTGGCCAGCTGGGACTTCATGGCTTCAATGGTTTTAACCCGGTTGTGGACAAAAAACACCTGGCCGCCCCGTTCCAGCTCCCGCCAGATGGCTTTTTGAATCAGGTCGGGATCATAGGGGCTGACCTGGGTGACTACCGGCAGGCGCTCCTCAGGAGGCGTGTTGATCCGGGAGATATCCCGCACCCCGGTTAAAGCCATATACATAGTGCGGGGAATCGGGGTGGCTGTCAGGGTAAGCACGTCGATATCCGCCCGCTTGGCCTTGATCTTTTCCTTGTGGGAGACCCCAAAGCGCTGCTCTTCATCAACAATCATCAAGCCAAGGTCTTTGAAGACCACATCCGAAGAGAGCAGCCGGTGGGTGCCGATGACAATATCGACAGAACCTTTCAGCAGTCCAGTCAGAATGGCAGACTGCTCCCTTGGAGTTCGGAAGCGGGAAAGCATGCGCACTTCCACCGGAAAACCGCCCATCCGCTGCAGGAAAGTGTCATAATGCTGCTGAGCCAGGACGGTGGTGGGCACTAACACAGCCACCTGTTTGCCGTTCATCACCGCCTTAAAAGCGGCCCGGACGGCGATCTCGGTTTTCCCATAGCCGACATCCCCGCAGATCAAGCGGTCCATCGGCTTGGGCTTTTCCATATCCTCTTTGACCTGGGATAAAACCTGGAGTTGGTCCTCGGTTTCAATATAAGGGAAGCTGGCTTCCAGCTCCTGCTGCCAGGCGGAATCCGGATTAAAGGCATAACCCTGGACGGTTTGCCGGCGGGCATACAGGTCCAATAGATCCTGGGCAACCTGGATGACCTCTTCGCTGACTCGGGATTTGGTGATGCCCCAGCGTCCGCTGCCCAGACGGGTGATGGGGGGATCATGATGATCAGGCCCCACGTAGCGGGTCAGCCGGTCTGCCTGGGCGACCGGCACAAACAGGTAATCGCCTTCGGCATATTCCACCGCCAGGTATTCCCCTTCGGTCCCGTCCAGCTTCCGGAAAACCAATCCAGCGTAGCGGCCAATGCCGTGATCCAGGTGAACCACCCAATCACCTTCCTGAAAATCGCTGTAATTCACTTCCGGTGCCTGGGCCCGGCGAACTGGTCTCCTGCGGGGTTGGACCCGCTGCCAACCAAAAATTTCCCCATCAGTAAACAAATGGACCCCTTTGCCGTCGGCAGGAGTGAGAATCCAGCCACCGTCAATGCTGCCCTTAATAAAGGCCGGCGAGGATTTGGATTGGGAGCGTTCTTTCCAGACTTCCTCCAATCGGGCGGACTGGCGGGAGACCACCACCGGGTCTTCCCCTTCCTGGAGCAAGCCATCCAGGTGACTGGCAAAGGATTTCAGCTCCCCGCCAAAACGCTGATTGAGTTTAAACAGAGAGGTAAGACCGGTCCCGGTCCCTTCCCCGACCGGTCCTAGCGAGATAGGCTGAAAATTCCCCAAAGCAGCTTCGAGATCCTCCCAGGGAAGATAAGGCAGCGGAAAATCGGGGGAAATCTGGTTATCCTGCTGGTGTCCCGCCCGGAGGGACTCCGCCTGGGCAGCGATGTCCCGGGCAGCTTCCTGGACAGCATCCTGGTCATCCAGGAATACCAGGCTGTTTTTGGGCAGGTAATTAAGCAATGAGGCAATTTCCTGGTGCAGGACCGGCAGGTGATATTCAGTCCGGTCGGATCCAGTGAATTCATCCAGCTGATCCGCTGGCAGCAGGAATTCCCGGGCCGGGGTGACCGTGAGCGATTCCATTTTTTCAATGGTGCGCTGGGTATCGGGATCAAAACGACGTAAAAGATCAATTTCATCCCCAAAGAACTCCAGGCGGGCCGGAAAGCTGTCGCCGGGCGGCCAGAGATCCAGGATGCCGCCCCGTCGGGCAAACTGCCCCGGGAGGATGACAATCGGGGCAGGCAGGTAGCCGGCCCGGACCCATTCAGCGGCCAGGCTTTGAGGCGCAAGGCGGCTTTTCGTCCGGATAGTCCGGGAAGAGGTTAAAAATTCCCGGCGGGGCAGGGTGCGGGTCATCACCGCCCGGACCGGGGCAATCATCAGGAGAGACGCTGCCTTCGCCTCAGAACCAGGCAGCATTTCAGATGCCAGGCGGGAGAGAATCGCCAGGCGGTCCCGCCTGGTTTTCCTGCTCCAGGGGATATTTTCATAATA
>CAZUMG010000056.1:3177-9943 GCA_964621895.1 uncultured Anaerolineales bacterium | reverse complement strand
GCATTTCCATTTTTCCAGCGGATCTTTGAACAGGTAGGCCAGGGAGAAGTATCCAGGAGCGCTGCGGAAGCCCAGGAGCTGGGCATTCTCGGCGCAGGTGACCGAATTATCATCAATCGCGACCAGCTGCTTGCGGAAGCTAAACGGGAGGTCCTGCACATGGCTGCTGGAGGGTATCAACCACCTGCTCCTGAAAAGATCTATGCAGCTGGAAGGGACACCCTTTCAGGGTTAAGGGCTGGCTTGTACAATTTCAAGCAGGCTGGTTTTATCACCGAATATGAGGCGGTCATAGGTCATAAATTGATCTACACCATGACCGGGGGTGACCTTTCTCAACCGGAATGGGTTGAGGAACAATTCTTCCTGGATCTCGAGCGGGAAGCCTTCCTGAGTTTATGCGGCGAAAAGAAAACCCAAGAGCGCATGTGGCATTTGCTCCAGAAAGGTAAAGTCCTTCGAAATTAACGGAAAAGGGTAAGGGATGCTGACTTTCAATAAAATAAATCCCCCTTCCCCATCAGGAGGTTAAGGAGATGTTGATGAAAGAAAACCGAGAGCCAAACTATGATCCGGTGATAGTAGCGGCAGCAAGGACTGCGGTAGGGAAAGCCAAGCGCGGCACTTTACAATCCACCCGCCCAGAATTCATGGCTGCTGCAGTGATCATTGAGCTGTTAAAACGAGCCCAAAACCTGGAAGCGGGACAATTGGATGATTTGCTGGTAGGGTGCGCTTTTCCTGAAGGCGAACAGGGCATGAATATCGCCCGATTGATCGGATTGCGAGCCGGTTTACCTGTTGAGATTCCTGCTGAAACTATTAATCGGTTTTGTTCTTCTGGCGTACAGAGTATTGCCCATGCCGCTCAAGCTATTTCGGCCGGGTATTATGATGCTGCCCTGGCAGGAGGCGTGGAATCCATGAGCATGGTCCCCATGACTGGATATAAATTCAGCCCGGATGATGTCCTGGCAGATGAGTATCCCCAGGCGTACAGCAGCATGGGAATCACGGCTGAGAACGTTGCAGAGCAATATCAAATTAGCAGGGATTTGCAGGATCAATTTGCGTTAATAAGCCATCAAAAGGCTTTCAAAGCGGTAACTTCCGGCTTATTTGACCCTGAAATCGTGCCTCTAAACCTGGAGATCACGAACTCAAATGGAACCAGGCAGATCATTTATTATCGGGATGAAGGTCCCCGGGGTGATACCAGCCTGGAGGTTTTGAGTAAATTGAGACCAGCTTTTAAACAAGACGGAACCGTAACTGCAGGAAACTCCTCCCAGATGTCTGATGGCGCTGCCGGAGTAATCATTATGTCAAGGTCAAAAGCAAAGGCCCTGGGTTTAAAACCTTTAGCCCGTTTTGTAGCTTTTGCAGTTGCCGGCGTTGCACCTGAAATCATGGGGATAGGACCAATCAAAGCAGTCCCCAAGGTCCTGGAGCGCTGCGGTTTATCCTTAAAGGATATCGATTTAATTGAATTGAATGAAGCCTTTGCATCTCAGGCAGTAGCTGTTATCCGGGAGCTCAATTTGAATGAAGAGATCACCAATGTGAATGGCGGCGCAATTGCTCTTGGCCATCCTCTGGGTTGTACGGGTGCGAAACTCTCTGTCCAAATGATTCACGAACTAAAAAGACGGGATGCAGAGTTCGGATTGGTGACCATGTGCATTGGGGGAGGGATGGGTGCAGCAGCTATCTTCCAAAATATTCAGTAGCCGGGTCAAGATAAAAGGAGAGCAACATGGCTGAGTACACAGTAAGAGAATTAGTGTTTAATCATGAAAAAGCGTTCATTCCGGAAAAAGCCGCTGGCCTGGAAGCAGTGGTGCAATACCACCTTACCGGAGAAGAGGGAGGAGACTACATTATCAAAATCGCGAATGACATCTGTTCTGTTCAGGAAGGGATAGCAGAGAATCCAGTCATGACAATGACTGCTGATGGAGCCTACTTCAGGGATGTTCTGCTTGGAAAGGAAGATGGCATGAAAGGTTTTATGGATGGAAAACTTCAATTGGCTGGTGATTTGAACCTGGCTATGAAACTTACCAGCTTCTTTAAAATGGGCAGCTGATCCCTCATCTTGACCGGCCGGGTCCGGGATAAAATCGTAGCTATATCCCGTAAAAATTACCGAAACCCTTTCTTCTTGTTGGCTAGATAACTCACAATAACAGAGGCAGATATTTCGATCTGCTTCTGTTTTTTTTATCGCCAGTCAGGTTTTTTTCAGGGATAAGCCCCCCAGATAGCTTCCCATACATCATTTATACATCCAGAGCGTTTTTGGCACGTCATTGGCATCAAAATAGTACAGGGTTTGAATGTCCAAAAACTATACTATTACAATGCCTGAGAAATCATGCCAACCCAGGGCAAAGTATCCTTCCTGCGGAAAAGTTATCACGCAAGGAAGGCATTTCCAGCGCCTTGAAATGGTTGTTTGCCCAACTTGCCAGCAAACGATGGAGGTTGTTAAGGTTTTTCCCCAGGTTTTAAACTTTCCTGAGGATCCCTCCAATCCATCCTCGGGCAGAAAATATTTTCGCTAAAAATAAAAGGAGAAATTTTACTCATGAATATCTACTTACCAACCCATAAAAATGGGAAACCCGTCCGGGACCTGAAGAGAAAACCTCCCTGGCGAATAGCGTTGATCGCAAACTCAAAGAACGATTTCGAACCTGATCAGGAGGACCCTCCTGACGCCGGGGCAGAGTTTGATTCCATTAAAACCCTCCAATCGATTGCTGCTGCTATGGAAGCTGATGGTCACTGGGTACACTTTTTGGAAGCAGACTACACCCTGCCCGAATCATTGATCAACCTCCGGCCGCATATCTGTTTTAATATCGCAGAAGGACGGCAGGGAAATGGAAGAGAAGCCCATGTTCCCGCCCTTTGTGAGCTACTGGCTATTCCTTATACCGCCTCTCGTGTAGTAGCTAACGCAATATCCCTTGACAAGACTCATACCAAACGAATCTGGAAAGAAGCCGGTTTGCCAACCGCGGATTTTATTGAGGTAAGCAACATCAAAGACCTTAAAAATATCCGGCTCAGCTTCCCTTTATTTGTCAAACCGGTCCGCGAAGGAACCGGCATGGGGATAGATGAAGGCTCGATCGTTAAAACCCAAGAAGAATTAACCACTCGGGTCAAATATCTTCTGGATACTTATCAACAACCCGCCCTGGTTGAAGAATACCTTCCAGGTAGGGAATTTACAGTTGGCTTTTTTGGAAATCCAGGATCTCCAAAAAATCGCCGTACCCCGGCCCTCTATGATCAGGAAGGCTACCATTGGCTGCCAATCATGGAAATTGAATCCAGCTGCAGCGTCAGCCCATCAGTTTACGGTCACGATGCAAAGACTTATGATATCGGTTCTCAAGGAGCCCCAGGGTATCTCTGCCCGGCGGATATCCCAGCTGAACTGCAAAACGTCCTGATCGATCTCACTAAACGGGCTGCCCAGGTTCTGGATGTCTGCGATGTCTCCCGGGTTGATTTCCGGATTGGGGCGGACCAAAAGCCCTATTTAATGGAAATTAACACCCTCCCGGGATTAAATCCTGATTTGAGCGATCTATGTATTATGGCTGCCGTAGAAGGAATCAGCCACCATACCCTGATTACAGAAATTCTCTATCTCGCGGCAGAACGGTTCCAGATGCCCATTCCCAAGGATTCAGATTTACCCGCAACAGGTATCCACCTTCCAGCGCTTTATCAATGGCAGACGTCAGAACGCCAGACCAGCTCTGTTGGACAGGAAATTAAATGGGAGCGTTCACTGCTATGAAAACTGAAAATACTCTCAATCCAACCCAGCCCGAAGAACCTCCTGGCCGTACCAGGAAACCACCCTGGGATCTAACTCCAGATGCCAGCTGGCAGGATTGGCGCTGGCAAATGGCCCACCTGCTGACTGCAAAAGAAGATTTTGCTGATTTCCTTCAGTTAACATCTGATGAAATCGAGGCATTTGACTCTCCCGGACTATTTCGGGTCGGGGTTACTCCCTATTTTGCCAATCTAATAGACCCGCAAGATCCGGACTGTCCCATACGCCAACAGGTAATCCCAACAATTGCAGAAAGGGAGCTCTCCCTGGATGAAATGGTGGATTCCCTGGGTGAGGATAAACATTCCCCGGTACCTGGATTGGTCCACCGCTATCCAGATCGGGTGCTCATGCTGGTAAATACCCAATGCGCCAGCTTCTGCCGCTTCTGCACCCGCAGCCGGCTGGTCGGAGACACGCACAGTCAATTCAGCAGTGCTAATTATCAACAGCAAATTGACTATATTGCCGCTAATCCCGTGGTTCGGGATGTGCTGCTTTCTGGTGGAGATCCCCTTCTGCTCTCCCTTAAAACTCTGGAAGGGATTCTCAGCAGTTTGCGAGCAATACCCCACGTTGAAGTGATCCGGATAGGATCCCGCGTGCCGATTTTCCTGCCCATGCGAGTAAACCCCGAGCTGGTTTCGCTGTTAAGCAAATACCACCCCCTCTGGATGAACATCCACGTAAATCATCCCCGGGAAATTACCCCGCAAGTGGAATCAGCTTTAGCCCTATTGGCTAATGCTGGTATTCCCCTCGGAAGCCAAACTGTCCTGCTGGCCAATATCAATGACTGCCCCCAATTAATGAAAGGATTATTTCATAAACTGGTCCAGAACCGGGTGCGTCCTTATTATCTCTACCAGTGTGACCAGGTGGCAGGATCTAGCCATTTCCGGACCAGTGTTGCCGCCGGTCTAGAAATTATGGAAAATCTGCGGGGTCACACTTCCGGCTTTGCCATTCCAACCTACGTGATAGACGCCCCGCAAGGTGGCGGAAAAGTACCCATCCTACCCCAATACCTGTTGAGCCAATCAGATCGGTCCGTGGTGATCCGTAACTATGAAGGGTTAATCACCTCCTATACGCAGCACCTGGAAAACTCCCACCACAATCCTGCTACCTGCCCTGCTTGTCTGTCGGCAAATCACAAAACCGAACAGGAAGGAATCGCAGCCCTTTTATCCGGTGAGCAGCGCTCCATCATCCCCGAATCCTGGAATCAAAGTCATCAGCGGTCAATGCCTCTTCCGGCAAATCTCCAGCCGAGGGTTTCGGTGCCTAAAAATGACCAGCCTACCAAGAAAGTGAGGGCAGCCCGTTGGGCATCTCCCGAGGAACCCTCCAAAGGAGCTCAACAATGATACAGCTAAGCGATTTCATTGGAGTGACTGTCCTGTACAATTATTCACTCCAACTGATTAAAGGCGAAGCCCAGGATATCCTGGCTGAAAATGGGGTGGTCCAATGCGCCCAGGCCATCTCAAACGCCCTTAAGTCTGAAAGCATCAATGTTGAGCTTGCCCCGATCACTGAAGAAGCTGAACAAACTCTTTCGGGCTATCCACCTGACAAGTGGGTAATCTATAATCTGGCGGAAGGATTTTCTGGCAGACTGTTTGAAGAAGCCAGGATCGCCTGGCTTTTAGAAACCAGCGGCTATCATTTTACGGGAAACGGGGGCACAGCAATTGCCCGGTCAACCAATAAAGCCCTGACAAAATCCTTGCTGGCCAAATCCGGACTGGACACCCCAGCATGGTGGCTATTCTCCTCAGCCGACAGCATATCGAAGTTTGAAAACTACCCGTTCCCCTTGTTTGTGAAGCCTGTTGCCGAGGATGCCAGCCAGGGGATTGGGTATGACTCTGTGGTTTCCAACTACAGTGCCCTCCGGGATCGGGTTGCTTGCCTGGTAGAAAATTACCGCCAATCCGTACTGGTAGAGGAATTTATCCCGGGCAGAGAGATCAATGCAGCGGTTTGGGGAGATCCCCTCGAACTGCTCCCGCTCGCGGAAATCGATTTTCATGAATTTGATCGTCCAGAAGAAAAAATTGTTAATTTTGCCGCTAAGTGGCAGGAAGATTCCTTTGAATTCCACCACACACCATCCATCTGTCCTGCGGATCTCTCCCCTGCTTTAAAAAGGAGAGTATCTCAGGCTGCCCGGAAAGCTGTAGAAATCATTGGTGCTCAAGGGTATGCCAGGGTCGATATTCGGCTCAGTGATCAAGGCGTGCCTTATATCCTGGAAGTCAATTGCAACCCAGATATATCCCCCGAGGCAGGTTTCTTTCATGCTGTTGAACAAACCGGGTTACAATATCACGACATGGCCCTAAGGATTCTAACTCTGGCCAGGAGACATTCTGATGCATATAATCCAGCCCGCATCCCGGGATGATGGTTCCGCTATTCTTAACATAACCGGGAAAATTAACAGGTTTTCAGCAGTTGATAAAGAGTGTGTGAATGAGCTCTGGGTAGATTACCTGGAAAAGGGTGACAAATCTGATTATCTATTTTGTGTATGCAGCGAAGATCAGGAAATCCTTGGATTCGCCTGTTATGGAAAACATGCCCTCACTGAAAGCACCTACGACCTCTACTGGATCGTAGTTAATCCAGATATGCAGGGAAAAGGAGTTGGGTCAGATTTATTGCGATTTGTTGAGCAGCAGATTATATCCCTGAACGGCAGCCGGCTGATTATCGAAACCTCCAGCACCAAGCCCTATAAATCTGCCCGTACTTTCTATAAACACAATGACTACCTTCAGGAAGCTGTTATCCACGATTTCTACTCGCCGGGAGATGACCTGGTTTTCTACACAAAAAATCTTCATCAAACAAATAACCCTCTGCTCACTGAGCCAATCCAGCAAGAGGAATTAA
>CAZUMG010000056.1:0-3077 GCA_964621895.1 uncultured Anaerolineales bacterium | reverse complement strand
CTGGAGAATCTGCCTGGTTTCCTCAACGGCCCGATCAAGGGGTATCAGGCGCTTTTCACTTTCCTGCCGGAGCTTGGCTTCAATACCCCCCTCTTTTAAAGCCCGATGTGCTACCGTGAGCCGCAGGGGAATTCCGATTAAATCCGCATCATTAAATTTAACGCCCGGACTTTCGTCCCGATCATCAAACAGGACCTCGATCCCCGCAGCCTGAAGGTCCTGATAGAGCTGATTGGCCACCTGATGTACCTGATCACTTCCGTCCTTTCCACCCGCAAGTTCTACCAGGTGAACTTCATAAGGAGCAATCGTGATCGGCATGATTAATCCGTATTGATCATTGTATTCTTCGGCAACCGAAGCTAACAGACGTCCACTGCCAATCCCATAACTTCCCATCACAATCGGAATTTCATTGCCATCAGCATCCTGGTAGGTTGCCCCGACAGCCTCGCTGTACCAGGTGCCTAATTTAAAGATATTCCCTACCTCAACACCTCGTACTGCTCGCAGGGGAGCACCACATTTCGGACAGGCATCTCCATCCTGGGCAGCCGCAATATCTGCCACTATATCAGCCTGAAAATCCCGGCCATAATTTACATTGAGGTAGTGGAAACCTTCTTCATTTGCTCCTGCAACCAGATTCGGAGAATTGGGGATGAGATCGTCCACCACAACCAGGATATTTGTTAGGCCAACCGGTGAGGCGTATCCCGGGACGGCACCGGATGCCTTGATTTCAGAATCTTCGGCAGGCCGGAGGCTTTTGGCACCAACCGCATTAACCAGCTTTGTCTCATTGAGTTCCATATCACCCCGGACAATTGCAAAAACGAGCTGCTCTATTTCTCCATCTTCCTCTTGTTTTGCCGCCATCATAAAAACCGCCTTGGCGGTCTTCTTTGCCGGGATCTTTAGAAATTCAGCCAGATCGGCAATGGTTTTTGTCTCAGGAGTAGCGACTTTTTTCCGCTCCAGTGCTTTTTCAGCTGGAACCTGCTCTTTCTGGAATTCTGCGATCTGTCGATTTGCGGAATAATTACAGGCTGCGCAAAGCAGTAAGGTGTCCTCCCCGATGGGGGTTAAATACATGTATTCATGAGCCATATTACCGCCCATCATGCCGACGTCTGACTCAACAGCTATCACAGGGAGTTTGCACCGGCTAAATATATTAAAATAAGCTCGATAGTGATTGGCATATTGTCGATCCAATCCTTCCCAATCACGATCAAGGCTGTAGCTGTCTTTCATGGTAAATTCCCGAACGCGAATCAAACCTGCCCGGGGACGAGGGTCATCCCGCCATTTGGTTTGTATATGGTAAATAAGCATGGGAAGTTGGCGGTAAGATTGGACTTCATCCTTAACAATTGCCACCACAGCTTCTTCATGGGTCATCGCCAGCACCATATCGCGTCCATTTCTGTCCTTAAAACGCCCCATCTCGGGACCCACCTTCTCCCAACGCCCCGTAGCCTTCCAGATCTCTGCGGGATGGACTACCGGCATGGACATCTCCTGTCCGCCAATTGCATTCATCTCTTCCCGCATAATATTCTCAATTTTGGTCAAAGTGCGTTTTGCCAGGGGCATAGCTGTGAAAATTCCTGCTGCCAGCTGGCGGATATACCCAGCCCGGACCAGTAATTTATGACTGGTTATTTCTGCATCAGACGGCGCATCTCTGAGAGTTTGACTTAACAAACTGGACATTCTCATGGGGGTCTCCTCATTGTTTCCCTTGAAATTTATTCTTACTGTACAAAAAAAATCTCCGGCAATTCAGTCCGGAGAGTAACCACTAATTCCAACATCCAAGTTTAATCGACCGAACAGCGTTTCTGCTTAGTTCTGGATGGTAGGGACGGGGTGGCTGGATTCAAGGGTTCTTATCATGATGAAGGTAGTGTACCAAAGCTTGATATGCTGTCAAGGATGTTTCTCCAAGACTATTCATCCTGACAGGATGTGCCCCGCTGCCCACAGGAGGATGTTTGATCGTGAAATAATTCTGAGAATTCTTTATGGTAAAATTTCCCACAATTCTAGACTTCCCTGCTGGGACTTTTTTATCAAAACCAGGAATTATCCAGGAAAATAATATGATTCCTTTACGTGATGATAATCCGACTCACATTGTACCTATAGTCAATTATCTGCTGATTGCTGTAAATATCATCGTTTTTATTTTTCAAATCATGCTGGGGTCCTATAACCAGCTCATCGTCGATCGCTTCGCTCTGATTCCTGCTGATGTGACTTCCTTTTTCTCTCCGAGCAGCTATTTCAACATCTTCACCAGCATGTTTATGCACGCCGGTCTCGCCCATATCGGGGGGAATATGCTTTATCTTTGGATTTTTGGCGACAATGTGGAAGAACGCCTCGGTAGTGGAAGATATTTAATCTTTTATCTGCTTGGCGG
Source organism: uncultured Anaerolineales bacterium (assembly GCA_964621895.1). Taxonomy (GTDB): domain Bacteria; phylum Chloroflexota; class Anaerolineae; order Anaerolineales; family UBA11858; genus B10-G9. Next base: position 646 of record CAZUMG010000056.1, on the reverse strand, counting down.
CGTGATTGCATCGATTACTCACATCCTCACCAATCCCACCTCAACCATTCCAACTGTGGGAGCCAGCGGGGCAATTGCAGCTGTTCTTGGTGCCTACCTGGTGCTTTTCCCCCGACAAAAAGTGTATACATTGATTCCGCTGGGGTTTTGGCTGCGAATAACCCTGCTTCCTGCCAGTCTCGTCCTAGGTGTTTGGTTTTTATTTCAGTTTTTCCAGGGCGTGGTGACCTACGGTGGTCCGGATGTTGGTGGGGTCGCTTTTTGGGCTCATATTGGCGGGTTTGTCAGCGGCATCATCCTGGGACTATTATTTAAAAAGCCTGAAAAATCATTTACAGCATACCGCTGGTAAACCTGTGAGTCCAGGAGCCTGGCGCTCTGCTTGATAAACAGTTCAAGCTGGGTTATAATCTTGCAGCATCGGGATGTAGCGCAGCCCGGCTAGCGCGCGCCGTTCGGGTCGGCGAGGTCGTGGGTTCGAATCCCACCATCCCGACAAAAAAACCGCTGGTGACACCAGCGGTTTTTATATTCTTTTTCAACCTTTCTCCCCGATCTATTTAAAGAAGCTGCTTTGAATCCCTATCAGTCCCCTGGGCAGAAAGCGGCTGATAGGAGGGTTCCGGACGGGGAGCCCTCAGGGGGG
>CAZUMG010000055.1:5421-10085 GCA_964621895.1 uncultured Anaerolineales bacterium | reverse complement strand
GGTATTAATTCACTTCGTTTTTAATTATCATAGTAACTGGCTATTGGGAGGAGTGAGGATGTGAGTTGTACCTCCTATTAATCTATCAGTCTACAAAGTAAGGTATACTAAATTTATTCCCCAAGCCAGGTTTTAATTTCCTGGTGGTTGGCATTTTTTGAGGTTAATCTTCTCTTCTAAGAAGAGGTTATTATATCTAAATAATCCAAGGAGAATCCCATGGCTGCCCTAGATGATATCCGGATAGTCGACATCACCCGGGCCTTGGCAGGACCTTACTGTACCATGATGCTGGGGGATTTTGGCGCTGAGGTTATTAAGGTCGAACGGCCGGAATCCGGTGACGAGAGCAGGGGATGGGGACCTCCATTTGTGGGAGAGGCCTATGGCTCTTATCCGGGGGAATCAGCCTATTTCCTTTCAGCTAATCGCAATAAACGCAGCCTGACGGTCAACTTTAAAGACCCGGCAGGATTGGAAATTATCCGCGGGCTGGTCCAGATTTCTGATGTTTTCATCGAAAATTTTCGGACTGGTGTCCTGGATAAAATGGGCTTGGGTGTTTCCCATCTTACTGAACAGAATCCGGGATTAATCTACTGCTCCATCAGCGGATATGGACGGTCAGGTCCCTACCAGGAGCGCCCCGGCTATGATGCCATTATCCAGGCGGAAGGGGGCTTGATGGGAATTACCGGACCGGTTGAAGGCCCGCCTTCCCGGACAGGCATTCCTATCATCGATATCACTTCCGGGATGTTTGCTGCCTCAGCCATCCTGGCTGCCCTGTATGAACGGACCAGGTCAGGTAAGGGACAGCATATTGATGTTTCCCTCTTTGATACCCAGGTTGCCCTGTTAGCCAATGTGGCTTCAAATTACCTGATCAGCCGGGAGCCACCCAAACGGCAAGGCAATGCCCATCCTAATATCGCGCCGTACGAAGCTTTCCAGGCCAAGGATAAAGGTTTTGTGATGGGGGCAGCCAATCAGCGCCAATGGGAACAGCTCTGTGAAACTATTCACCAGGACAATTTAAAAACGGACCCCCGTTTTCTTACCAACCAGGACCGGGTGAAAAACCGTCCCGAATTAGTTGATACGCTGAATGGCTGGTTTTCTGAAAAGAAAGCGGAAGACTGGCTGAGCTTGTTCCAAAAAGCCGGTTTGCCTTGCGGCCCGATCAACACCGTGCCGGAGGTATTTGAACACCCCCAGGTCCAGGCTCGAAACCTGGTTTTGGAAACCGAACATTCCTCGGCAGGAATGATCCCTCTCACCGGGTTTCCTTATAAATTGTCTCGAACGCCGGCAGAACTGCACGCGCCGCCTCCCCGCCTGGGAGAACACAATCGGGAAATCTTGGAAGGTTTATTGAGATACAGCCCCGAAGAAGTCTCTGCATTTCAGAAAGCAGGTGTCATCTAGACAGGGGCAGGTCCAGCCGGGCAGAATTCGGCCTGGCGGAGAAATATTCAGGAAGGTCATATGTCGACAATCAAAACCGAAATCCGATCAGGCGCTTATTTTGATTCGGTGATATTAATGCAGCTGCAGCGCTCTTTAGCCGATCTCCCGGGAGTTGAGGAAGCCGGTGTGGTTATGGGCACAGAGGCCAATCTTGCCCTGCTGGAACAAAGCGGATTATTAACCGCTGAGGGCAAGGCTGCCAAAGCGGATGATCTGGTCATTGTGGTCAGGGGGGACAACCCAAAAATTGCCCAACAGGCTCTCGAAAGGGTTGATGAGCTGGTAAAAGCCCGCCGGAGCAGGGAGTCAGGGGATGCAGATTATTTACCAAAAAGCCTGGAATCGGCGGTAAAAATGCTTCCGGAAGCCCAGTGGGTCCTGGTTTCCGTGCCGGGTCGTTATGCCGCGGGAGTCTCCCGCGAGGCACTGCGGTTGGGAAAACATGTCTTCCTTTACAGCGACAATGTCAGCCTGGAAGAGGAAATCGAGCTTAAAAAAACTGCAGCTGCCAAAGGTCTCCTGGTGATGGGTCCGGACTGTGGAACAGCTATCATCAACGGGATCGGCCTGGGATTTGCCAATCAAGTCCGCCGGGGTTCGATTGGGTTGGTGGCAGCTTCAGGGACCGGGTTGCAGCAGGTATCTGTGCGCATCCATCAGCTGGGAGGGGGACTGACCCATGCCCTGGGAACAGGAGGACGGGATCTCTCTTCCGCGGTAGGTGGACGTACTGCCAGGATGTCACTGGACCTGCTGGAAAGGAACCCGGAAACCAGGGTTATTGTCCTGGTTTCCAAACCTCCGGATAAAAAAGCCGCTGATCAGATCCTGGAATATGCCAGGACACTCACCAAGCCAGTGGTGGTAAATTTTATCGGCTACCCATCTCCGCTCCAGAAGATCGATAACCTTCAATTTACCACTACCTTTGATGACACAGCCGCTGCTGCCGTAAAGCTGGCCACCGGCTCAGCAGTTCCGGCCCCGGATGAAGACCTGTCCCTGGAAAAATTTGCCTCCGGGCAGCGCTACCTGCGGGGTTTGTTCTCAGGAGGAACCCTGGCCTATGAAGCCATGCTGATCCTGGAGTATTATTTGCCTGGTGTATACTCCAACGCGCCGATTAACAAGGACTTTGGACTGGAAAACTCGTTGGTTAGCCAGGCTCATACGGTTATCGACCTGGGTGAGGATGAGTTCACTGTCGGCCGGCTGCACCCTATGATGGATCATGAATTAAGGATCAAGCGCTTGGAAGCTGAAGCTGCTGATCCCGAAACTGCGCTTATCCTTTTAGATGTGGTCCTAGGATACGGGTCTCACCCCGATCCAGCCGCGGAATTAGCTCCAGCGATAAGGGCTGCCAGGGATCAAGCCAGCCAGGCTGGTCGCTTTCTGGAAGTTGTGGTCATTCTTTCGGGCACGGATCAAGACCCCCAGGATATCGGCTCCCAGGAAAAACGTTTGGTAGCCGCGGGAGCCCGGGTGTTCTTCAGTAGTGACGCGGCTGTACGTTATGCGGGAAAGCTGGTTCGGGCTCTTGGAAATTCAGCGGAAGATCAATTGCAAACATCCTTTCAGGCAGTCAACCCGGATTCATTGTCTGGATTATTTGCGGCTATTAACGTCGGGCTGGCATCCTTTACTGAAAGCTTGAAAACCCAGAACGCAGCCGTGATCCAGGTGGATTGGAAGCCAGCTGCCGGGGGAAATTCTGACTTGATGGCTCTGTTGGAGAAGATGAAAGGGTAAAGGAGGGTTTTCCCCATGAAAGAATTCACTGCTGCGTGTGTCCAGATTGCCAGCATACCAAATCAACCCCGGGAAAATATCGCTAAGAGCATCCTGTGGCTGAAAAAAGCTGTGGTTGAGCATCAGGCTGACCTGGTGGTCTTCCCTGAAACAGTCACCACTGGATTTGATACCGGTTTATCCCCAGAAGCACTTTGGGACCTTGTAGATGAAGTTCCCGGCAGCCTGACAGAGGAGATCCAGGCTGCGGCGAAGGATTTGGGCATTCACCTGGTTTGGCCAACCTACCGGAGAGGAGCTGAACGCGGCAGTGTGCTGAATTCTTCTATTTTGATTGGCCCGGATGGGAAAATTATCGGGATCTACGATAAAACCCATCCCTTTCCGGGGGAACGGCGCGAAATGGGAGGCTGGACAGAAGTCGGCACCCGGGCAGATGTATTTGAAACATCCTTAGGGACCATTGGCATGATCATTTGTTATGACGGCGATTTCCCTGAGTTGTCCCGTTTGCTGGCAGTGAAGGGGGCAGAGATCATTGTCAGACCTTCCGCTTTACTGCGATCCTATGATATCTGGTACATCACCAATTGTGCCCGGGCATATGACAATCATGTCTATATGGTCAGTACCAATACCGTAGGGTCTGATGCAGCCGGAAATTATTATTTTGGACACAGCATGATTGTTAATCCAATTGCCTGGCGTTTAGCCCAGGCCAGGGGAACCGAGGAGATCATTTCGGCCAAATTGGATCCTGATCCTCTCCGGTATATCACTTGGGGAAGCAAAAGCCTTCAGCCTTTTGATCATCTGGAAGACCGCAATCTGGCCTTATATGAAGAGATTTTAAAAGAAGCCCGATCGAAATTTGAACCAGGAAAACGCTACCCCCGGAAGCGGTCCTGACCGAACTTCAAATTTGTTTGACTGGAAAAGGAGTTGGTAATGGATATTGAAAAGGCAAACCAAGAAGCCGTTGATCGCCTGATGGAAGCCCAACCGGTGCTGGTGGGACTGGGAAAAGCCATTGATGTGATCCCGGGCATGCGGGACAACCTGCTTTTACATGCGGGTCCCCCAATTACCTGGGAGCGCGCCTCAGGACCGATGCGGGGCGCCATTACAGGAGCACTGATCTTTGAGGGCAAAGCCAAGGATATGAAGGACGCCCAGACGCTTGTTGAATCCGGTGATATTCACTTGGAACCCTGCCACCATCACCAGGCTGTGGGTCCCATGGCGGGAGTTACCTGCCCGTCAATGTCGGTCTATATCCTCGAAAATAAAACTCACGGCAATTATTCCTATTCCAACCTTAATGAAGGCTACGGCAAAGTGCTGCGCTATGGAGCTTACAGCGACGAGGTCATCAAGAAACTGCGCTGGATGGAAGATGTTATGGCGCCTTTGTTAAAGGAAGCCATTGAATCCAGTGAGGG
>CAZUMG010000055.1:4075-5321 GCA_964621895.1 uncultured Anaerolineales bacterium | reverse complement strand
ATAGAAGGAAGCACCATTGTCAGTGTAATGGCCCGCAATGGAACGGATTTTGGCATCCGGATCAGCGGCCTGGGAGACCGCTGGTTTACCGCTCCGGTACCAACGCCCAAAGGCCTGTATTTCCCTGGATTTTCCGAAAAGGATGCCAGTGGGGATATTGGAGACAGCACCATCACGGAATCGGCCGGCATTGGCGGATTTGCCATGGCGAGCGCCCCGGCGATCGTTAACTTTGTCAGCGGCACCCCCAAGGATGCAATTAACACTACCCTGGAAATGTACGAGATCACTTATACTGAACATAAATATTTCACCATCCCCCCCCTGGATTTCCGGGGCACGCCCACCGGCATGGATTTACGTAAAATTGTCGAGAAAGGTATCACCCCCCGCATCAATACCGGTATCGCCCATAAGGATGCTGGGGTTGGCCAGATAGGTGCAGGTTTAGTTCGTCCTCCCATCAGCTTGTTCCAGGAAGCCCTGGTTGCATTTGCGGAGCATTATCAGATTGGATAAAATCCGCGTGATTGAATCTTCAGGACCGCTTTTATGAGATGAGGAGAAAGCCATGGAGAGAGAAAAAGTCATCAACATGCTGAATGACGCCAGGATGTTCGATCTTACCCAGGCGTTGAGTATATTTACCCCCCCGTTCCCGGGAGAAATGCCGCTCCAGGTGCACTTCTTTAAGCGCCTGACGGGATCATTTGGTGGAGGTCAGGGAGCCAACGGACAGTTGATAGAATGGAGCAACAATACCGGCACTCACCTGGTAGGGCCGCGGGCTTTCCATTCTGGGTCCCGGTCTATCGCCGAGATCCCCCTCACGGATCTATGTGGAGAGGGTGTGGTGGTTGATATATCCGCTGATGTGTCAGATTACAGTCTATACACTCCCGAAATGATCACCAGCAAGGTGACCCTTAAGGAGGGAGATATCCTGATTATTAATACCGGCTACCACAAGCACGGATGGGATCAACCGGATGTTCCTAACCCGGATGCCCAGGGCGGTATTGAAAACAAGGAATTTGGCTATTATCTCCGCCACCCAGGACCCTCCCCGGAATTTTTTCAGTGGGCCCTGGATCTGAAATTGAAGTTAATTGGTGTGGATTGCGGCTGTGCGGAGCATCCTATGAACACCAATTTGCGCTATATGCACCCCCGTGAATTTGAAAAAGCAGAAGCCAAGCTTAAGGAAACCCACGGTAAAACCTGGGATGAGCTGTTTCCCCCGGAG
>CAZUMG010000055.1:2173-3975 GCA_964621895.1 uncultured Anaerolineales bacterium | reverse complement strand
GGCGTTGTGGCTGATATCTCAGAGTTTGTGTCCGACACCAGCGTGTACACTCCAGAGATGATTGAAAAGGTGGTTGAAGTCAGGAAAGGGGATATCCTGGTAGTTAAAACTGGTTATTATAAATACGGCTGGAACAGCCCGGATTCAGATGAGTTCCGCTACATGATCCGGCATCCAGGACCCTCACCAGATTTTGCTGATTGGTGTCTGAAGATGGAAATCAAATGGTTGGCTGTTGATTGTGTAGCCATGGAACATCCCATGAATACCATCCAGCGCATCTGGCATCCGAAAACCTTTGAGGAAGCCAACCAGAAACTCATCGAACAATACAACGGGGATTGGGATGAAATTTATCCCCTGGACAAGTATTACCAGGATATGCACCTGAACCTTTTCCCGAAGGGCATTATCCATGCCGAAAATCTGGGAGGAGATCTGGCCGATATGGAGAGCGGCCGGTATTACATCGGCTGTTATATCCAGAAAGGGATGGAACTGGCTTCCTGCTGGGCGCGATTTGTGGCCTTTAAAGAAGCAGGTTAATCACTAACATTAAGGACTTGCTCAGGAAAAAAGATGATCCTTGTAACCGGGGCAGCTGGAAAAACCGGATTGGCAGTAATCCGGGCATTGGACAGAGTCGGAGCATCTGTGCGGGCATTGGTTCACAAAGCAGAATCCCAGGATGCGGTTGAATCAGCTGGAGCATGTGAAATCTATCTGGGAGATCTGCTCAATTTGAATGATCTCCAACAGATTATGCAAGGAGTTGAGGCTGTTTACCATATTTGTCCAAATGTGCATCCTGGGGAGCTTGAAATTGGGATCAGGATCATTCAGGCGGCCAAAGAAGCTGGGGTAAACCATTTTGTATTCCACTCTGTTTTACATCCCCAAATCGAATCCATGCCTCACCACTGGCAGAAACTGCGAGTTGAAGAGCGCTTGATTGAATCCGGGATGCCCTTCACTATTTTACAGCCAACAGCCTATATGCAGAATATTATTTCTCTCATCCCTAAAATTCTTGAGGAAGGTGTTTATCGGGTGCCATATCCAATTCAAACAGCTACCTCCCTGGTGGATCTACAGGATTTAGCTGAAGCTGCGGCACTAGTTCTCACTGAAGCTGGCCATACGGGTGCGATTTATGAATTGGTTGGGACGGAGCCAATCACCCAGGCCCAGGTAGCAGCGGTCCTGAGCGTAGTTCTTGGCAAAGATATTGAAGCTCAGAGGATTCCCTTTAATACCTGGGAAACTCAAGCCTTAAAGAATGGTCTGGGATCCTATCAAAGATATACTCTCCTGAAAATGTTCCAGCACTACATGAATTTTGGCTTTAATGGAAATCCCCTGGTGCTCAGCTGGCTGCTTGATCGGCAGCCGACATCCCTGGAAATGTGTTTGCGGCGGGATCTGGAATAATTGCTGGTTGGATAACTATTAGATCTTATAATAAATTGTAATGGCGGCCAATATACTGGAGATTAGTCTATGAAACCGGCACCCTTTAGCTATTACGCTCCCAGATCAATTCCTGAAGTCTTATCCCTGTTAAGTGAACATGGTTATGATGCCAAAATTCTGGCTGGCGGACAGAGCCTGGTCCCCATGATGAATTTCAGGCTTGTTCAACCAGCTGTACTGGTAGACATTAATAATATTCCAGAGCTGACACACATCCAGGCTGGAAAGACTGGACTGCAGATAGGTGCGATGGTTCGGCACCGCCAGGCGGAAAAAGATCCGCTCATCAAAGAAAAGTCCCCGCTGATCCATGAAACTATGCCCCACAT
>CAZUMG010000055.1:0-2073 GCA_964621895.1 uncultured Anaerolineales bacterium | reverse complement strand
CGCACCGGCTGGTCGCTCCAGGAAGTCGCCCGGCGGCCGCATGACTTTGCCCTCATCGGTGTGGCAGCCCTGGTAACCCTTAATAAAAAAGATCGCTGCGAAGGGGCAAGATTGGTCTTTTTGAGCGCCGGGGACGGTCCGATCTCTGCGCCGGAAGCAGCAGGTTTACTTCAGGGAGAAGTCCTAACTTCTGAGCTGATTATTGCTGCGGCTGAGAAAGCATCCGCAGATGAAATTGACCCCGGAAATGATATTCATGCCACGGCAGAATTCAGGCGCCACCTGGCTAATGTGCTTACCCGGCGGGCTCTGGAGGAAGCATTAACCCGCGCCAGGATCGGGAAATAGGAGATTAGCATGGATAACTTATTCAGCCTATCCGTCACAGTTAATGGCAAGACATATCAGCGATCGGTTGACCCCCGCACCCTGGTAAGTGATTTTCTCCGGCATGATCTGGGATTAACCGGCACGCATGTTGGTTGTGAACACGGCGTTTGTGGAGCCTGTACCGTGCTGTTGGATGGTGCAGCGGTGCGGTCATGTTTGTTGTTTGCCCCTCAGGTCCATCAACATGAAATTATTACAGTTGAGGGTTTAGGAAGTATAGAGGAATTGCATCCCCTCCAGGAAGCTTTCAGAGACGCCCATGCTTTGCAGTGTGGTTTTTGTACACCGGGTTTCCTGACCACGCTGATACCCTTCTGGGAAGAAAATCCCCATCCAACCGAAGAGGAAATCCGGGAGGCAATCTCAGGAAACCTGTGCCGCTGTACCGGATACCAACATATTATTGACGCTGTTAAGTTGGCGGCTGAAAAAATGAACGGGTAGAAAAAAGGTTGACTTTCCTACAATCCTCAAGGACTGAGAAACCTCGCAAGGTGCTGCTGTGACATATAAAGTTATTGGAAAACGAGTGAAACGGGTTGAAGATCCCCGCCTGCTGACCGGGGGTGCTTTATTTGTGGATGATGTTAATTTGCCCAATATGCTTCACGCGGCATTCTTCCGCAGCGATTATGCCCACGCCCGGATCCTCAGCATTGACACCAGCCGGGCGAAGGAAATCCCGGGAGTTGTGGGCGTGTTCACGGCTGAGGACATGGGGGATGCTTGGGAACCGGGTCCTCCCCTGGTTTCTCCGCCGCCAACCCTGGAAAATGTAATTTTTAACTCCCGCCGGCAGGTCCCTTTAGTGAAAGACAAAGTTAAACATGCCGGGGAAATCATCGCTGTTGTGGTTGCGGAAAGCCGCTATATCGCGGAGGATGCGGTCGAGGAAATCCTGGTTGAATATGAACCCCTGCCGGCTGTTGTGGACTTGGAAAAAAGCCTTGAGCCGGGCAGCATCCTGGTGCACGATGACTTGGAGTCTAATCTGGCCGCCCACCTGGTTCAGAAGAAAGGAGATTATCAAGCTGCCAAAGAAAAGGCGGATCTGGTTATCCACCGACGCTTCCATCTTGACCGTGGGGCAGCCGGTGCAATGGAAAATCGCGGTCTGGTGGTGGATTGGGACAGAAAAAACCAGCATCTGATGGTCTGGGATGCCACCCAATCGCCTATTCCCATCCGGAACGGCATGGCGGCTCGTTTAGGTTTACGGACCCACCAGGTCCGGGTGGTCGCTCCTTTTGTGGGCGGCGGGTTTGGTCCAAAGATCATGATGTTTTATGCTGAGGAGATGGTCCTGCCCTGGCTTACCATGAAGCTGGAAAGACCGGTGAAATGGATCGAAGACCGGCGGGAAAATTTTTATGCTACTACCCAGGAGCGGGAACAAATCCAGGAAGTCGAAATGGCTTTATCCAAAGAAGGTCGGATCCTGGGGATAAAACAAAAGATCATTCATGATACCGGGGCTTTTAACCCCTACGGACTGACCACACCCCTGAATACCCAATCCCACTCGATGGGTCCCTATGATGTAAAAAACTACACCAGCGAATTATTTGTTGTGTTCACTAATAAAACCATCGTCACTCCGGTGCGGGGAGCCGGGCGTCCCCAGGGCATTTATATTGTGGAGCGGATGCTGGATATTGCCTGCCGGGAATTGAACCTGGATCC
>CAZUMG010000054.1:0-10257 GCA_964621895.1 uncultured Anaerolineales bacterium | reverse complement strand
CGAAACAAGCTGAAGTAAAAACCTTTTAAATAAGCACTAAAATTAAACGGCATATCAAACCAACTTAACGGAAAATCAGTTTACCTCCAGACTACCTGTTTTCAGATTAACACCTGGAGAATAACGATGCCCATCCGAAAGCATCTATTTCAGGAGTTTAAACAAATCCTGAGGACGAGTAACCCTATAAATGATGGAGTAAATTATCGTGATCACCCCAAATCCGATCAATACCAGGAAAAAGGCGACAATTAACTCCGCATATAAATCAGGAGCCCAAGAGACGCCTCCCTGAATCCCTTTAGGAACTGCAATCCAGTTCTTGGTTTTATTGGCTTCGACGAGCAGATTTGCGCCAGCGTATGACATGACGATAATAATTCCCATCAACAAGAAACCAATACCCCGCCAGATTGGGTGAACACTTTTTGATGTCTTTTTGACATCTCGTTCATATTGCTGATATCTTCCCATTAGGCACCTTCTTTTTCACTAGCTGCTTCAATTGCTCGGATAATTTTATAATACCCGGTACACCGGCATAAATTTCCAGAGATCGCTGATTTGATCTGGTCATGATCAGGTTGAGGATTTTCTTCTAATAATTTTACTGCAGACATAATAAATCCCGGCGTACAATACCCACACTGCACTGCTCCTTCAGTAATAAACGCATCCTGGACAGGATGAAGACCCTGATCATTTGCTAAACCTTCTATTGTGATAATTTCAGCCTGATGAGCCCGGGGAGCAGGCACCAGACAGGACATGACCGCTTTTCCGTCCAGGAATACTGTGCAAGCTCCACATTCACCTTCTTCACAACCAACTTTTGAACCCGTGAGCCCCGCATGATCTCGTAAAAGGTGAAGCAAGGTGTTGTGATGCCCCTTGTTAAAAATATACTTTTTACCATTGATCCGGGTTACAATGGGCGTTTTCCCCGGGATTAAGGGATCTTCCCCCAAATCCCCGTGGTCAGATTTGGAATTTGGGCTTACCAGCATGATCGGATGATCCGGAATTCTGGATTTTTCCTCACCGGCTGCAATCTGGGAAAGACCGCGTTTGACCAGAACCCGGGTTATTTCCTGGCGGTAAGCAGCCGATCCCCTGATGTCATCAATCGGGCTGGCCTCTTCCTGGGCTATTTTTGCAGCTTCATTAATCGTCTGGGAAGTGAGTTCCTTACCCACTAGATATTCTTCAGCCCGGGAGGCATGAATAATCGTCGGGGCAACTGCCCCAAGAGTGATGCGAGCAGCTTCAATGATGTGATCTTGAAAAGTCAGGACCACTGCCATACTCACCAGGGAGATGGCTTGAGCTTTTCGAAGGCCAAGCTTGAGATAGGTTCCCCGTTGATTTAGGTCCATTTTTGGGAGAATAATCTCCCTGACAAGCTCATCGGGTTCCAGGACATGTTTGCGTACGCCAGTATAAAAATCCTTCAAATTAATCCTGCGCTCAGCTCTTGTTGACTGCACTAGCAGTTCAGCATTTAAGGCAATTAAAGGCACAATCGTATCATTTGCCGGCGAGGCAGTCACCAGATTTCCGACAACCGTACCGGTGTTGCGAATCTGGGGTGCGCCTACTTCCCAGGATGCCAGCGCAAGAGGAAGTGCGTGCGTTCGAATCAACACTGAGTCAACACATTGGTTGTGGGTCACTCCGGCGCCAAGATGAATTTGACCTTCCTCATCCAGGTAAATCTTTAGTAATTCTGCAACCCGGGAAATATCAATTAATGTCTGGGTATCATTGTGGAATCCCTGGCGCATTTCCAGAACCAGATCCGTTCCCCCGGCGATAATCCGAGCCTGATTTCTTTTTACTGCCAGCACAGAGAGCACCTGGCTTATTGATTTTGCATTGATATACTCTTTCCACATAAAAACAAACTCCGGTTTGTAATGGTCCCGAATTTATTATCCTGCTTACGATAAAGATTTCCCTGTGCCGCCTCGTTTTTCTTTCAAAATTTCTGCCAGAATACTCAGGGCTATCTCTTCGGGTGTTTCTGCTTTGATATCTAAACCTACCGGCGCATGAATGTTACTAAGATCACTTTTTTTAACCCCGGTTTCCAATAATTGTTCCTTGGTCAGATTCCACCTTCTTTTCGAACATATCAGCCCGATATAACCTGTTGGCACTGCTAATATCTCCGGAATCCCGTTGAGATCAATCTGATTATTCCGGGTGGCCAGGACAACAGCTGTCCGATCCGAAAAGGCATAGTTAGCTGGTAAGTCCTCGAGTTTGCAGAGAAGGTAATGATCTGCACCGGGCACTGCCTCCGGTGTACAAAACTCTTCCCGATCATCACTAAGGGTCACTCTATATCCCAGCCACTTGGCCAGAAAGACCACCGCTTGTCCGACATGCCCCCCTCCCACCACCACAATGTCCGCGGGATGGTTGAGGGGATCAATAAATACTTCCAGGGTTCCACCGCACATGCCGGGATCGCCCTGATCGGGATTCATCAAATCATATTTAAGAAGTTTTGTTTCACCTGAAAGAAGCGTTTCCAGGGCTTCTTGAATTACTTTACCCTCAACTTCCCCACCTCCGATGGTTCCAACAATTGACCCATCCGAGTAAACCAGCATTTTACTGCCTTCTTTACGTGGTGTGGACCCCTTAGCCCTGATGATTGTACACAGAGCTCCGGGGGTCCCGGATCGGGGCAATTCAGCTAAAGCAGATAAGACATCATTCATATAGAAGTGGTTGTCTCCAGTAAACTCAGGATAACCGGCAAAAGCTGCTTCTTGCGGGAGACTACGCCTTTAGCAAAACGAGTCCCGTCTGGGCTGCCAGGATAAGGCAAATCATCAAAACTAGGCGGGGGATTGATGATCACCAAACGGCTTGACCCCTGGACCACGTCGGTAACCATTAAAATGGCAAAATCCAATCCGCGAGTTTGCCGCAGCCGTTCCAATGCACCCTTTAACTCCTCCAGGTGTTTATCAACCTGCAATATATCGGTTACTTCCGCCTGGGCAATTCCGAAGTTCAAACCACCCGATGAATAGGTTTTTGTATCTGTGGATACAATCTCATCAGGATCGCGGGTGGAAATGCCAGCACCCGCTTTAATCACAGCTTCGCCAAAGGATTCTATAGTCTCATTTTTTATAGGGCTTTTTGCTGAAAAAGCCCAGCGTCCAATTCGTTCTGCGGCCCGGCGGTCACGCTCTGTTGTTGTCGGTGAGCTGAAGAACAGTGTGTCGGAAAATATACCCGCCAGGAGGATGCCAGCAATTTCAGCGGGGGCGCTTAATCCAGCTTCCAGGATGCGTTCAGCGATGATTGTGCTGGTGCTTCCAACAACTTCCGTGGTAAAACTGATCGGCGTCCTGGTAAACGGATTGCCCAGACGGTGGTGGTCAATAATTTCCAATAATTCTGCTTCTTCTAAGGCACCTACAGCCTGTTCCCTTTCATTATGATCCACCAGAACAACCTGGACACGGGGGGGATTTAAGATATCCCGCTGCCGGGATAAACCCACGTAATGACCTTCATCGTCCACAACAATAAAATAATTTCGTTCTTCTCTCAAGATCCGGTTAACCACATCGCGGATCCTGCTTCCAGATTTAAATTGGGGTACACCGGTATCTGCGGCCTCAAGACAGGGAACTTCCAATAATTCGGCTATGCGCATTTCTTGACGCTCAGGATGCGGTCCAACCAATTCCGCCAGGAAAGAAAACAAGGTCAGTCCGGTAATTAAACCGTAGGGAGTTCCATCTTCATTCACAATAGCCGCTACTCCCCCGGTCCGACTGGCAATATCCCAGGCATCCCGCAGGGGTGCATCCGGTTTTGCAGAGTCGAGTCTGCGAACAACAGCTTCAAAACGGGGGGATAAGTCAGTGAGTAAACAAGGAGGGTCAATCTTCAAGCGGTCCAATACCCAGGTGGTTTGTGGATTCATCGAGCCTGCTCTAGCAGCAACCGCGTTCACACCATCCCGCTCCCTCAACAGCCAGGCATATCCTATTGCAGAAGCAATAGAATCAGTATCAGGATTTACATGTCCAATGACGTAGGTGATCTTCTCCATAAACAAATCTAACCCGTAATCTGGTCAACAGAAGGCTTTTACATGATTATTTTCAATCAAATTAGAACTACTACATTATAACAGATTGACATTGACAACGTTTCGGAAGGGATATTCGCCTGGTTTAAACCAACGCCCAGGAAATCTATCATCCTGGGCATTGGTTTTATATTAAAAACAGCTTTAGTTGTGGGGTAACTCGCGCCAGACTTTTTCCGGTGTGATCGGGTTAGCATCAATATTCACCCCACAGGCATTAAACACAGCATTTCCAACTGCCGGGGCAACCCCATCCATCGGAATTTCAGCCACTGCTTTGACTCCAAAGGGGTGGGATGGCTCAAATGTCTCAATAAAAATTGTTTCCAACTCCGGCATTTCATTGGCTTGAAAAATGTGATAATCCCTGAAATTCTTCTCACGAGCCCTGCCCTTCTGGTCATACACCATTTCCTCAGAAACGGCATAACCCAGAGCCTGGGTCATCCCTCCTTCAACTTGTCCCGAAGCAGTCACCGGGTTTACGATCACTCCGGCGTCCACAGCCATCAGCAAACGGGTCACAACGACCTGGCCGGTTTCAATGTCTACGGTTACTTCCGCGAACTGAGCAGCAAAGGGGGGTGGCGAAACAGGTGACATATAAGAGCCAACAGCCATAATCTGCTCCTGCTGGGAATGGTGCAGAGAATCAAGGGCAATCTCCTGTATTGAAACTGCCTGTCCATCCGGGGCTATGGCGCAGCCACAAGACAGCTCAATCTCAGCCGGATGGTATGTTTTCTGATCAGATCTGGATTCTAGAATAATGACAGCCCGTTCTCGAAGGCGGTCCGCAACTTTGTTGGCAGCATCAACAACCGCTGCTCCCGAAATATAAGTTGTGCTGGATGCGTAAGCCCCTTTGTCAAAGGGTGTAAAATCAGTATCCGATGAATAGACAATGATATCTTCCAATTGCACACCCAGGATTTCCGCTGCCATCTGTCCTAAAACGGTATCCGAGCCGGTACCCAGGTCTGTTGCTCCAACCAGTAAATTAAATGATCCATCATCATTTAACTTAATACTGGCACCACCCATGTCCAGATAAGGAATGGCTGTACCCTGCATAACCAGAGCAATTCCCAATCCCCGTTTAAGATAGGGTTTTCCAGGTACATCCCTCCAGTTTTTATCCGCAAGCTTTTCCTCCCAGCCGATAGCTTCTTTTCCCTTAATGACACATTCAACCAGGCCATTGGTTTGAATCATCTCCGGAACCGGTTCTCGCCCTTCACTCCAGGCTACGCTGAAGGGATGAATCTCACCTGCTTGCAGGGCATTTTTTAATCTGAATTCAATCGGGTCTAAACCCAACTCATGGGCAATCTTTTCCATGTGGCGTTCAACAGGCCAGTAACCCTGGGGAACACCATAACCCCGGTAAGCACCAGATGGGGGTGTATTGGTATAAACAATATCAGCATTAAACCGGATGTTAGGAGACTCCCGGTAAGGACCGCTCCCAATATAGAGAGCCATTGATTTAGTAGTATTTCCGGTCACGGTGAGCGCATGGGCTCCATTTGCGCCTGTATCGCTGAGCGCATACATTTCGTTCGCGGTCATGGTGCCATCATTCTTTACACCGGTTTTCAAGTGAATTCGCATCGGATGGCGGGATCGGGATGAAGTAAACTCTTCTTCCCGGGTATATACATATTGAACCGGTCGCCCGGTAGCTATAGTCAAATGAGCAGCAACATCTTCAATCAACATTTCCTGTTTACCGCCAAATCCGCCACCAACTCGGGGTTTAATGACACGAATGCGCTTTATTGGAATGCCTAAAACAGGGGCAATCATTCTCCTGACATGAAAAGGCACTTGCGTACTCGTCCGGATTACCAGGCGATCATCCTCATCCCAATAAGTAACCACGGCATGAGGTTCAATATGAGCCTGCTGGACCTTTGGTACCTGATAATCCGCTTCAAAGATCCGATCTGCGTCCATGAATCCTTTTTCAAGGTTGCCTATGTCTATACGAATTTCCGCTGCCAGATTTTTAGCAGGGTTAGAGTCCGCAAAATTAACATAATCCTCTTGATCATGAATAATTGGAGCACCTGGTTTCATCGCCTCACGGCTGTCCAGAACAGGGTCCAGAAGCTCATATTCAACCTCAATTGCAGCAACTGCTCTCGCGGCTATCTCCTCTGATTCAGCAGCGACGAAAGCAACCCGGTCGCCTACAAACCGGACTTTATTATCAAGCGAATAACAATCCAGGGGCCCGGGAATGGGATCGGACTGACCCGCTGTCGAATAGGGAACCCGGGGAATATCCTGATGGGTCAGGACCGAGACGACTCCGGGGATTTCCAAGGCTTTCTCTTTATTAATAGACTTGATCCGGGCATGAGCATGCGGGCTGAATAAAACCTTGGCATACAGCATACCCCTTCTTTCAAAATCTGCCGTAAAGGCAGGTTTTCCCTGCACTAATTTGACTGCATCAACCTTCGGTTTGGGTTTTCCAACCTGGCTCCAGACATCCGGGGCATTGCTGACCTTCAATGGCGTTATCACCCTCTCGGCCGTTAATGTCGTGCCATCAACCAGGATGGTTTTGGATGCGGGAAGGCTGTCATCTGGTGGAGATTGGATCCATTCTGGTGGAACCTGAATGGGATCTTCTATGGGAGGCACTTCTTCTCCCCTTAACCGGGCAGCCGCCCTGAGAACTGCTTCAACTGGTTTTTTATACCCTGTACAGCGGCATAGCACACCAGCCAAGGCATCTCTGACCTGAGCTTCACTTGGATAGGGTTCCCGGGAGATCAATTCTTTGGCAGCCAGGATCTGGGCAGGCGTACAATAACCGCACTGGATGGCACCGGTTATTACAAACTCCTGCTGCAAGATATGTAAACCCTGGGTTTCTTTCCAGCCCTGGTGGGGATGCTCCCCGATTAATTCAACCGTTTCTATCTTGTGTCCATCCGCCTGGGCTGCTAAAAGCAAATAGGAATTAACCGGTTTTCCATCTAAAAGAACTGCATCCGCTCCGGTAATTCCATGCTCATCACCAAATTTTACGCTGCTGAACCCCAATTGCCTGAGAACAGTGAAAAGCCGTTCTCCAGGATGCACCCGGATTTGATAAACCTGATTATTTATATTAAGTTCGATATCCAACATGATCATTCATCCTTGGTTGTTCTCAGCAATTTGATTAAGGCAGCGGCGGACAAGGACAGCTGCCATATCCGCGCGATAATCCGCACTGGCCCATTGATCCTCTGCGGTGGAATACGCATCTCGAGCTGCCAGTTCTGCCCCACTGGAATCAGTCCCATCCAATACCATTACAGGCTGAGTACCAAAACCAGTCAGAACCACCCGGGTTCTACCGGATGGCCATTGGGTTACCGCCGCAGCGATGATCGGCAGGTCAGCTGGTGATCGAGCCACATAGTGATAAGCCGTGGTGGTATTCGCAGGGATCGTACAGGCCGTAATCAACTTTCCCTTTAGTTTTTCTTCCCGTACAGATAGGAAATCACCCAAGCGGAATTTTTCAGCTTTTTGGCTGCTGCCTCCCACTAACTCGAGCTCAGCATCGAGGGCTAAGAAAACTGAAGCAATTGCTGATCGGCCATCAGCTGCAACTAAAGCGCCCGCCAGGGTGGCAACCTGGCGGCGGTTATAGGTTTCCTGGTGAAGAATTGCTTCAACTAAGGCAGCAGGAAGTTGATCATTATCCAGCAGGGATTGCAGCTTAACCGCAGCCCCCAGGCGGAAGGTGTTTCCGATATTTTCAATCCCGGATAAACTTAAATCCTGAATATCAACAACGGCAATGGGTTCCTGGACAACTTCGTTAATATACAACCCACCCCCAAGCACGATAGTACGGGGATCCGCTCTGGATAGTAGAAGGATTGCGTCTTTAATACTTTTAGGACGATGGTATTCAATAATCATAAGGATCATTCCTCATACTCTCAGAGCCCTGGAGAGGCAAATGCGCCCCAGTCAGTTTTAGCCTCTCCAGGATGAAAAAAACATCCCTTATTCAGCTGCAAAGGTATCGACAAGCAGTTTTACATTTCCTCCGACGGGGTATAGAATCGGGGTGGTGCAGCCATTCGCCCGGTATTGATCCACTTTCGCGCGAGCTTCATCAGGAGTTCCGGAAGCCGTAATCCGGTGGATTAAATCATCGGGAACCAGGTGTTTGGCAGCCTGGATTTGTTCATGGGTTGCAGGCCAGCCCAAAATCGATTGGATTTCAGCGACAATATCATTGGAAACGCCTGATGCCATGGCAATATGCGGCTGCTGAGCCAGGTACTGGGTCAGCAGTTCTCTGCTGGAATCCATCGCCTCATGATAATCTTCGGCAACAGAACATACCACTAATTGCGGACGTTCAATATCATCAAGGGTCTTCCCAGCTCGCTTGGCACCAATTTCTATATTATCCAGGGCTGTTTTGTTATATTCAACCGGGACACAATAATTCATCACGACACCATCACAAATCTCTCCAGCCAATTGGAGCATTTTATCTCCGGTGGCACCGATCATAATTTGTACATTTCTAGGCTCAGTCCTGCCATGAACAACATCCAGTTCAATTCCTTTGACATGAATAAACTCTCCATCAAAAGTGACATTTTCCATGTTCAATAAACGGCGCAAGATCTCCACCGTTTCCCGCATCGCGGTGAGAGGTTTACGGCGATTAATCCCCACATTTTCTGCCAGCGGATCCCACCAGGCTCCGATCCCGCAGATTATCCGATTGGGCGCAAGATCATCAAGGGTGAGAAAGGTCGACGCTAAAAGGCCTATATTTCTGGTCCAGTTATTAATCACGCCGGAACCGATCTTGATCCTCTCGGTGACGGCAGCATAGGCGGCCATCGGAACGATAGCATCCCTCACCAGACGGGATTCAGCCTGCCAGACAGAGTCAAAGCCTTTCTGTTCAGCATAGCGGACATATTCCAGTCCATCTCGTAAGTCGTGGGCATCCTGTAAATACAGCGCAGCGGTTTTCTTCATCATTTTCCTCCTCAATAATATTATGCTTTATTCGTCCACACGCAATTCTGATTCTATTAAAGCCAGGTCTTCGGGTTCATCCAAGTCTAATTCCAGGGATGGGAATTCGCAGATTTCCAATCGGGCTCCTGCCTCCCTGGCTGCCTGGCAGTGTTTTTCAAACGATCCATCGCCATAGGAAAATTCTATTAAATCTGGAGGGCATACAAATAAGGCATTAGTGCCTTTTCTTTTTCGATCCGGAGCAATAACCACAACAGGAGGATTATGCCGATAGGCAAGGATTTTTTTGATATCTTCAGCTGCAAGGCGAGGTAGATCAGCGGGGATGATCACGATGCCGCAGGTTTCATAAGTTTTAGCGATCTCTACCGCTCTGGAGAGGGCGGTATTTAATCCGGGGCTGCCATATTCCTGAACTGTTCGCGCACCTAAATCCCGGGCTAAAGCAAGCGCTTCGGTATCTCTGCTGATGACCAATATATTCTCGATCTCATCAATCGTTGATAAAATCTTGATGGTATGCTCCAATAAATAATGATTTAAATCTGCCCGTTCTTCAGCAGATATCACTTTTGACAGGCGAGATTTCCCTCTTCGTAAAGGCTTAACAGGAATAATTGCCCATAAAGCCATATTTAAACCTCCTCCAATAATTGTTGGCCAATAGTTAATATCTGCTCTGCAATTCGGATGCGGTCAGATCGGGTATTCATCCGGGTATCTGTGTAAAAAATCTTCACCTGTGGGATTCCAGATCCCAACCTATCCACACCCAAGCCTCGGTCCTGTTCATCGATCACAAAACCGCTCAATAGTTCTCCATAATGATTTTTAACCGCTGCCGCTGTTGGAAGTATACCCATCTCCTGGTACATTTTTGCTGCCGGACCTTTAAGCGCTTTTCCACCGATCAGAGGAGAGACCGCCAGGATCACTTTCTGCTTGATTGCCAGACGAATACCCGGGACAGCCAGGATTGGATCAATGCTTACCCAGGGGTTGGATGGACAAAAAATGACTAGATCCGCCTCATCAATGGCCGGGATCACGTCCGGAGCTGGTTTGGCATTTTCTGCACCTTCAAATCTAAACCCGACTACTCTGGGTTCACA
>CAZUMG010000053.1:7382-10387 GCA_964621895.1 uncultured Anaerolineales bacterium | reverse complement strand
ATCTCGCCCCCCGACCTTCCTTGATAAGGTAATTGCTGAAACTCCAGGCAAGGCCGAGAATTTGCGTACCTGCATTCAGTGTGGAACATGCTCAGGATCCTGTCCATCTGGTCCGGATATGGATTACAGTCCCAACGCGTTATTTTCCATGATTGATGTGGGGATGGAGGACCAAGTATTAAGCAGTAACACACCCTGGTATTGTGTTGCCTGTTATTACTGCATGGTTCGCTGTCCAAAGGACATCCCGATCACCGATCTGATGTATACCTTGAAGCGCCTGGCAATAGATGCAGGAAAATATCAAGAGGTCGACAAAGATAAATCTCCAGAATTTTCAGAAACTTTCATCGATTTTGTTGAAAACAACGGCCGGAGTTTTGAACTTGGGGTTGCCATGAGATACCATTTGCGCTATCACCCGCTGGGTGCGTTCAAATTAGCAACCGGAATGGGCTTGAAAATGATCTCCAAAGGGCGCATGGATCTTACCCCAACTAAAATCAAGAATCTTCCTCAACTCAAAGCCATTCTCGACAAAGCAAAAGAGCTGGGAGGTGTAGCATGAAATATGGGTATTATCCTGGATGTTCGATTGAGCGAAACGCCAGAGCTTACCATGACTCTACCATGGCAGTTGCTAAGCCATTAGGAATAGAGTTTGTGGAAATCGATGATTGGAACTGCTGCGGCGCAACCGAGTACATAGCTATCAATAAAGTGCCAGCCTACGCCTTGATTGCCCGGAATCTGGCCCTGGCTGCTGACCAGAACAGCTCAACAAACCTGGTTGCTCCATGCAGCGCCTGCTACTTAAACCTAAAAAAAGCTGACCACTATCTGGCCGAAAATGCGGTGTTAAAAAGCAACGTTGATGCTGCTTTGGAAGCAGGTGGCCTTAAGTACCAACCTGGATCAATCAACGTCCAGCACCTTCTGGAAACCATCGTGGTTGATGTGGGAATCGAAGCGATCGAAAATCAGGTAAAGAAACCTCTCTACAGCCTCAAGGTTGCCCCGTATTATGGGTGTTTAGTTCCCCGCCCTGCGGCTATGGAAAGATTTGATGACCCGGAACAACCCACTTCACTGGATAGACTGCTTGCAGCTCTGGGGGCAACCGTGGTTGATTTTCCCCTTAAAGCCCAATGCTGTGGTGGTCATATGACCCAGATCAGTGAAGAAACTGCCCTGGAATTAATTCGGCGCTTATTAAAGAATGCCGCTGATAATGGTGCAGACATGATTGCCACCCTCTGCCCGATGTGCCAACTCAACCTGGATGCATATCAGGATGCAGTTAACAACCATTTTGGAACGGATTTTAATCTTCCCATAGTCTATTTCACTCAGTTAATGGGGTTGGCTTTTGGATTTGAAATGAGTGAACTCGGTTTTGGCAAGGAGATTGTCTCTGCCAAGGAAGCGTTATCCAAGATCACGGAAGAAGCTCCCAAACCGGAACGAACCCGGGAGAGGGGAAAGAAAAATACCGGACTTCCAATGCCAACTAGAATAGAGGAGGGATAATCGATGGCTGAAATAAAAAATATCCCCGAAACACACGAAAGAGTAGGCGTGTACATCTGCCACTGCGGATCCAACATTGCGGGAACAATCGATGTTGAAGACGTCGCTCAGTGGGCAAAAACGAATCCCAATGTCGTTGTCTCCCGGACCTATGAGTTCATGTGCTCAAGCACGGGTCAGGAACTGATTGAGAACGACATCAAGGAGAAAGGATTAACCAGAGTTGTGGTTGCTTCCTGTTCACCTCACATGCATGAAAAAACATTCCGGGGTGCAACGGAAAGGGGTGGATTAAACCCTTTCCTGTTTGAGATGGCGAATATTCGCGAACACGGATCCTGGGCGACCAATGATAAGGTTGCAGCTACCCAAAAAGCGAAAGCTTTGGTAAATGGCGCCGTGGAACGAGTTATCCATCACGTCCCTCTTGAGAAAATTCCTGTTTCCATTAATCCCAACACATTGATCCTGGGTGGAGGAATTGCAGGCATTACAGCTGCCCTGGAACTTGCCGAGGCAGGCAACCACGTTTACTTGGTGGAAAGGGAAGGCACCGTCGGTGGGCATATGGCTCAAATCGATAAAACTTTCCCCACGCTGGACTGCTCGGCATGTATTTTGACCCCCAAAATGGTGGACGTAGGTCAAAATGACAATATCACCTTGTTGTCTTACAGCGAAGTTGAAACTGTCGAAGGGTATATTGGCAATTTTAATATCACAGTGAGGAAAAAAGCCCGCTGTGTCAATGAGGAATTGTGCACATCTTGCGGCATCTGTGAAGAAAAATGCCCGCAAAAAGTCATCGACGACAACTACGGAGCGGGGCTTGGCTACCGCAAGGCAATTTACCGGGCATTTCCCCAGGCCGTTCCGGGGTATCCGGTTCTCGATAAAGAAAACTGCACTTATTTTCAAACTGGAAAGTGCAAAATCTGTGAAAGTGTCTGCCCCACTAAAGCGATTGATTATGAACAGGAAGATGAAATCCTTCATATCAATGTAGGAAATATCATCCTGGCGACTGGATACGACCTTTTTGATGCACGGAGAATTCCTCAATATGGCTATGGACGTTTAGCGAACGTATTCTCCAGCCTGGAATTCGAGCGGATGGTCAATGCTTCTGGCCCCACAGCCGGTCATATTGTTCTCCGGGATGGCGAGACAGAACCAGAAAGTGTGGCTATTGTCCATTGTGTCGGATCCAGAGATCATAACTACAACGAGTACTGCTCGAAAGTCTGCTGTATGTACTCCTTAAAGTTTGCTCATCTGGTTCATGAACACCTGCCGGAAGCTGAAGTCTATAACTATTACATCGATATGCGGACTCCCGGTAAAGGGTATGAAGAATTTTATAACCGTTTGTTAAAGGAAGGCACCCATTTCATTCGTGGACGGGTCGCAGAAATAACCGACGCTCCCCGATATCCGAGTGAAGAAGGCAAACTTGTCGTCCAGGCCGAAAATAC
>CAZUMG010000053.1:0-7282 GCA_964621895.1 uncultured Anaerolineales bacterium | reverse complement strand
GTCATGATGGAACCGGTCAGAGCCAAAATTCAGGAAGAGAATTGCTCTGGCTGCAGGATTTGTAATACCCTCTGCCCCTATAATGCCATTGAGTTTGACGAAGAAAAGAAAGTTTCCCATGTAATTACAGCGCTTTGCCAGGGGTGCGGAACCTGCGTTGCAGCCTGCCCATCAGGCGTGATTGAGGGAGCTCACTTCACAAACATACAAGTTATGGCGGAGCTAAATGGAATTTTATGGGACGTTCAGGAACCAGTGAACGCTTCGCAGGAGGTAATATGACTGAGCAATTTGAACCTGTGATTGTGGGTTTCTTGTGCAACTGGTGCTCCTATCGGGCTGCTGATTTAGCCGGTACCGCAAGAATTAAATATGCACCCAACCTACGCCCGATTCGTGTGATGTGCTCTGGAAGAGTGGATCCGCAATTTGTGCTGCAAGCCTTGCGCAGTGGAGCAGATGGTGTGCTGATTGCCGGCTGCCACCCGGGAGAGTGCCATTACGTAAACGGAAATATCAAAGCTTTACGGCGGTTTTTACTCCTGAAAAACACCCTTAAGCAGTGGGGCATTGAGGATGAACGAGTCCAGTTATTATGGGCTTCAGCCTCAGAAGGCACGGTTCTAGCGGCTGCAGTTACCAAAATGACCGAAGATATCCGAGCTCTTGGACCTCTCCGCTGGCATGATAAGGTGCTGGGTGGTAATGGAGCAAAACTCATCCCCGTAAAGGAGGTATAACATGGGAGCTAATGCAAAACCGAAACTGGCCATGTACTGGGCAGCATCCTGCGGAGGATGTGAGATCTCTGTTCTCAATATTCACGAACATATCTTAACTGTGGATGAGGTATTTGATATTGTCTTCTTCCCCTGCATTGCTGACTTTAAAACTAAAGACGTTGAAGGTTATCCCGACGGATACATCGATGTCTGCTTGTTTAATGGCGCAATCCGAACATCAGATAATGAAGAAATGGCCCATCTTTTGCGGAAAAAATCCAAGATCCTGGTCGCCTATGGATCCTGTGCCTATGAAGGTTGTATTCCGGCGCTCTCCAATCTAACCACAAAAGAAGCAACTTTTTCCAAGGTGTACTTAAACAATCCCTCAATCGAAAACCCGGACCGGATCTTCCCCCAGGAAGTTACTCAAGTTCCTGAAGGTGAACTAACCCTGCCCTCCTTCTATAACACGGTAAAATCCCTCGACCAGGTGGTCGATGTGGATTACTACCTGCCGGGCTGCCCCCCAGAACCCCATCAAATCTGGGCAGTACTCCAGGTGGTAGTCGGTGCCCTGCTTGAAGGCCAGCCGCTGCCTCCCGCAGGAGCGGTGATTGGCGCCAGCACAACAGCTGTGTGTGATGAGTGTACCCGGGAAAAGAAAGAAAAGACCATTGCCCGGTTTTACAGACCTTTTGAAATTGATCCAGATCCGGACCAATGCCTGCTTGAACAGGGATTAATTTGCATGGGCATTGCCACCCGGGGTGGTTGTGGTGCTCTCTGTCCATCGGTTGGCATAGGCTGCCGGGGTTGTTATGGTCCCATGGAAGGCGTGACCGACCAAGGTGCCAAGATGCTGTCTGCGATTGCTTCAGTTGTTGATGCTGGTGATGAAACCATGGAAGAAGCTGAATTAGAAAGTAAAATCCAGGAAGTGATGGATACAATCGCTGATCCAATTGGCACATTCTACCGCTTCAGCATGGCACACTCAATTCTCCGACGGGTCAAGAACGGAAAAGGAGATTCGTAATGGAACGGATAACCATCGATCCTATCACAAGATTGGAAGGTCACGGAAAAATCGAGATTTTCCTCGATAATAAAGGCAATGTTGAGAACGCCTACCTGCAAATACCCGAACTGCGCGGGTTTGAACAGTTCTCAATTGGGCGACCAGCAGAAGAAATGCCCCGGATAACCAACCGGATCTGCGGGGTGTGTCCGGAAGCCCACCACATGGCCGCCACCAAAGCCCTGGATGCCCTTTTTAACGTTGAACCATCTCCAGTTGTTAAAAAACTCAGGGAGCTCTTCTACAGTTCGTTTTACGTGACTGACCATACCGTACATTTTTATGCCTTGGGTGGTCCGGATTTTGTGCTCGGGCCAGACTCAGATCCTGCAGAAAGGAACATCCTTGGTGTGATCCACAAGGTTGGTGTGGATATCGGCATACAAGTTATCGAGTGCCGGAAAAGAAACCACGAAGTCATCAAGATGCTCGGGGGTCGCGGCATTCATCCTGTTGCCGGTTTACCAGGCGGCTGGAGTAAATCCATGACCAAAGAGGAACAGAAAATCATCCTAGACTACGCCAAACAGAATATCGATTTTGCGCTCTTCAGTTTAAAAATATTTGATGATATTGTGCTTGCCAATCAGGCGTATGTTGACCTGATTGTCTCCGATGCTTTTACCCATCGAACTTACTATATGGGCACCGTAGATTCAAACAATAAAATTAATTTCTATGACGGCCTGATCCGGGTGACCGGTCCAGATGGCAAAGAGCTGGTTAAATACCCGGCCAAAGATTATGCCAAACATATCGCAGAACGGGTCGAGCCCTGGTCTTACCTAAAATTCCCTTACTTGAAAGATGTGGGATGGAAAGGTTTTGTGGATGGTGTGGACAGCGGTGTCTACTGTGCAACGCCTCTCTCCCGGCTGAATGCTTCGGACGGTATGGCAACACCCAAAGCCCAGGAGCACTATGAGCGTTTCTATGAAACCCTGGGCTCTAAGAAAGTTGAGGGACGCTATCAGCCAGTTCATCACCGGTTAGCTACCCACTGGGCTCGCCTGGTAGAACTGCTTTTCGCTGCTGAGAGGATGCTGGAATTAACCGAGGACCCGGAAATCACCAATCCCAATGTCCGGCAGATCGTTACCAATACACCTACGGAAGGTGTTGGCAGTGTAGAAGCACCCCGGGGAACCCTGACCCACCATTACAAGACAGATGAAAATGGGATATTGACAGATGTCAACCTGATTGTTGGTACAACCAACAATAATGCCCCCATAGCAATGTCAATCAAGAAAGCTGCCCAGGGTTTAATTAAGAACGGCGTGGTAAACGAAGGTCTGCTTAATACCATTGAAATGGCTTTCCGAAATTACGATCCCTGCATGTCATGCGCCACCCACTCCTTACCCGGCCAGATGCCTCTGGAAGTCGAAATCCGGGATGCGGATGGAAACCTGGTTGAAACCAGAAGCCAATACATTGATTAACAAGTTATCCCTGTTGTAAAATGAAGTAACCAGTGCCCGGCAGATTGGGGCCATAAACTGGTTACTTCTTTTTATTTTATAGACTTATGAAAACACTGATTATTGGTTTAGGCAACCCGATCCTTACAGATGATGGCGTTGGGGTTAAGGTTGCCCAGTTATTGGAAGATACTATCGATCTGCAAGCTCATCCAGATTTGACCATAACAGAAGCAAGCGCTGGGGGCATCAGGTTGATGGAAAGTTTGCTGGGCTATGACCGGGTAGTCCTGATTGATGCCTATTATTTGCACCCGGACAGGACCACACCGGGAACGATCCACCACCTCAGTTTGGATGATCTTCGGGCTGTTTCCCCAACCCAGCACAGCACCTCAGCCCACGATACTTCCCTGGTTACTGCCCTGGATGCAGCAGCCCAGATGGGCTACAAGGTCCCTGGTGAGATAATCATTTACGCAGTTGAGGTTGAAAATATCCTGGAATTTAGCGAGACACCTACCCCGGCAGTTGCCGCAGCTATCCCTGTAGTTGTATCCCAGATCATTACTCAATTATCCCTGATACCGAAAATACCTAACTGATTTCATTTTTCCTCGTGAAGAATGACACCTGCAGCCAGATAGAGGTTATGTTATATTGTTAATATTCTTTTGATGTAACCATTTTGGTCCAAAAATCAAGACCCAAAAGTCGCCTTCTCCAGAATGTCAATCATGCCATCGCTCTCAATAGGGTGTCTGCGGAATGGAAAACATCAAGCTCAAACCTTCGTGAAAGACCGATAATAACGGTTCCAGCCCCACTGATTTCAGCATAGTCGAGGTCTGCTATGAAACCTGCTTACCGTACAATCTTAATTGTCGTTTTCAGTGTGAGCCTGCTTCTGATCACCGCGGCAGCAGTTCACCCTTATACCGCAGCAGACCAGTTTCTTGCCGCTGGATCTCCAGAAAACGACCTTATCCTATCTGCTCCCCCTGAACCTGATAAGGACACCTGCCTGCAGTGCCATCTGGATGGCTCTTTCAGTAATCTCTGGATTCCAGTCATCCGTTGGATTGCCTTTGGTGCAGCTGGAGTTGCCTTTCTTTTTGGGATAGCCCGCAGCGCCAGCGTCTGGAAAACAAAATCTGCCTGGATCCCAATTCCCCAGCGGATATCAGCATGGCTGGAAGACCGCTACCAGCTGACCACATTTCTGAAACCTATTCTCAGTAAACCTGTTCCGGATTGGCAGCGGCGCTGGTGGTACTGCCTGGGAGGTTTAACTTTTTTCTTTTTCATTATCCAGGGAATTACTGGCATTATGCTGGCTTTTTATTACCAGCCAACCCCGGCAGATGCCTACGCCAGCATTCAATTCATTGAAAATGAGGTCTTATTGGGATCGGCCGTTCGCATGATCCACCATTGGTCAGCGAATGGGATGATCGTCTTAGCGTGTGCCCACATGCTGCGAGTTTTTATCATGGGTGCCTATAAACGCCCCCGGGAGCTGAACTGGGTATCCGGGGTGGTTTTACTGACCATGACCCTGGTATTTGGCTTTACCGGGTACCTACTCCCCTGGGATCAGCGGGCTTATTGGGCCACAACTGTAGGTACAGAAATTGCCGGCAGCATTCCTGTGATTGGGGATCTAGCGCTTATTTTCCTCCGCGCGGGATGGAGCATTACCAATCTAACCCTGAGCAGATTCTTTGCCCTCCATGTCCTTATCCTTCCGTTAATTACCATCACTTCAATGGGTTTACATTTCATCATGGTTCGAAAACAGGGGATTATGAAACCCCTCTAGGCACAACGCTATTGAGAAGAATTTGAACCAAACTGGAGCAAGCCTATGTCAGAAAACCAAGAAGAGAAAGGGGTCCCTTTTTATCCTGATCACCTGACCCTGGAAGCAAAAGTCGCCCTTGGGGTAGGAATTCTGGTCATTTTAATCGGAATCTGGGGATTATTTTTCCCGCTGGGTTTGGGAGCACCGGCAGATCCGATGGACACCCCTCTCCACATCAAACCAGAATGGTATTTCCTGTTTCTATACCAGCTATTACGGTATATCCCGGAAACTATCGGAGCTACAGCTCCGGTAATTGCGATACTTGTGCTGCTTATCTGGCCGTTCCTGGATCAAAAACCAGATGCAAACCCGAAAATATACCGTCTCAGATTCTGGTTTTCCCTGGCTGCAGTAATCATTCTGATCGGCCTGACAATTTGGGGGGAGGTAAGTTAAATGAGCAAAATATCGCGTCGTGATTTTTTCAACCTGATCAAAAAAGGATTGGGAGCCGCAGGGCTCACAGCCCTCTTGGGACCATTTATTGCGTTTTTTTATCCACCTGCCTTGGAAGAAGTTCCCTCGCAACCAGTCCTGGTAGGAACTGTCGATAACATCCCACCAGGAGAGAGCCTGACCATTCCATACGGACGATATCCCGCTCTGGTTATCCACACAGAAGAAGGATTTAAAGCTTATTCTGCAGTTTGCACTCACTTTGCCTGCATAGTTAAGTGGGACAGCACCAAGCAGATCATCTTTTGTCCGTGCCATTTAGGTTATTTTGAACCAATCCAGGGTGAAGTGATCTCTGGTCCTCCCCCCCTGCCCCTTGAGAAAATTGCATTAACGATCACAGACGGAGAAATTTTCATCGGAGGATCCGTATGACAACAACCCAAACACGGTTATCGAAACCCTGGTCGCGGGTAGGTGATGTATTCCTGTATGCTCTCGGACAAGTTCGAACCGTGAAAAAAATCTACCCCGGGATCATGCACTTATTGATATTCTGGGGTGTGGTCATTCAGATCATTGGCACTTCCATCAAAATCATGCAGATGGGTCTGTTTGTCCCCTTCACCTGGCCGCTATTTTCGGAAAAGGTTTATTTAGGCTATGAACTGATCATGGACCTGGCTGGAGCTGCTATCCTGCTGGGTGTTCTAATGGCCCTGATCCGCCGCTTGATCCTTAAACCTGGATTTATGGAAAATGCCTGGGATGATTTTTATGCATTGATCCTCCTGGCTTTTATCCCAATTGTTGGATTTCTCACTGAAGGGTTGCGCTACTTTTCCTTGCAGCCGGAGGGAGCTTCCTGGGCACCTATTGGCCAGTTTGTAGCCGGGTTGTTGAGGCGTACAGTGATCACGCCAATCCAGGCAAATTGGATCCACCCCTACATGTTTTGGATTCATGTTGGACTGGGTCTATTGCTTGCAGCCAGCATTCCTTTTACAAAATTACGCCATATGTTTTTCACGCCGACCCATATCTTCCTGAAATCTGATCGTCCCAATGGGGAATTAGGGACTATCGAAGATATCATGAACGCGGAAGAATTGGGCGCTAATGAAATCAATCAGTTTTCATCAACCAATTTGCTGGCGTTTGATGCCTGTTTGCAGTGCGGGCGCTGCGAAGAAGTATGTCCGGCAACCAGCAGCGGATTGGCTTATTCTCCCAGAACCCTGCTGTTGATGCTCAGGGATACCATGGCAGATGTTTTCCTCGTACCCCAAAATGGGCCGGACACTGGTTTAAATCCGGAATTATTCAAAGAAGAGTTCCTCTGGTCCTGTACTACCTGCGGTCACTGTCTGGAGGTTTGTCCTGCCTTTATCCGTCCTCCTGAGCAGGTCATTGATATCCGGCGAGCCCAGGTCCTAATGACCGGGGATGTTCCCCAAACCGTGGGAGAAACCCTGAGGAATTTTGAACGCCAGGGCAATCCCTGGGGTATGCCCGCTCAAAATCGGATGAGTTGGGCTGAGGGATTGGATCTCCGGGTGCTTTCACCGGGAGACCAGGTAGATGTGCTCTATTTTGTGGGATGCGCTGGCGCTTTCGATGACCGCAACAAAAAAGTCGCCCGGTCTTTTTTGAATATCCTTAATAAACTTAAGGTGGATTTTGGTATTCTCGGGGATGCTGAAATGTGCTGCGGGGAAACTGCCCGCAGGATGGGCAATGAATACCTCTTCCAGGTTGCAGCCGAAGAGAATATTTCCCTGCTAGGGCAGTA
>CAZUMG010000052.1:0-10399 GCA_964621895.1 uncultured Anaerolineales bacterium | reverse complement strand
GCAGCTTTCTTTACGATGGAAGTGATATCCTGATTCTTTCAGTCTGCAAAATGGGAATAGCGGCCTTCTGCCAGACGCCGCTTTGCTTCCTTCAATAGATCCTCGGGAATAACCCGGAAGGTCTCCCCTTCAGCAGGATCCTGGATAGTGGGGTGAACCTCCCCATTGGTTATAGAAATCAATGCTTCCGCCATCAATTCCCCTGCCAGAATGGCGATGCGATAATTAATGCTTTCGTAGGTATCATGGTGATAGACTGGAAGCTGCCTTGAGACAATTATGTCGCCGGTATCAATTCCCGGGACTACAAAGTGAGCGGTAGCTCCTTGCGGCATATCTTTATATAATGCCCAGCCTACTGAAGCTGACCCGCGCAGCCAAGGAAGTAAGCCCGGATGGGCATTAACCGTTGATTGGCGCGGCACTTCAAGAATATTTGGCTTGATGATGCGGGTTCCGCCTAATACCAGTACATCAGGTTGATCGGCAGCGAGCAACTCTCTGCAGGTTTCGTTATTATGATTGGATACACAATATACCGGTATCTTCCTCCCGGAGATCAACTGAGTAAGGCGCGGCGCCACCGGCTGCCCAGCCATGCGTATGAGGAATTTTTCGCGTTCCTCATCACTAACCTTGGACACCTCCTGGATGATCACGCTGGGTACTAAATCGTTTTCGATCAGAATTCGGAGCATCTCCCGCCCGTAGGGATGTTCTTCTAATACAAGAAATGCATAGTGAAGGGACATAAAGGCTTTCCTCTCGTATTATTTGTGCAAGTCAGATTACTTTGATAAAGCGCCGCTTTCCAACCTGGAGAACTCCCTTGCCTGGAAACTCAGCATGGGGATCATCCAGAGTCAGTTCATCCAGACGAACGGCGTTTTGTTCAATCAGCCTCCGGGCTTGACTCCTGCTTGCGGTCAGACCGCTTTCCTGCAGAACGTCCAGGACGGTCTGCCCCGCT
This sequence comes from uncultured Anaerolineales bacterium, assembly GCA_964621895.1. Classification (GTDB taxonomy): domain Bacteria; phylum Chloroflexota; class Anaerolineae; order Anaerolineales; family UBA11858; genus B10-G9. The sequence goes on along the minus strand of CAZUMG010000052.1, from coordinate 9,429 downwards.
TGCAGTTTGTACTGATCCATTTCTTCCGGCTGACCCTGCTCCTGGAAAACCCTGATAAATTCCGATTCCGCCTGTTCGGCTGCTGCCTGACCATGGTAGATCGTAACGATTTCGCGGGCTAATTTCATCTTGGCATCTTTGGGGTGAAGGTCTCCGCTGGAAACCTCTTTTTCAAAAGCCTCGATTTCAGCTGGTGTCCAGCTCGTTACCAGACAGCTGAATATACCCATAGCTTCATCGGGCAAGGACATCAGCTTGCCATACATGTCTTTGGGGTTGCCCTTGATAGGAATATCATTGCCAAGGGATTTACTCATCCTGATAACACCATCAGTTCCCGGCAGGATCGACATAATAATACCGATGTTGGGCTTTTTCCCCAGGGCGGCCATCAACTTTCTGGCAGCAGTGACAATGTTAAATAGCTGATCGCTGCCGCCCACCTGGACATCTGCATCCAGCATATAGGCATCGTAGCCTTGCATGATGGCATAAAAGAACTCATGCAGATAAATGGCATCGTTATTCTGGAACCGTTTGGCAAAGTTGTCCCGGGTTAAGAACTGCCCGACCGTGAAATTGGCGCTCAGGTGAATCAAATCTTCGAAAGTTAACTTGGATAACCATTCTGCATTGCTGCGGATGACAGTTTTCTTTGGATCCAGGATGGTAAAGGACTGCTCCGCATAGGTCCGGGCATTTTCGGCAATCTTATCAGGTGACAAACGGGGTCTTAACTTGTCTTTATCGGATGGATCACCCACCAAGGTTGTAAAATCACCAATTAGGAAAGTTACTTCATGACCGAGTTCCTGGAATTGCCTGAGTTTTCGCATGGTCACAGTGTGGCCGAGATGCAGATCCGGCGCGGTAGGGTCATACCCGCAGTACACTTTAAGGGGGCGTTTTTCTTTCTCGGCTGTGAGCAGCCGTTCTTTCAGTTCCTCCGCCATGGCTTGCTTTACCTGATCGTCACCATAGTCTGCTCCCTGCATCAGGTAAGCTACTTGCTCATTAATTGTCAGTTTATTTTTGGTCATGGTGTTCTCCTAAATACTACCTGGTACCCACATAATAACACGCCCCCATTTTGGGAGGGCGTGTTAAGAAGCACTGATCTTGTTTGCCGGGTCAGCGCTTCTATGGTTCTGAATAATACTTTTCCTGATTTTGTGTAACCATAAATCTCATCAGTTTGATTATACCAAAAAGGACCGGTGAGGGAGGTGATTTTCTCACTAAAAATCCTGGTGGTTGATCAATTTCCTCAGTTGGTAACCTCCAAACCCAGGGTTGCTTCTTCTCCCTCAAAGCTGGAAGTTCCGGAGAACATACCCTCTTCCGGTTTCCCTGCCCGCATCTCAACAGCGAGGGTCTCTTCCATGATGTAATCCCGGTGGGCTTCGATGGCTCCTTGTAGTAAAGGTGTTGCCTGGTAAACCAGGGTGATCCGATCAGCAATATCGAAATCAGCTTGTTTTCGGAAGTCTTGGATCCGGCGGATAACCTCGCGGGCTAAACCTTCATCCCGCAGGGCAGGGGTAATTTCTGTCTCCAGAGCTACTGTAAGCAAATTGCTGTCAACTGTGGCAAATCCTGCTGCAGCATCGGTGCTGACCAGTATGTCTTCAGGGAGAAATACAAATTCTTTGCCGTCTAAACTAGTTGTTAGATTTTGTCCTGCATTGGACAGGGCGGCAACTTTTGCTGGATCTACTTTTGCCAGAGCTTCTTTTGCCTTTGGAAAATCCGCGCCGTACTTGGGACCTAATGTTTTATTATTTGGGAGCACCACATAGACAAGAAGCGTATCCGAGTCAGAGACGAATTTGAGGTCCTTGACATTAAGCTCATCCTGAACAATATCTACTAACTCCTGATCAAGTTCCGCCTGGCCCTCTTTAACGTGGACTAAAACCTGAGCGAGAGGCTGCCTGACCTTAATCCCGGCGTTGCTGCGGGCACTTAATCCCTGGCTGGCAGTTTCGCGGGCTAATTTCATTTGATCGATCAGCTTCTGGTCAATTGCGCTGGAATCGGCTTCCGGCCAGAGGGTATGATGGATACTCTCACGAGCGTTTGGATACACTGTTCGGACCAGGTTTTGATAGATTTGCTCGGTCAGGAAAGGAATCACCGGAGCCAGGGAACGACTCATCTTTACCAGGACGTGCCAGAGCGTCGCATAGGCAGTGTTTTTATCCAGGTCGGTTTCTGTTTTCCAGTAGCGCCTGCGTGAGCGCCGGACGTACCAATTACTTAAGTCATCCAGCAGGGACTCAAACGCCAGGGTAGCATTGTAGGCATTCGAGTTAGCCAGGTCTTTAGAAACCTGATCCACTGTCTGGTTTAACCGCCCCAGGATCCAGCGATCCAGCGAATTTTGGCTTTCCGGGGTTGGCCCTTCAGGTGTGTCAGGATCAAATCCTTCCAGAGATGGTTCCCATCCGTCTATTTCCGCATAGGTTGTGAAGAAGGAATATACATTCCAGAAAGGAATGATAAAACGGCGCCTGGTTTCTTCTGCACGTTGATAGCCAAACAGGAGATTGTTTTCGGGTTTATGGGCACAATAAAGCCAGCGCATGACATCCACACCCATCTTATCAGCAGCCTCATTAAATTCGATTGAGTTACCCCAGGATTTATGCATTTCCCGTCCATCTTCCGCCTGCAAGCTGGCATAACTGAAGTTTTCCAGGAAAGGGGGAGAATTATCCAGTACAGTAGCCATGGCTAAAAGGCTGTAAAACCAGTTCCGGAATTGGCCCGGGAAGGATTCGCTGATCCAGTCAGCTGGATACCACTTTTCCCAGAAAGCGGGATCAACCCGGTAGCTTAATGTTGAGAAGGGGACAATTCCAGCATCCAGCCAGGGATTGCCCACATCGGGAATCCTGGTCATCCTGCCGCCGCATTTGTCACATGTCAGAATAACGTTGTCAATATAGGGGCGGTGGGGAGTATGACCTTTTAAAGTCTCATAACCCTCTACAGCCCTTTCTTTCAATTCCTGGTCATCTCCAATTACAAGGAAATGATCGCAATCACTGCAGATCCAGATGGGCAGGGCCAAGCCCCAATAGCGTTTTTTGGAAATCATCCAGTCGTGCATGTTCCGCAGCCAGTCCAGCTCACGGGCGTAGCCAAACTCAGGAATCCAGCGGATTTGATCTACAACGTCCATTATCTGGTAACGCAGGCTGGCATCTTTCTCTTGTGCGGTTAGCTCTTCCCGGGGCTTTTCATAATTTTCACCCATGCTGATGAACCATTCATCAACCAACCGGAAAACAAGCTCAGTTTTACAGCGCCAGCAAGTCGGATAACGGTGGGTATAAGGTTCTAAATGGTAGAGGATGCCTTTTTCTTCCAGGTTAGCAAAGATAGGGTCGTTTATTTCTGAGACATGTTTTCCCGTGACCCACCCAAATCCATCAATAAAATAACCTTCTTCATTGAGGGGAGCAATCCTGGGGAGGACGGTTTCAAATGAAAGCTGGAAATCTTCGGCACCACAGCCAGGGGCAATATGCACAATCCCGGTACCTTCTTCCTCGCCGACCTCATCCCAGAGAATCACCTGGTGAGCTTCTACGGCGCTGAGGGTGATGCCTTCCCGGAGTTCTTTCAATTCCGTCACACCTCCAGGAGATTGGGCTGCCGGCAGATCATCAAAAGGACCATCATAAGTCCAGCCTTTCATCTCAGATCCTTTGATTTCCCCAAGGATTTGATAATCTCCCCGAAGCATCCCCACGGTTCCTTTGGAAAGATAGACAATTTGATCCTGATCACCATCTGATGCAGGCAGTTTTACCCGCGCTTTGAGATAGGTTAAGTCAGGTCCAACAGCTGCTGCCACGTTGGAAGTTAGTGTCCAGGGAGTAGTTGTCCAGACCAGCAGAGATTCACCAGGTCGTTCGCGGAGCGGGAACCGCAAGGTCACAGAGCGGTGAGTTAGCTCAGCATACCCATCGGTCACAATCTCATGCTGGCTAATTGCTGTTGCACAGCGGGGGCACCAGGGCATCACGTCCGCGCCCCGGTACAGCCAGCCTTTCTCCCAGGTTTTTTTGAGGAATTTCCAGATCATGTAATTGTTTTCATTGGAGAATGTGAAGTAGCTGCCGCCCAGCTCCTGCAAACCCAGCCGTCCGACGATCTGTTCGACGGTATCTGTAACCGTCCCCCGGGGTCCTGGAACGGATACTTCCTGGAGAGGGTCTTCTAATAATTTTTCAGCCAGTTCCCGCAGCATGTCTGGTTTGTTCCAATCCATCCAGTAGCCCAGGCGGATAGATTGTTCCGTCTGAACAGCGGCATATTGTAAAACCCGGGCTTTACATTCCCGGACAAATTTTGCCAGGCCGTAACTCTCTATGTCTTTTTTGCTTTTAAACCCCTTTTCCTTTTCGACTTCTACTTCCACCCATAAACCCTGGCAGTCAAAACCATTCTGATAGCGCAGCTCCCGTCCTTTCATCGTCCAATAACGATTAAAGAGGTCTTTATAGGTACGTCCCCATCCATGGTGAATCCCCATGGGATTATTCGCAGTGATTGGCCCGTCAATAAATGACCAGGTCGGCTTGCCTTTATGGAGGGCTACCTGAGTATTGAAGGCATCAATTTCATCCCAGAATTGAATGATGTCCTGCTCTTGTTTGATGAAATCAACTTCGTTTGGTGCTTTCTTTATGGCCATCCTGCCTCCTGAATAAAAAAACTCTCATCCCTATCGGGACGAGAGTAATAAAACCTCACGCGGTACCACCCGGATTCCCACAGTATTGCGGGCTCTCTGCGAGGGCTCTCCTGGATAGACGTTTGTTCGCCTAATAAAAAGATTCAGCCTCGCACCCTGGTAACGGGGGTGAACCCGGATCCCTTAATAGCCTCAGGCGTTCAGTTCACAGCTCCGAAAGGATTTTCAGACTGACTTTTCTCACCCGGCTTCCACCATTCCCGGGCTCGCTGGCAGATATTGTCAGCCTTACTCGTTTTCATCTCTGCCTTTCTTTTATATATTGGACTGATTATGCCATAAACCCGGGTGCCGGTCAACAGTTTCGGATGGGCAGACCCTGACGGGTTATCCAGTGGATCAGGGAGCGGCTATTTCCATAACCGGGGTTAGATCTTCCTCGTTAATGGAAGCAAAACGGCTGCTGGCTTTGATTTGCAATACGGCAAAGACGCTGGCTGATAAGAGCAAGATAATGCCGCTGCCATACCAGATCCAGTTGGGATTATAGTTATCCATGATTAATCCGGCAGCCAGGGGACCAATAGCGACTGGTAACGTCCAAGCGAAACCAAACACGGCCATGTACCTTCCCCGCATATCCTCGGGTGATAATTTGGCCACGATGGCTTGTCCGGTTGGCGAAACCAGCATTTCGGCGATGGTGATTATCACCATGGCAACAATAAAAAGCCAGAATGCCGAGACAAAACCGTACATGGCAAACCCCAGCGCATAGATCACCATGCCCCAGGCCATCAATTTCATCGGGGCAAATTTTTTGATGCGGCGGGTGATCCAGAATTGGAATAAAACCACCATGCTGGCATTCAAGCTCAACAGAAGTCCATAACCGGATTCGGGAAGGCCGTGAACATCCCTCAAGAAGACCGGAAGGGTTGTGTTCAATTGCATATAAGCCAACGCCATCAGCATACTTGCTCCCAGATATACCAAAAAGATACTGTCCTTAAAAACTTTCAGGTAACCCCAGAGGGTCTCCAGCAGGGTTTCTTCGTGAAATGGCTGATTTTCCACGGGAATCATTTCCGGTTTTGTTTCTGGTACCAGGGTAAAGATGATCATGGCTGTGATTGAGCTGAGGATTACGTCAATGATAAACAGCAGGGTATAGGATCTAGCGGCCAGAAAACCTCCAATGGCGGGACCAATGGCCACGGCCAGGTTAGCAACCACCCGCAGGATCCCAAAACCATCAATGCGTTTGTTCTCTGGCAAGACATCCGTGATCATGGCCTGATGAGCTGGACCGGCCATGTTGCCGAACAACCCAACGATAAACCCGGACAGATAGATATAGTTAAGGTTGGGGGCAAAAGCCAGCAGCAGGGTGCTGGCTGCACTGACTACCAGTCCAAACAGGATGATGATCTTCCGCCCGAATTTATCGGTAAGGGCGCCTCCAACCAGGCTGCCAACCAGGCTGGTCACTGCCATGATGGAGAACAACACCCCAACCTCGGTCATGCCGACAGAGTATTTTGAGGTGATGTACAGGCCAAAGAACGGGAATATCAGTGCCCCTCCCAGCTGGTCAACGAACATGCCCATGATGATTAACCAGAATGTGCGGGGATATTCCCGATAAAGGGATTTTATTTTTTCAATCATACCTTTCCTGTTTGAAAAAAGCTAAAAAAAGACGCTGGACGGAATTGTAGCATTAAAATCATGAGAGTCAATAGTTAATTAATAAAAATTCATATTAAAATTAAAATAATTAATCACAAAATTAATATAAATGAATTAAATATCATTTTTCTAGTCACAAACCTGCAAGAAAATGGAGAGTATTACCCAAATCCACTCTTGACAAAAATTTAGAATAGTCTAAAATCTGGTTTAGAATAACAAAAATGGAGCCAGAATGAGCAGGAACTTGTCGGATACTGTAGAAGATTATTTAAAGGTAATCTATAATCTATCGACTGATGCCCAGCGGGTTGGAACCGGCCAGATAGCTGATATGCTGAATGTCAGCCCTGCCTCAGTTACCGATATGGTTCAGCGGCTGGCTGAAGAAAATCCTCCCCTGCTGGATTATCTGAAGCACCAGGGGGTGGCTTTAACTGAGGAGGGGGAAAAAGCTGCCTTGGAAATTATCCGCCATCATCGATTGCTGGAGCTTTTCCTGCATGAGATCCTGGGTTATTCCTGGGATCAGGTCCACGTGGAGGCCGATTGTCTTGAGCATGTGATCTCGGAGGAATTTGAGGAGCGGGTTGCTGCCGTCCTGGGAGATCCCCAGCGGGGCTTACATGGAGAGCCCATCCCTTCCCGGAATCTGGTCATGCCAGATCAAAACACCTGTTACCTGCATGATTTGCGTCCGGAACAAAACGGGATAGTACACTCAGTCAATGATGATGATCCGGGATTCCTGCGCTTCCTGGAATCTCATGGTTTGGTGCCCGGAGCTGAATTTGCAGTTTTAGATTTTTCACCCTATGATGATAATCTTCGTTTGCAGGTGGCAGGGAAAAAAGAGGAAATAGTCCTAGGAAGCAGTGTTACCTCCCAGGTTCAGGTTGAGGTTATTGATTCAATCACCGAGAAATGATCTGGTAATTATGCTTTTTTTATTAGTGGCAGAAGAGTAATTTTAGAAGGAGCAGTCATGGCAAATCCCTTAGTAGCCTTGTTGATCGGGGCAGGTACTTTAGTAGTTTCCGGACTTTTATTCTGGCCGGAAACGGGCTTATTCTGGCGTCTGCAGAAGAGACGGGAGCTTACCGAAAAGGTATTAATAGAAGATACTTTAAAATACATTTTTAAATGTGAACGAAATCAAAAGACAGTCAGTGTGGAAAGCCTGGCGGGAGTCCTTGCAACCAGCCAGGCTCACGCATCTGAAATTCTGGCAATGACTCAGGCCAAAGGGTTGGTCGTTTTAACAGAAAACAATTTTATTCTGACGGATACCGGGCGTAAAACCGCCACCCAGATCGTCCGCGCGCACCGGTTATGGGAAAGATACCTTGCAGATGCTACCGGTTACGAGGAGAATGATTGGCATCAGCAGGCAGAGCGCCTGGAGCATAAGCTCACAGTTGAAGAAATGGATCGTTTGTCAGCCAGTTTGGGACATCCAACCCGTGATCCTCATGGAGATCCCATTCCCACAACCCGGGGAGATCTGATTCCTCATGGTGGAATTCCGCTATCTGTTCTGCCGATTCACACCTCGGCCAGAATCGTGCATATTGAAGATGAGCCAGATGTGATCTACGCCCAGCTGGTTGCCGAAGATTTGCATCCAAATATGTTCGTTGAAATCGATGAGTTGACTGCAAACCGGATTCGTTTCTGGGCTGATGATCAGGAGCATGTGCTGGCACCCATCGTGGCAGCTAATATCTCAGTAATCCCGTTGGTTGAAGAAAGGAAAGACCAGCTAATTGAAGGGGTTCCCCTGGATACTCTTCAGGTTGGGGAAATTGGAAAGGTTACCACGATTTCTTCCCTCAGCAGGGGAGTAGAACGTCGGCGGTTATTTGATCTGGGGATTATTCCCGGGACAGAGATCAGTGTTGAAATGGTTAATCCTGGAGGAGATCCGACGGCATACCGTATCAGGGGATCGGTGATCGCATTAAGAAGTTCCCAGGCAAGGTTAATTCATGTAAATCCCCTGGAAATTCATTCAAAAAAATAATTCATCTCCGGAGAAAAAGCCGGGGAAAGGCTAGGAAGACCGATGGAAAATGTTACCGGATCCCCGATGGGGGTAAGTGAAGCTCAAGCCCAGGCAGGTTGTGCAACCTGCCCGGTTCATAATGCTGCCAACCTGAAGAAACTGGGTGTTGATATGGAAAATTGGGATTTTGTAGTTGCCCTGGCGGGTAATCCCAACACTGGGAAAAGTACTGTGTTTAATGCCCTGACGGGATTAAGACAGCACACTGGTAACTGGCCGGGAAAAACAGTGACCCGGGCAGAGGGTGGATTTGATTACGGCGATAACCGGTATAAATTAGTTGACCTTCCGGGAACCTATTCTTTATTAGCTACCAGCTTGGATGAAGAGATTGCCCGTGATTTTATCCTGTTTGGAAAGCCAGATGTTACTGTGGTGGTAGTGGACGCAACCAGACTTGAAAGAAATCTTAACCTGGTTTTACAGGTTCTTGAGATTACCAACCGGGTTGTGATCTGCCTTAACCTGGTGGATGAAGCGGAACGCCATCAAATGACGGTAGACCACCGCAGACTAGCCCGGGATCTGGGCGTTCCCGTTGTGCCAACCGTTGCCCGCTATGACCAGGGATTTGCAGAATTACTGGCAGCTATTCAAGAGGTTGCTGCTGGAGAAACCCAGGCAAAGCCCTATCACGTTAACTATACCCATCCAAAATTAGACCGGGCTGTATCTCAGTTGGTGACCCTGATCGAAGAGGCATTTCCCCAGGTTCCCAACGCTCGCTGGGTGGCCCTGCGGTTGCTGGATGGAGATGAAAGGATAATCAAGGCTGTCGAGCACGGGGAACTGGGTGAACTGGCTTACACCATAGAAGATCTGGATGGTGTTGGCGCCACCAATGTCACCCAGAAAAGTGGATTCAGCCAATAGGGTTTCCACATTTTCGCGAAGGATTGAACCTACCACAATACAAAAATTGAGCAGGTGAAATTATGAATGACAATTATCAAAAAATACTCAA
>CAZUMG010000051.1:7815-10401 GCA_964621895.1 uncultured Anaerolineales bacterium | reverse complement strand
AGGGTTCGATTATTGAGAATCATCTCCATGGCTATGACCTTTCCAACCGCATGGGTTAATCGTTGTGTTCCCCCTGCTCCTGGGATAATTCCTAAATTTATTTCGGGTTGTCCAAATGTAGCCGTCTCTGAAGCAATAATTAAATCACAGGACATGGCTAGCTCAAGTCCTCCTCCCAGACAGTAGCCGGAAACGGCAGCTATAACGGGTTTAGCTATTTTTCTAATTAGATCAAAAGAGGGAATAAAAGGGCTTCTCCTGATTTCTTCTGGTGATGCAGCTACCATATTCGTGATGTCTGCTCCGGCTGCAAAAGCTTTCAGATTTCCTGTGATAACCATAGCCCCAATATCTTTTTGTTCATCAAAAAATTGCAGGGCATCCATTAATTCTTCAAGAAGCTTGTGATTTAATGCATTATATTCATTTGGTCGATTTAAAGTTGCCAAACCGACTTTTTCTTTGATTTCCGTGAGGAGGTACTGATATTTTTCCATTAGATATTCCTCCCAAAATTGGATCTAGATGGGTAGATTATTTTTCGCAGAAAGGAACTGAATCCTTATTGGTATGTCCATTTAATTGCAGATCAAAATAGGGAGAGGGGTCCAGGGTATTTTTAATGTTTAGCTCATTTAAAAAAGTTCCCTGTCCATCATCAAGGACAATTGAAAAATGAAGGTGAACTCCCACAGGATGCCCTGGTGTGACAGAAAAATTACCCTGGTAGCCAAGCAGAGTTCCCTCTTCAACCGGAAGTTCAATTGATCCCGAAGGAAATGATGGGTTGATGTAGCTATTCCCGTCGATGTCGGCCAGATGAGTGTAATAAATCCAAATTTGTCGACCGGGATGGAGGGGGTCTTGAGGGATGCGGATTATCAATGAGGATTTCCAAGAGGGAAGGCGAGTCAAAAAGCCGTCATATGCTGCGAAAACTGGGGTTTCGCCGGCGGATTCCCTGGTAAAAATATCAATGCCCTGGTGATGGTGTCCTGGACGAAAAGAATCTCCCCACAGATATCCGATGTAGCCATCTGTAGGAAATAAAAAAGGGGTGGAAGAATTACAGCGAGTCAGCGCTGCAACAAGCCAATCCGGATGATCCTGAGGGTTACGAATCCAGCTGACCACCTTTCTGTTTCGGGATGTTGTTCCATTCCACCCCTGGTATAGAAGATAACCAACCGTGGTTACCAGAAGAACCAGCAAGGGAACAATTACCCACTTGATCACAGGTTGGGATGGTTTGAACGGCATTATTCAACTTCCTGAGCTTTAAAGGATTGAATATTAGACAGGGTATCTTCTTGAGATTCAGCTGTTAAGATAGTTATTTTTCCCCCGGTCAAATCATGCAGCATATTTCCAGCTTTTTCCCCAAAAGGAGAGAGCAGGGCTTCTTTAAGGTCCTGTTGATTCTCGAAAGAAAATGTATATATCCTTTGAAGGGAGGTTTGCCCGAAAAGAGTCTGATCAATTCTGACTATTGATTCCCTGATCAATCCCGGCATCTGTTCTGCAAGCTCTAAAAAAAATGGCCATTGTTCATCGAAATATTGCAAATCAATACCAATTGGAATAAGCAGAATGAGCTGATACATTAGATTAATATACGAGCAGTAAACTTACCTGTCGTTGGAATTGTTTCTTAACCGGGGTAATAATCCTAGGGGGTATAGAAGTGATATGCATTTCCGCCTTTTTCTTTGGCTTTATACATGGCGACGTCTGCTTTTTTAATGAGGATATCAACCTCATCTCCATCATCTGGGTAAAAAGCAATACCTATACTGGTGGTGATATTAACTTGATACCCCTCTAGAAGAAAGGGTTTGCTTAATGCAGCCAGTATGCGTTCAGCGGTGTTAACAGCATCATTGGGCTGCTGCATCTCGGGCAGAATGAGCAAAAATTCGTCTCCACCCATACGAGCTATGGTATCGCTTTTTCTCAGCAAGCCAACCATCCGTTGGGACACGGCTTGAAGAAGTAAGTCTCCCGTATTATGACCGAAAGAATCATTTACTTTTTTAAGGTGATCTAGATCGAACAGCATCACGCCAATTACCTGATTATTCCTTTGAGCGCGGGAGATTTCTACAATGATCCTTTCATTAAATAATCTGCGATTGGGAAGCCCTGTTAGGGCATCGTGATTGGCGAGGTGTTTAATAGCTTTTTCTGCTTTTTCTCGATCGGCGATTTCTTGTTGGGCTTGCTCGTAAAGTTTGGCATTTTGGATAGCTATCGCGGCTTGATCTCCCAGAAATTTCAGGGCACGAATTTCATCTTCACTGAAAGAGTGAGATCTTTTTAACGCTACTGTCATCACCCCCAGCACTTGATTCCCAATTTTTAATGGCAGACCAATAATGGATCCTTCCCAGCGGCGATCTTCAAATAAAGGATCGGTCATGGTGTCATTTACTGCCAGGAGAGTCCCTTCCCGGGCAACCCGGTAGGTCAGTCCATGGGGGCGGGGATGCATATAAGGTTCATCTTGTTGATGTCCATCAAACAGGGCTGCAGCAAACGATAAAACACCATGCTCATATAAAAACACGTGAGTGTCATCAGCTGAAA
>CAZUMG010000051.1:6297-7715 GCA_964621895.1 uncultured Anaerolineales bacterium | reverse complement strand
TGGTTTACCTGACAGAAAATTATGGTAATATAGCCCTAAGTGGAGGAACCGGATCGAACAGATCCAGTCAACCAATGACAGAAAAAATTACTATCATTGAAGGGCCAACCCCGGAATTCCAGGAAGTGAATGGATTGTGGATTCAAGGAGTAGCCGAAAGCCCGGGCCAGTATGATACCTATTTCACAGAGCTGAGAGCTTTTGATGGCTCGTCCCTGGTTGACCGCTGCAGCAGTGCCTGGGAAAAAAATGAACCCATCGTTCTAGAATACCGGACTGAAACAGGCCTCACTGATGAAATTTCCATTATAGCAGCCCATCTCGAAGAAACCGACGAGGGAGATGTAATTCAGTTGTGGGTCCGCCAACCTCGGGAAGATGTCGAGTTTGAATTAAAATTTGATGATAACGACGACGAATATTTCTAAACAGAATTGGATCTTAATAAAAAACTCCCCGACGGGGAGTTTTATTTTTTAATGACTAGAAGTTTTATTCTTCCCAGAATTCGCCTTCAATGATAGTATCTTTTTCGGTGGGAGGGTTCTTCTGGAGGTCTTGTTCTAAACGAAGCTCATCCACCAATTCGTCTGGCACCAGAGATAAAAAGAACTGCAGAAAGAGGGTAATTACCACCGCGTCATCAAAAGGGCCGGGAATTAGATCGGGATAAACCAGATAGAGCAGGGATAAGAAGGGGAGCAATTTTACCAAGGGATGAACCCTTTTATCCCGCATGAGCTTTAAAATTAATTGGAGTTGTTTCACCATAAGTTTACCCAGAGACCCCTCGTTTAATCGCCTTAATTATACTACTGTAAGGTACGAGGTCTGTATATCCTGTATAATAAACCAGACATGAAGCTAATACCACCGCTGGAAGGCATCTTATTCGACTTTGATGGACTTATCCTGGATACCGAAACGCCAGTTTTCCAGGCCTGGGATGAAAAATTCAAAGAATATGGAAAGGAAATGCTCTTGGAAGACTGGGGCAATATTCTTGGAAAAACAGGCAAAAAGGGCGGGCCCATTGAAGCTTTCCTCGAGACATTCAGGGACAAGACAAAACAAGCAGAGATTATCCAGGAGGTTTCTGGCCGAGAATTAGCCCTAGTTTTGAAGCAAAAACCTCTGCCCGGGGTGGTGTCGCTGATCAAGAGAGCAAAAAAAAGAGGATTAAAACTGGGAATTGTATCCAGCTCTGATCAGGAGTGGGTGCATACCAACCTAGGCCGGTTGGGCTTACTAGTTTACTTTGATCACACCAGCTGTGCCGAGGAAGTGGAAGAGGGTAAACCCCATCCCGCTTTGTACCAACTCGGTTTAGAAAAAATAGAATGCCCGGCTGAGAAAGTCCTTGTTTTAGAAGACTCCCCCAATGGGGTTCTGGCGGCTAAAAGAGCTGGTTTGTACTG
>CAZUMG010000051.1:3154-6197 GCA_964621895.1 uncultured Anaerolineales bacterium | reverse complement strand
GACGAACCCCTTCCCGTGATTAACTGGAATATGGCTTCACTGGTGGATAAAATGAAAGGCCCGGAAGGAGAATTAGCCGTTGTGGCTTATTACGATTCCTTGCCGGATTGCACTGACCTTCAGATGGAAGAAATGCAAACCCTACCAGGAGAGCCCCTGCCGCGGACCAAGATGGTCGAGGAGCTCTGCAAACTTTCCACTTATCCCCATACTGAACAAATTCAGGTTTACAACGATGTCATGAAAATGGTGGTTGATGCCACGCCGCAGGAATATAATGCCACCCAGGCGTTAATTAAAAACCAGCCGCAGCTTGATGGCATATATACCCTGAAATGGAAAATCCGTACATTCCGCTGGGATATGGACACCGTACTGCTGATCCCACTGGTTTTATTGTTTTTGATCCTGGTATTAGGAGTGCGCTCTTTGGAAGGATTGGGCCAGTGGTGGGGCATTCCCCTGGTTGGAGGATCATTAATTTCATTAATTACAGCGATCTTGTATAAACCACTCTGGACGGGTATTCTAACCGATCGGATGCCTGAAGAGATTCCGCAAACCTCGGTGTTATATCATGAGTTTATTACGGGCAGTTCCCGCCTGATAAGCCCGATTTTCAATCCACTTATCTGGCAGTCATTCATCATATTGCTGATCGGGGTTGGGCTGCTGGCAATGGGTTTTATTCTGCGAATCCGGGGAACTGAAAACAAGATTGACAAGGCTTGATCCCCCGAACGAAAACTAATCAATTGAATTCCCCCTGATCAAAATCCCTGACCAACCCCGGGCAGGGATTTTTTGGTGTACCGAAATCGGGGCGCGGACCCGAAAATATCAGCGGAGGGGGTGGGATTCGAACCCACGGTGGCCTTTACAGACCACAACGGTTTTCGAGACCGCCCCATTCGGCCACTCTGGCACCCCTCCTCTAGCTCCATGGCATTATACCAAGCGGATCCTGAGTAGTAAACGGACCGGCCTACTACCGGAGATGGTTTATCCGGTCCTGGAGAAACCCCATTTTCCAACCAAGGTTCTTAACAGTTTTGTTTGTTAGCCGGCAAGCCAGGCAGATATCCTCATAAACAACACACTCCCTCCAGAAAATCTCCAGATTTATAGGCTAAAATGATCCAGGAATTAATCAAAACCATATTGTGATAATTAAATTCAAGATAGATATCTACTATCTCACTTGAACTGTACGATAAGAAGGGAGAACCAGATGAAAAAACGAACCATTATCATCATAGTTGTTATCGCCCTGGTATTGGCTGGATCAGTATTCGGGATAGTCAATGCAAAACAAAGAAGCCTGGCCAGCGACAGCGAGCTGCTAACCTATCAGATCTCCAACGGTGATCTCAGCGCGGTGGTTGACGAAACAGGAGAGGTTCACGCGGACCAAAGTGCAACCCTGTATTGGGAAACATCCGGTATTATCGGCGATGTTGCCGTCACCTTGGGGGAAGAGGTATCCGCTGATCAGGTTTTGGCGACCCTGAGAGAAAATTCCTTGCCACAGAATTATTACCTTTCCCAGCAAGAATTGATCACAGCAAAGCGGGCTCTGGAAGACTTATATGAAAATGCAGCTAAAGCTGCCGCCAATGCCCAATCAGCCGTAGCCGTCGCGAGAGATTCGCTTGATAACGCCGAGTATCACTGGACCCTGAATCAGCCCGGCAACCGCTACAGTCCGGAAGAACTTAAGTCAGCCAAGGCAAAAGTGGTCATTGCTGAAAATCGGCTAAAAAACAAAGAGAAAAATTTAAAACACGCTAGTGGAAAAGTAGCTAAAGCCCAGGCGCAAATCCTGTTAACTGAGGCTATTAACCAATACCAATATGCAACCTGGTATGTTAACTGGCTGCAAGTTGGTGCAGATGAAATTGAGATGGGAATTCTAGATGCCAATGTGGCGGTTACCCAGGCTAATTTAGACGAAGCTGAACGCCAGTACGAAAAAGTTAAAGATGGCCCTGATCCGGATGACATTAGGATGGCGGAAGCCAGGATTTCAGGCGCTCAGGCAGCTCTGGATTCTGCCACGATCACAGCGCCCTTTGATGGCGTTATCACATCCGTCGAAGTTCTTCCCGGCGATCTGGTTGCTCCCAACAGCCTGGCTTTTCGGATAGACAATCTTAATAATCTACTGGTTGACGTGGATATCTCTGAAGTTGATATTAACCAGGTTAAACCCGGACAACCAGTTACCCTTTCGTTTGATGCCATCCTGGGCAAAGAATACCAGGGAGAAGTTGTAGAAGTCTCTCCGGTAGGCTTTCAGCAGCAAGGGCTGGTGTCGTTTACAGTCACAGTCCGAGTTATTGATGCTGATGAAGAAGTTCGGCCTGGCTTAACAGCTGCAGTGCAGATTGTCGTCCGGCAGGTTGAAGGTGCCTTGCTGATCCCCAATCGGGCTGTCCGCTGGGTTAATGGAGAACAGGTGATTTATTTATCACCGGAAGGAGCCAATCCCAACCCGGCGTCACTGATAAGAGTCCCGATAACTTTAGGCGCCTCCTCTGATGAATATACCGAGGTGTTAGCTGGAGATATTAACGTAGGTGATTTTGTTGTCCTCAACCCCCCCAACATCAGTATCTTTGATCAGATGGAACCAGGTCAAGGTCCACCTGCAGGATTTAGCCGGTAAATAGGAATTATTAAACATGCAGGAACAGAACATGTCTAAATGGGTAGTTGAAGCCAAAGATATAACCAAAGTCTACCAAATGGGTGAAGTTGAAGTCCATGCGCTGAGAGGTTTATCACTAAACATCGCGCCGGGAGAAATTGTCTCCATCATGGGTCCGTCCGGCTCGGGCAAATCAACCCTGATGAATATTTTAGGCTGCCTGGATCGCCCTACTTCCGGGGAATACAGCCTCAACGGGGAGAGCGTGGCAACATTATCTGATGATCAGCTGGCAGAGATCCGCAACCGCGGAGTAGGTTTTGTTTTTCAGAGTTTTAATTTGCTTCCCAGGGCAACCGCATTAGCCAATGTTGAACTGCCCATGCGGTATGC
>CAZUMG010000051.1:0-3054 GCA_964621895.1 uncultured Anaerolineales bacterium | reverse complement strand
CTGGAAAGCCTCACTTCGAATAAAGTACGAACTGCGTTAACCATGCTGGGTATCATCATCGGGGTAGGCGCTGTCATTGCCATGCTGGCCATCGGCACTGGCACTGAACAAGCTATTACCGGGGAAATTGAAGGCATTGGCACCAACCTTTTATTTGTTGCCACTAACTCAGAAGATGTAAAAAACCCCGAACCCCTTACCCTCCAGGACGCGGAAGCGTTAGATGACCCCATTTTTGCGCCGTCGATTGCCGCGGCCGCCCCGATCGTTCGGGGCCAAGTAGAAGTAACCTATGCCGGGGTGGCCTCCAATGCCAGCCTTATAGGCGTCACCGAAGAATATAACCAGGTACAGAATCTTGAACTTTCAGAAGGTGAGTTCTTTAATTCCTCCCAGATTAATGGGGTGGCATCTGCCGCTATCCTGGGTACCAATGTTGCTGAGGACCTTTTTGGACGCAGTGACGGCTTGGTCGGTGAAATGATCCGGCTTAACGGCCAACCTTTCCGGGTTGTGGGGATTCTAAAGAAAGAAGGTGGATCCGAATTTGGATCCAGTGCTGATGATCAGGCCCTGGTTCCCCTTACCACGGCCCAAATTAGACTTTTACCGCGCAAGGCAAATAACCAGGTAGACCTGATTTATGTATCAGCCATTAACTCAGATTCAGTTGACTCTGCCCAGGATGAAATCTCCCAAATACTTCGGGACCGGCATAAAATAAAATATGCTGAGGATGATTTTAGAGTACTAACCCAGCAATTATTTCTGGATTTTGCCTCCACTGTCACGGGAGTTTTTACCATCTTTCTCGGTGGGGTAGCAGGGATCAGCTTGCTGGTTGGTGGAATTGGAATCATGAATATCATGCTGGTGTCTGTCACTGAAAGGACCAAGGAAATCGGTTTGCGTAAAGCAGTTGGCGCTAAAAAGAAGGATATTCTGACCCAGTTCTTAATTGAATCATCCCTGCTTAGTGTCATTGGCGGAATAGTTGGAATCATCTTGGGATGGTTGTTATCTTTAGGGGTAGGCAAAATAGCCGCAGCCAATGATTTTTTGCTCAACCCGGTGATCACGATCAACGCTGTCTTGCTGGCCACACTTTTTTCTGCAGCAGTTGGGTTGTTCTTTGGGATTTATCCTGCCAACCGGGCATCCCAATTAGAGCCTATTGAAGCTCTCCGGAGCGAGTAGTTAGTTCTTGAATTGAACTGGAAATTGAGCGTAAACATGGAAAGAATTCTGGTAGTAGATGATGATAGGGACATCGTCCGGCTGGTCCGGTCTTATTTAGAAAAAGCCGGGTACCAGATCCTGACCGCTTATGATGGCAATAGCGCTCTCCAGGTTCTCAGGTCAGAAAAACCCCAGCTATTAATCCTTGATTTGATGCTTCCCGACCGGGATGGATGGGACGTCGCCCGCCTGGTCAGGTCGGACCCTCAGCTAGCAGCCATGCCGATCATTATGCTTACAGCCCGAGTAGAGGATAATGACAAGATTGTCGGTCTAGAGATTGGCGCTGACGACTACATCACCAAGCCCTTTAATCCCCGGGAAGTTGTTGCCAGGGTTCGGTCATTATTGAGGCGCAGCCAGCTTCAGCAGGAAGCCCAGGCACCACTCCGTTTAAATGTGGGGGAATTAACCCTTGATATCAGCAAAAGGGAGCTCACCTGCGATGGAGAGCTGATTGATTTAACACCCTCGGAATTTGAATTATTGAAGGTGCTCATGTACAACCCCGGATTTGTGATCACAAGGGATGAACTGGCAGAAAAAGCGCTGGGTTATGGGTCAGAAGGAATCGGACGGACCTTGGATTCCCACATAAAAAACCTCCGCAAAAAAATTGATAAATCTCCAGATCTCCCTTCCAATATTCAAACCGTCCACGGCATTGGCTACCGCCTCAGGGATCTAACCTGATGAATCAGCTCTGGGTGAGAATCAGCTTGACCTATATTGCCATTGTGGTCTTTTTAATTTTAATCCCAACAGTGATCTATTTAACTGTCCAGGCAGAGACTATCACCCAGGGGTATGCTCAACGAGAGTCACAGGGCAGCAACCTATCATCCAGTGGGGAACCTCTCCCGATGTTGACCAGAATGATTGGGTCTCCCCGCATAGCGATTGTTTCCGGATTGGTGCGCATTCTCCTGTCAATTTCCCTGGTTGGCATCCTGGTGGGCGTGATCAGCAGCCGGGGATTAGCTGCGCCTTTACATAATTTGGCTAAAGCTGCCCAGGCAGTCGGATCTCAAGATTTATCCCAGCGAATCGATGTCAAAGGAAGCAGTGAAATCCGGGAAGTTGCCGTTGCTTTTAATGCCATGGCCGCCGCCCTGGAAGAAGCCGATCATTTGCGCAATAATATGCTAGCTGATATCGCTCATGAATTACGGACACCCCTCACTGTTATTCAAGGAAACCTGAGGGCTATTTTGGATGATGTTTATGATCTCGATAAAGTTGAAGTCGCCCGGCTATATGATCAAACCCGGCAGCTCTCTCGCCTGGTGGATGACCTGCACGATTTGGCTCTCCTGGAAGCAAAACAATTTTCCCTTAATCTCAGCGATCAAAATTTAATTTCTATTGTCAAGGACGTAGCGGCAATTTATCAGCCCATATTTGACGATCAGGGAATCTCCCTTTCCCTAAACCTTCCAGAGTCTGTCCCTCCGGTGCAAGGAGATTGTGCTCGCATCACCCAGTGTTTAAACAACTTGCTTAATAATGCCCTGCGGCATACCTCCCAGGGAGAAATAATTCAGGTCTCCCTGGCGAATGAGCCGGGCAAAGTTGCCCTCTCAGTGAAGGACAACGGGGCAGGAATTGATGCCAAACACCTACCATTTGTTTTTGACCGGTTTTACCGGGTAGACCCTGATCGCAACCGCAGGACGGGAGGATCTGGATTAGGACTGGCTATTACCCAGGCATTAGTCCTCGCTCATGGGGGAGAAATTACTGCGGCCAGCGATGGCATCGGGCAGGGCAGTGAATTTGTACTCAACTTTCCCTCCTGACACCCGGTCTATGCCC
>CAZUMG010000050.1:7005-10501 GCA_964621895.1 uncultured Anaerolineales bacterium | reverse complement strand
CGGATTTCCCGAATGCCTTGCCAGCAGTTTTTATTCGTGATACAATGATTATCCAGAGGGGGAAGCAATAAAGGCGGCGACGGAAAGTGGGAAACCCCCACTTTTTTTATTGTCATTCCCAGGCTGCGCCACCCCTCCCGGTCAATGTAGTTGGAGAAATCGAAATGAAAACAGAATTTGCTTTGGCTTTTAAACAAATCATCAATGAAAAAAACCTCCCAGAGGAAATCATCATCGAGGCATTAAAAGATGCCATGGTATCTGCTTATAGGCGATCAGTGAATGCTTCTAGCGCCCAGAAGGTAGAAGCTGAAATTGATCTAGAATCCGGAGAAGTGATTGTTTACGTTGAAAAAGAGGTTGTTGATGATGTTCAGGATGAACGAACTGAAGTCCTGATCGAAGAAGCCCGGAAAGTAAACAAGGATACCGCCTACGGTGATCTTGAGATGGTCGAGAGCACCCCGGAAGATTTTGGCCGGGTAGCAGCTCAAACCGCACGCCAGGTTATTCAGCAGCGCATCCGCCAGGCAGAGCGCCAATCCCAATATGAGTATTACATCGAAAAGAAAGGTGAAATTGTCACCGGAGTAATTCAAGCAGTTCACCGTCATGAGTTGACTATCGGATTGAATATCAACGCTGAAGGGAAAATGCCGCGCAATCAGCAGATCACCAAGGAGTATTATCGGGTTCATGACCGCATTCGAGCCCTGCTGCTGGATGTTGAGGAAACTACCCGGGAGCCCCGGATTATCCTGTCTCGGGCACACCGGGATTTTTTACGGCGGCTTCTGGAGAATGAAGTTCCAGAAATCTACCAGGGACTCGTGGAAATACGTTCAATCGCCAGGGAAGCTGGATACCGCTCCAAAGTTGCGGTATCAGCCTTAAAACCTGGCGTGGATCCGGTAGGAGCTTGTGTTGGCATCCGCGGGGTCCGCATCCAGGCAATCGTGCGGGAATTAAGTGATGAAAAGATAGATGTCATTGAATGGAATCCGAATGCGGAAGAATTTATTGCCAAAGCATTAAGTCCCGCCCGGGTATTAAGTGTATTCCTGAATAAAGAATCCGACGGCATGCCTACAGCGACTGTGGTTGTGCCAGAAGACCAGCTCAGCTTGGCTATAGGCCGGAACGGCCAAAATGCCCGTTTAGCTGCTAAACTTTCGGGTTGGCGAATCGATATCAAAGGTCTTTTCGAAGCTATATCAGACACACTCTTTAAAATTCAGGGAGATCCTAAATACGCACAATTCCAGGATATTGAAGCGGGAGCTATTCCCAGGATTGAGGGTATCCTGGCCAAGAAGGCTGAAGGGCGGCCGATCACTCCTGAAGAATACCGGGAATTACATTATTTTAATAACCGGGTTGAATCCGGCTTGATTAAGGAACGCCAGGAGATTACCAAGCAGCAAAAAGCCAGAATCCTGGCTGCCAGGGCTGCTGTTCCGGATGATGCCTATGACTTGCCAATTATGACCTTAGGATTGCCGACAAAAGTAGAAAACCTGTTAGGGGAGTCTGGATTAGCCAACGTCGGTGAACTTGCCTACCGTTTATTGTTAATTCCCGATTCAATCAATGATATTGATGGAATCGGTCCTTCCTCCCTTCATCAGATTGAAGAAGCTTTGGAAGTGATGATCGGATACCAGCCACTGCCGGAAGAATATGATATTGAAGAAGATCTTGTGTTGGAAGATGGAGGAGAATCAGCTTCTCCGGAAGCGGTTCAGGTGATCCCTGCAGAACAGGATGAGCAAGTAGAAGTTGGTGAGACCCAGCCTGATGCAAATAATCAGGATGATGAAAAACAACCAGAAGCTGTTGAGAGCAGTGATCTCCAAACAGAAGCAGCCGATCTGGAAGACTCATCTGAAGATCCTGATGAAGAGGGAGGATCTGAGCCCCCTGCTGGAGAGGATAATCCCCCGACAGCGCTTGAGGAAAATCAACAAGTATCAACCGATGAAGAGGACAAGGATTAACCCCAAGAAAGGTTGAAAGTGCGACGGAAACATAAACCTCAACGGATGTGTGTTGCCTGCCGAAAAAGCCAGGACAAAAAATCCCTGGTCCGCATTGTTAGGACTCCTGAGGGAATCTTTATCGATGAAACTGGCAAATTAGCTGGTAGAGGAGCATATTTACATGCGGATCCATCCTGTTGGGAGCAAGGCTTAAAGAAATCTTTAGAAATGGCATTAAACACGGAACTTTCAGATGCTGATCGAGAGAGGCTGAGCCAGTTTTTAAACAGCCTCGTGGATCAATCCAGTCAGGAAACAAAAGCATCTGGCAGTACCCTATAGTAACCAGAAACAATGAGGTAATACATGAGCGAAAACGGACAAGAGATCAAACAAATAGAACTGCCAGTCAATATAACTGTCCGCGAACTGGCCCAAACCCTGGAAGCCAGTCCAATTGAGATTATCAAGACTTTAATGGCAAATGGCATGATGGCCAATATCAATCAGGAGATTGATTTTGATACAGCTGCCATTGTCTCAGCGGAAATGGGCTATGAAGCAATTCCTCTTCAGATTGAGGAAGTAGATGAGCAGGAGCAATCCGAAGTTCCTCTTTGGCGCAAGAAGCTGGAGGAAGAAGACCGGGAACAACTCGAAAGACGTCCCCCGATTGTGGCAATTCTAGGTCATGTTGATCATGGGAAAACCACATTACTGGATGCTATTCGGGATACTTCAGTAGCTGCTGGAGAAGCTGGTGGTATTACCCAGCATATTGGGGCATACCAGATTCAACACAGTGGAAAAACGATTACATTCCTGGATACCCCCGGTCATGCTGCCTTTACTGCTATGCGGGCTCGCGGCGCCCAGGGAGCTGATATTGTTATTCTGGTTGTGGCAGCTGATGATGGAGTGATGCCGCAGACCGAAGAGGCGATTTCCCACACCCGGGCTGCCCAGGTATCAATGATCGTGGCATTGAATAAAATGGACCGGGATAACGCTGCCCCGGATAAAGTAAAACAACAACTTTCAGATCTGGGTATTGTCGCTGATGATTGGGAAGGGGACACCATCATTGTCCCGATATCTGCCACCGAAAAAACTGGACTGGATGACCTCATGGAGGCCATCCTGCTGGTTTCGGATGATCTGGATATCTTCGCCAATCCTCATGGCGTTATCTTTGGCACGGTGATCGAAGCAGAGGTCACCAAGGGTCGGGGTGTAATGGTTACCCTCCTGGTCCAGAATGGCACCTTGAGAGCAGGTGATACCATCCTCGCGGGCACATCCTACGGGCGCATTAAAGCTATGTTTGATTACACCGGTGCTAAAATCAAGGAAGCAGGTCCTTCAGTCCCCGTATCAGTGATGGGACTCAACGATGTTCCCAAGGCTGGTGAGCTCTTTAATGTTGTTGAGAGTGAAAAAGTTGCCCGGGAAATGGTTGCCGAACGTCAGCTGAATGCAGGGAGGACGGAAGAAGAGAAAGATCCAGCTGCCAGTCT
>CAZUMG010000050.1:0-6905 GCA_964621895.1 uncultured Anaerolineales bacterium | reverse complement strand
CGTAAATACAAAATTATTTATCATCTGATTGATGATATTGAAAAAGCCCTTAAAGGCATGCTTGAGCCGGTTGAGAAAAAGATCTTGGTAGGTCGGGCTGAAGTATTGGCTGTTTTTCCATCAGGGAAATATGACCAGGTCGCAGGCTGCCGGGTTGATACCGGTGAAATTCGCCGTAATGCCAAGATTCGGGTACTACGGGAAGGAAAAATTGCTTTTGAAG
Source organism: uncultured Anaerolineales bacterium (assembly GCA_964621895.1). Taxonomy (GTDB): domain Bacteria; phylum Chloroflexota; class Anaerolineae; order Anaerolineales; family UBA11858; genus B10-G9. The sequence goes on along the minus strand of CAZUMG010000050.1, from coordinate 6,682 downwards.
GGGATATTGCGTCCCTAAAACACCATCAAGAGGATGTAAATGAAATCCGAACGGGTTTTGAATGTGGGATCGGGCTTAAAGGATTCTCCAATTTTAAGGAGGGTGATATCCTGGAAAGTTATGTTATCGAAATGGTTACAGAATTTTAAGGTGGATTATGGTATCAGAATCACGTTCAATACGTATAGCCGATAGAATAAAACGAGATCTTTCCCTGCTCCTTATACAGGAAATCAGCGATCCCAGGCTGGAAGGGGTAAATGTTACCACTGTGGAAGTGGATCGTGAGCTCTCCTTTGCTGATGTTTATGTATCAGCCCTCGATGGACGGGAAAGAAAAAAAGAGATCATGGAAGCATTAAAACGAGCGACAGGTTTTTTCCGGTCCCAGCTTGCCATGAGTATTTCCCATTTACGGACTTTTCCTCAAATTCGTTTTCATTGGGATACTGTCCCGGAGCGGGTTGACCGCCTTGACCAAATCTTCGCTGAGCTGGAAGAGGAAGAGCCGAAGGACCCGGATGAATAAGGATTTGGTTCAAACTTTTGGGGTCCTGATCAATCGAGCAGAACGCGTCCTGATTATTTCCCATATCCGTCCGGATGGTGACGCGGTAGGTTCTTTAGTGGGACTGGGATTGATCCTTGAAGAATTGGGCAAAGAAGTAAATCTGGTTTTGGAAGATGGTGTTCCTAAGGTTTTTCACCACTTACATGGGGCAGATAAAGTTGTCCGGGAAGTATCCGGGGTGTATGACCTGATCATTGTGGTTGATTGTTCTGATATCGACCGGATAGGGGAAGTCCTCGATGAGTATGGTGAACCGGATATCAATATTGATCACCATCCAACCAACACCCATTTTGCAAAGTTGAATCTCGTCCGGGATGATGCCGTTGCTACCGCTGAGATTATTTATGATCTGGCGTGCTCTCTGTCTTATCCGATTAGCTTACCAGCTGCAGAGGCATTGTTAACCGGTTTACTCACCGACAGTCTGGGGTTCAGAACATCAAATTCATCTCCCCGGACACTGAGGATTGCCGCCAATTTACAGGAAATGGGTGCAAATCTGCCTGAACTGTATAAAAAAGCCATGCTGGAAAAATCTTTAGAAGCTGTTAAATATTGGGGAAGGGGATTATCAAGAATCCAACAAGAAGATCGTTTGGTTTGGACTTCGCTGAATTTACAGGATCGGATCGAGGCAGAATACCCGGGAAGAGATGACGCCGATTTAATTAATGTTCTCTCGAGAATCCGGGAAACAGATATCAGTATTGTTTTTGTTGAACAAACCGATGGAACAGTCAAAGTCAGCTGGCGAGCCCAGCCGGGTTTTGATGTGTCCCAGATTGCCACCAAGTTTGGGGGAGGTGGTCATAAACCTGCCGCCGGAGCTGAAATCAAGGGGGATTTGGAGCGGGTCCAGGAAGAAGTATTGGAGGCCACCAGGCAATCGCTCGGCAGGGCGTAATTATTCTGGATACCTTCACCAAACTAGTTGGGGAGATAGAACGCATGAATCAAGACGAGTTAAAGGATTTTATTACTGGTGCACTGGTCATTGATAAACCAGTTGGAATGACATCCCACGATGTAGTTAAGGTTGTTCGACAAGGTACAGGCATTCGTAGAGCAGGCCACACAGGAACATTGGATCCCCGGGCTTCCGGCGTCCTGGTTGTCCTGATTGGACCAGCTGTCCGATTAAGTGAATTTCTTTCCGCATCTGACAAACGCTACCAGGCAATCCTGCGGTTTGGAGTAGCAACAGATACCTACGATACGGAAGGCAAACAAGTTGGTGAAACAAAATCTGTGGACCATATCACTGAAGATGATTTTCAGCAATTGCTGCGGGAGTATGAAGGAAGAATTGCCCAGGTCCCTCCTGCTCATTCCGCGGTAAAGGTTAATGGAGAGAAAGCCTATAACCTGGCTCGCAGGGGAGAGGAAGTAAACCTTAAACCCCGGATGATCGATGTGTATAACTTGGAATTGCTGGAATGGGCTCCTCCAGAAGCTGTGATTGATGTTTATGCTTCTTCGGGTACATACGTTCGCTCCCTGGCAAATGATCTGGGGGTTGACCTTGGAGTTGGCGCCCATCTGGCAGGTCTGCGTCGAACCAAGAATGGCCAGTTTACCCTGCGGGATGCAGTGCGCCTGGAAGAATTACAGGAATCCTTTGAAGTTGGTGATTGGTATAAGCATTTGATTCCAGCTGCAGAGACCCTCTCCGATTGGCTTACGCTGGAATTGTCTCCTGAGGATACTGAAAGAATCAAACATGGACTTCGGATTCCAGCGGAACCCGGCTGCAGCGGTTGGGCAAGGGGGCTGAGCGAACAAGGAGATTTGATTGCCTTACTTGAGATTAAAGAAGGTGAAGATTCCTGGCAGCCCCGCAAAGTATTTATCACCAGCTGATAGAGACAAATTGTAGGGACCCGTATGCTGCATTTTCACAACCTCGATAATATTCAACTTGAAAATAGCTGGGTTACCATCGGCAGTTTTGATGGTGTGCATGTAGGACATCAGCAAATCATTCGAAACCTGGTTGAAGGTGCCCATCGGGCAGGTTTACCCGCAGCTGTGATCACCTTTTATCCCCATCCTCAATTGGTAATCCATCAGGAATCCCGCCCTTATTATTTAACCCTTCCTGATGAACGAGCTCAATTATTAGGCAGCCTGGGCGTTGATATTGTGCTGACTTATCCATTTAATCAAAAAACATCCCAGATGACCGCCTTGGATTTTATCTCAATGCTGCATGCCCGGTTTAATTTTTCTGAACTGTGGGTTGGGCATGATTTCGCTTTGGGAAGGAACAGGGAAGGGACTCCGGACCGGTTGCGGGAGCTTGGTGGACAATTTGGATTTAAAGTGCATGAGATCCCACCCTATACTCTTCAGGATGAGTTAGTATCTTCCAGCCGAATCAGGAAGTATCTTCGGGATGGTAATGTCCGGGAGGCAGCCGTCCTTTTGGGGCGACCTTTTGAGATAACAGGAATGGTGGTAAAGGGAGAAAATCGAGGGAAAAGTCTCGGATTTGCCACATCGAACCTTATGGTTGACAAGGAAATGGCTGCGATTAAACCAGGGGTTTATGCCTGTCTCGCAAAGGTTCAAGGTGAAACCTGGCAGGCGGTTACTAATATTGGTTTCCGGCCAACATTTGGGGAAGGAATCCAAACTCCCCGGGTAGAAGCTCATTTGCTGGGGTTTTCTAAAGATTTATATGGTGAGCAGCTAGTACTATCCTTTATAGAACGACTGCGTGATGAAAAAAAATTTAACCAGGTGAGCGATTTAATCGCCCAGATCAAAGAGGATATTGCTCAAGCCCAGCGAGTTTTGGCAGGATAACGAGCATCCTTGCCATCCCCGAGCTCTTTGGTATAATTTCCGTGCTGACTAGACCACTTCGCGGCGTAAACTGTGAAGCTGGAGACCTGCTAGAAAGCAGAAAAAAATATATCAGTAGGAGATAGCAGACGTCATGAGCATAGCAAAGACACAGAAAGAAGACATCATCAAGGAATTTGGTCGACACCAGAATGATACCGGCTCACCGGAAGTTCAGATTGCTCTAATAACTACCCGGATCACTGAACTCACTGATCATCTGAAAGAACATACCCACGATGAATCATCCCGATGGGGATTATTGAAATTGGTGGGTCAGCGCCGCAGATTGTTAGCTTATTTACGGCGGGAAGATTTTCAGAGATATGTAGCCATCAGCGACCGATTAGGCTTTCGAAGAAAATAATAGCATTAAGCCGAGCGGGCACAACAAAGCTGCCCCTCGGTTTCTTTTTTTTGTTTGGACCGGGTAATAAGTGTTGCGGGGAAGTGCGGTAGTCAATGCGGTCAGGTTGTATGTAATGGGGGACCCAACCAGAGCGGTGGATCACTTTCTCCCTGAGGAATAAAACTGAATATTTAAATTAAGAACCAATTAACTATTTATTCAATCTTAGGATGAACCTAAGAATGTGCATTTTAGTCAGGTTGGGTATTGGGAGGTATGGACAACTCATTGTCCCTGACTCCCAATCCCTGACCCAAGGATACCTATAGGAGGTATAAAAATGAAACCTGAATCAAAAAAATATACGGCTGTAATAGAAGGAAAAGAGATCATTATTGAAACCGGCACATTGGCAGGTCAGGCAGGCGGCGCGGTTACCGTTCGTCTGGGTGACTCGGTCATGCTGGGGACAGTTACAATGAGTGATGATGTCCGGGAAGGGACAGATTTTTTCCCACTAACAGTAAACTATGAAGAGCGCATGTACGCCAGTGGGACAATCCCCGGCAGTTTTTTCCGCCGCGAAGGTCGCCCTGGTGAGGACGCAACTCTGACCGCCCGATTGATTGATCGGCCTTTACGTCCCCTATTTCCAAAAGATTTACGGAATTCGGTTCAGTTGATTTTATATGCTCTATCCGCCGACGGCCAACAGCCAATGGATATTATCGGGATCATCTCAGCATCAGCTTCGCTGATGATTTCTGATGTTCCCTGGGATGGACCGATTGGTGCCATCCGGGTAGGCCGGATTAATGGAGAATTTATTCCCTATCCTACCTTTGATGAGATTAAAGAGTCCGACCTGGATCTAGTTATGGCCGGCAGCCGGGACGCTATTTTAACCGTTGAAAGCAATTCGAATGAGGTTTCCGAAGAGGTTATCTTGGCGGCCATTGAATATGGACAAAAAGCTATCCAACCGCTGATTGACGCTCAAGAAAAAATGGCTAAGGAAATTGGAAAACAGAAAAAAGCCTACCAATCCTTCCTGCTCAGCGAGGAGTTAAAAGAACAGGTTTTTACCAAAGCCTATGAATCGATCAATGACATTCTTGGCAGGGATTTAGCGAAAGTCGAGTTCCGGCAAGCTCTGGATGCTTTGCGCGATCAGATCCTTGAAAGTTATGCCGCTGATGAGAGTGTTCTCCCCGGGGATATCAAAGAAGCCTTTGAAGATGTGCTTAAAAAAGCCATCAGAAACCGCATCCTGGAAACAGGAAAACGCCCGGATGGCAGGGATCTGACCACTGTCCGGGAAATCTGGTGTGATGTTAACACCAGCCCGTGTGCTCATGGCTCTGGTTTGTTCACCAGGGGTCAAACCCAGGTAATGACCTTAACAACTCTTGGAACTCCGCGGGATGCCCAGATGATTGATAATCTATCTCCCCAGGAAACCAAACGTTATATGCACCACTATAATTTCCCTCCCTTCAGTGTGGGGGAAGTCCGATTCCTGAGAGGAACATCCCGACGTGAAGTCGGCCATGGTGCTCTCGCTGAACGGGCATTGCTGCCAGTAATACCTTCCGAGGAAGAATTTCCTTATACCTTAAGATTGGTATCTGAGGTTCTATCCTCCAATGGTTCCTCGTCAATGGCTTCTGTTTGCGGCTCAACTTTATCCCTGATGGATACCGGTGTGCCGATCAAAGCTCCCGTGGCCGGAGTAGCTATGGGGCTGGTTATGGAGGATGATCGTTACGCCATCCTGACCGATATTCAGGGCTTGGAGGACCATATTGGAAACATGGATTTTAAGGTTGCAGGAACAGATGCCGGGATCACTGCGCTGCAGATGGATATTAAACTGAAAGGATTGTCCTCCCAGGTGATGTCCGAAGCGCTGCACCAGGCAAAAGTTGCTCGAGCAACCATTATGGCTGAAATGCTCAAAACAATTGCAAAACCCAATCCTGATTTAAAACCCCATGTGCCGCGTATCCAGGCGATTCGAGTTCCGGTGGATAAAATCGGCGCGATCATTGGTCCTGGTGGTAAAACCATCCGGGAGATACAGGAGGCTACCGGCGCCCGGATTGATATTGATGATGATGGTCTTGTGTACATCTCCTCAGAGAATGGTGAAAGTGCCCGGATGGCTCAGGAGCGTATTGAAGGACTGACTGCCACCCCTGAAGTTGGCAGGATCTATACCGGTCGGGTTGTTGGGATTAAAACCTTTGGTGCTTTTGTGGAAATATTGCCCGGGATAGATGGTCTGGTGCATATTTCTCAGTTGGAATCCCGCCATGTGAAAAACGTGGAAGATGTGGTTGAATTTGGTGATGAGATTACCGTGATGGTTACCGATATCAGTAAGGATGGTAAAATCCGGCTCTCCCGTCAGGCAGTCCTGGAAGGCTGGTCATTGGAAGAAGCTCAGCAGGCAGATCGAAAAAAATAGATTTATCAGCTTTCTAAAAAAATCCGGTGGAAATATCAACCGGATTTTTTTATTTTGATGCTAATCCCGGTGAAGTTTTCATCGAAATAGGGATAGCCGCAGCTGTTTGTATATAAAATTTATAAAAAATAAGCCAAGATAACCCTCCGGGGAGCATCTTTTCAGCTAAATTTGGTAAAATGGGGAAGTGAAATTGTTGTTCAATCCACATATTGATATAAGGAGTTGAGAGCATGGCTAAAAAAGAATTAGGCATTAAACCTTTAGGTGCACGTGTTGTAATTCAACCAATTGAGGAAGAAAGCAGAACTGGCAGCGGCCTGTACATTCCTGATACCGCCAAAGAAAAACCCCAGACCGGTTTAGTAGTTGCCATTGGAGAAGGAACCGAAGAAGTCAGCATTACTGTGAAAGTTGGCGATAAGGTACTTTTCCCCAAATA
>CAZUMG010000049.1:6030-10612 GCA_964621895.1 uncultured Anaerolineales bacterium | reverse complement strand
ATCGAGATGAAATCAGTTACATAGCCCCGGATTAAACGGTCTATCAGGTTGCCCATTGCTCCGGCCATTTGCAAACTCAGGGCAAGGCGGAAATATTTGTCAGCAGCAGGAATCATCGGGAAATATATCAAGATCAGAATGATAATAACGCCTGCCAGGGCCATAAATATGCCGTTCATTCCCTGAAAAATACCAAAAGCTGCTCCCGTATTGTGCCAATTGACAAATCGTGCATAAGGCGCCAACCAGGCTACGGGCATCCAGAGTTCATTAAATGCCAAATTGGATCGAACCAGGGTTTTTGTCAGCTGGTCAAGAGCAACTAAAAAAAACGAGATCGGAAATAAAAACAAATATGCCTGAAGATATTTTTTCAATCTTTCCTCCTAAAAAGGATAACTATCCCATTTTACCGTACAAATGCCTGATAACTCAATTCGATTGGCTTTCCTGTCTTTTAAATATACAGTCATTACTCGCTTGGGCGGGATAAAAAAACCTTGAGCAGCTGGGAAAGTACATGCTATAATTTTCGAAGGTGATTGGAAAATGAACGAACCAGTTCTGGTACTAAACGGTAATTATGCCCCTATAAATGTCTGTTCTACCCGCAGGGCAATGTGCCTGATCCTGATCGGGAAAGCCAACCTGGTTATGGATGGTCGGGGTATAATCCGGACGATTTCCAGAACTTATCCAAAACCATCTGTCATCCGCCTGGATCATGTTGTAAAACGCCCCCGGCCAATCGTGAAATTATCAAAACAGGAAATTTTCAGGCGAGATCAATTTAAATGTCAGTACTGCGGCCAGGGGTCAAGAGATCTGACTGTTGATCATGTATTGCCGCAACATCTTGGCGGGGAATCTACCTGGGCAAACCTGGTAACAGCCTGTGCATCCTGCAACCATAAAAAAGGTGGCTTGACCCTGGAACAATCAGGTTTAAAGCTCCGAAAAAATCCCTCCCAGCCACCGGGATCTGCTACCTACCTTTTCCGCAAGTATCTCAACATCTACCAGGAATGGGAACCTTATATCCAGGGTTGGTAATCCATCCTTAACTCTTAGTAAATTCTATTTCCTGGTAATCTTCTGCCAGAAAGACATTACCTGGGAAAGTTGTTTTTGCTTCGGCGATAATTGATTCCCCCGTTTTTCCTCCATACAATGCATAATGAGTCAAATACAAACTGCTTACCCCCGCCTGGGAGGCAATCGTCCCTGCCTGGGCAGGTGTAGAATGACCATGATGGGGTCCTGTCGCCTCGTGGATCAGCACATCAGCACCAGCAGCCAGACGGACAGTCTGGGGTATTGGATTTGTATCAGCAGAATATGCGGTGATAAACTCCCCTCCCCGGTATTCGATCCGCAAACCCAGGGTGGGGATGAGATGATCAACAGGTGAGGAGAGAATCCTAAATTCAGAATTGGTTAACACCTCGGTTAGTTCTTCCATTGGAATTGAGAGTAGATCAATCGGATAGAAATCTTGCCATTCCTTCCAATCAAATAGATCCATCAGCTGAACCACCCGGGAAATCGTGTGCTGAGATCCGTGTATCCTGAATTTTTTTTGACGTCCTAAAAGCCACATATCCATCAACAAGTTGGGCAGTCCTGAAACATGATCCGCATGAAAGTGGGTGATGATCAAATCAGTTAAATCTTCAAAGTTAATCCCTGCTTTTTTTAATCTCAGGATCGGGCTGGCTGCACAATCCACCAGGATTGAGGACTTCTCTCCCTGAATTACCAGATAAGAATTCCCATGGCCTTCATAAGCAACCGCACTGGCCGTTCCTAGAAAAATCAATTTAGCCATCAAAGCTCCTCGCGCAATCATCCCCAGGGGGTTATCCACTGAAGATCATCAGGGCAACCTGGGGAGTGATAAAGACCTCTAAAAAAGCAGCTACCAGCAAAAGGGGAATAACCACAAAGAGGATTAACCGGCTCCAATCGGCGAGGGCTCTGATCCAGGCTTCTCCGATTGTGAAATCTTCATTGGGTGTGACCAAGGTTAAACCCAGACGAATGATCAACGCTCCGGTCAGGATAATTGCCGGGATTTCAAAAATACCATGAGGCAAGACAAACCCTACTAAAAATTTCCAGGGTGAAAGTCCTGTTTGACCCGCGATGGCAGCAAAATATCCAATCAGACTGAAAGGCAGCACCAAGCTAATAACCCCCAGAACACCAAAAGAAAAAATGCCCAATAAACTTGCCAGGGCAATGGCTCTAATATTATGCAAGAAAATCTGACCGATCCCCAGCACAGAGAAGAAACGAATTGGGCCGATCTCCTCAACGCCTGAGACCAATCCCTGGTCCAGGTTATCCCAATCCAATATTCCAGCCGGGATTGTAAAAACCTCAGCCTGGGCACTGCCTATCAATGCAGCGGATACTGAAATGAGCAGAGCTAATAATAAAGGCCATTTTAGGTTCCCCAGGGCATTCCAGATGTTTACACGCCACCAGGTCCTGTTAGTTTCTTTTTTACCTATAAAAGCATCCTTAAAAACCTGCCAGGCCCACTGCAGGTTAAGTGAATCCAGCTCCTGGCCCAGTAAATCCTCCCGGTTAAAATGAGCAATTCCAGTCCGAATTAACAACCAGGCGATGATTGCCTGTCCAAAAATTGCCCACCAGAGAATCTGGTAGCGAGCCCAGAACATGATCATGCTCTCACCGACTAAAAGCAGAGCCATGGGAATAATGATAAAAGAAGCCAGTAAATTTGCTGCCCGCACGGAGGTGGTTTGAGAAGATACCACCACTGCGCCGCTGACCATCACCAGGGACTGCACTGTAGCCAGGGCGACAACTTGAATTAACAAGGTGGTCTCCGGTACCCAGCCTACCTGACGGGAAACCCCGATAAGATACACGCTGATTCCCAGGTAACTGCCAACCAGTGGGGGAAACATGACTGCCATTAACTTTCCCAGATATAACTGCACATCGGTCAAGGGGCTGCTGAGCAGCGGTTCTATACTCCTCCTTTCTTTCTCTCCCACAAAACTCTCCAGGGCAATTACCAGGGAGACAGAAATTGGGAAGAAACCCACCACCATGAGCAAAAAAGGAATTAAGCGATCAGCAATGATGGGAGTTCCATATTTAGCAACAAAATCCACGGCTTGTTGCGCAGTGAAATTCATCAATCCAGGGAAGAAAACAGTCAGAATAATTATCGGAGCGATGATCCGCCAATCCCTGAACTGATCTCTCACTTCACGCCTGGTGATAATCAGGGCTTTTTGGAGATTAATCCACATGATTAATATCCTCCCCTTGATTCTGATTAACCGCTTGTAAGTAGACAGACTCCAGGCTGCGTTTTATCTCTTCAATTTTGACCACAGGATAATCAGCCCCAACAAGATTCTTAATAACCTGCGGATTAGTGTCCAGGGCAGAGTTTACCCGGTAGCTGAACCAATCGTATCCTTTTTCAATGATCTCCAAATCGGGAGGAAGCGGCAAGCTGCGGTTGTCGAGGGCTTTTGCCAGTTGAACCAGGTATTCGCTTGGCCCCAGAAGTTGATCCTTGAGCTCCGCAGAGGTCCCATATGCAATGATCTTGCCAGCCCGAATGATAGCAATCTTATCCGCCAGATCCTCGGCCTCAGCCAGATTATGGGTACATACAATAATCGCTCGATCTTCTGAGCGCAGGGTTTTAATGGCATTCCGGACCAACCTTGCGCTGGCAGGATCCATGGCAGAAGTAGGCTCATCCAGCAGCAGAACTGGGGGGGAATGAAGCAGGGACCGGGCCAGGGCTAGTTTTTGTCTCATCCCCTTGGAAAATTTACCTATCCGCCGATTCCTGGCATTCAACAAATCAAATTTGCCCAGTAAATACTGGATTCGATCTGATCTTTCTTGAACATCCATATCATAAATCTGGCCGAAGAAATCCAGGTATTCCACAATATGCATCCGGTCATACAAACCATGTTCTTCCGTCAATACCCCCACAGAGGCTCTGACTTTTTCCGGATCCGCCAGCACATCATACCCAGCCACCCGGGCAGTCCCGCTGGTTGGGCGAAGCACAGTTGTCAGCATACGAATTGTTGTGGTTTTCCCTGCACCGTTAGGACCTAACAGGGCAAGGACTTCACCTGCCTTGACCTGCAGGTTGATCCCTTCAACCGCCCGGATATCATTAAAGTGTTTGGTCAGATTCTCAGTTACGATCATGCCTATTCAATTACTCCTGTTTTTTTTGACGAAGAACAAGCAGGCAGCTGGCCGTTAAAACCACACCAGCCATAAAAACCTGGTTTATATTGATTCCCAGGACGGACGAGATATCCAGGCGCAGAAATTCCAGTCCAACCCTGCCGATGCCGTAAAAAATCAAATAAATCAAAAACAGGCTGCCCGGTTTTAACTGTTCCCCCCATTTTCTCCCGATAACAAGAAGAAAAACCATATTCAGGCAGCTCCAGATCGATTCATATAAAAATAAAGGGTGATAAGTTGAATATTGTGCATAAGCAGGAAGTCTGTGCAGCGGATCAATGGTTATCGCCCAGGGGAGGTTGGATGGCAATCCATA
>CAZUMG010000049.1:4153-5930 GCA_964621895.1 uncultured Anaerolineales bacterium | reverse complement strand
TCCTGGCACCGATCACACCGCCAATAAAAATCCAGGGAAGGGCATCGATTAGAAAATCAAGGGATTTCCCCCGCCTGGCTGCTTCCTTTGAGATCACGATGATTGCGATGATGATCCCCAGAATAATCACGAGGCCATAATAATGAATGGTGAGAGGTCCCAGTTTAAATCCTGTTTGCATGAATAAATCCCTCTTGTGGTTGTGAGCCCCGGTAATACGTGATGTTCCCCCGATTACAGCTTTTCCCCGAATTCTTCATCGGAGGCAATAAACACTTCCCTTTCAATACCACTGCCCTTGGAAGGTCCAACATAACCTAAGGCAGATAATTCATCCATCAATCGAGCAGCCCGGGGATATCCAATCCTTAGTTTTCGTTGGATCAAGGAAGTCGATGCCCGCTGAGCATTCCGGACAATTTTAAAAGCTTCCTTAATCAAATCATCATACTCATCTAATTCAGTTTGTTCATTAATAACCTTTTCCCAGGGAGGCAGCTGATGATCTTCAGGTTCAAGATTGGAAATTTCCTTCCATGCTTTTATCACTCTGTCCAATTCTTCCGGGGTAACCATACATCCCTGGGTTCGAATAGGACTGCTGGCTTCTGGTGATAAATACAGCAAATCACCGTTACCCAACAGGGATTCAGCCCCATTCATATCCAGAACCACCCGGGAATCAACCGAGGATGCGACCGCAAATGACATCCTGGCTGGGAAATTTGCCTTAATTAAACCGGTAACCACATCAGTGCTGGGCCGTTGGGTGGCCACAACCAGGTGAATGCCAGTCGCTCTCGCCATTTGAGCAAGACGAACCAGACTGAATTCTGTCTGAGCCGGGGCCATCATCATCAAGTCCGCCAGCTCATCGATCATCACAACGATCCGCGGTAAGATTTCACCATCTTTTTGTTTGCTTACTTTCCTGTTATAGGTGTCAATATTCCGGGATCGGGTTTCATCTAAAACCTGGTACCTCCGATCCATCTCGGCGACAACCCATTGAAGCACTCCCAGGATCCTTTCCAGGTTGGTCTCAACCTTACCATATAAATGAGGCAGACCATTAAACCTGACCAGCTCCACCATTTTCGGGTCAATCATGACCAGTTTAAGCTGCTCCGGTGTGTTGTTCATCACCAGGCAGGTGGTAATCGAGGTGATGCAGACAGATTTGCCTGAACCAGTTGTGCCTGCAATTAATAAATGGGGCATACTGGCTAAATCAGCTACCACTGGTTCACCGGACACATCACTTCCCAGGGCTATCGCCAGAGGAGAATCAACCTGATAAAATGCTTCGGACTCCAAAATAGAGCGCAAACTCACCAGGAATGATTTTTCATTGGGAACTTCGATCCCTATGTACGATCTTCCGGGAACAGGCGCTTCAATGCGCAGCTGCTTTGCAGATAAAGCCAGCGCCAAATCCTTCTTTAAAGATGTGATTCGGGATACACGGACCCGTTTTCTTTCCTCGTCAGCATCATCCTCGGCACCATTTAAGTAGCCTGGTTTAACCGCAAATTGAGTCACCGTCGGTCCGACCTGAAATCCAATCACCTGGGAAGGGATCCCAAATTCTGCCAGGGTTTTTTCTATCAGGCCTGCTGATGTATTGATATGCCGTTGATTTGGTTTGAAGGATTTTCCGGCATCCAGGAGATCCAGGGAGGGCAATCCCTGGTCGCGGGGAAGAGCAGCAGGAGGTTTTTCAACTTTAGGGTCAACTTTAAATTGTTTTCGGAATTCAGGCGGGATATTTTGTTTT
>CAZUMG010000049.1:0-4053 GCA_964621895.1 uncultured Anaerolineales bacterium | reverse complement strand
GAGATAGCTTCAACCAACCCCCACCCAACCAGGCCGCCGTCCAATCCTTCCCGGGCGCGATTCAAAGAATGCCCCCCGATTACAGTTAAGAACGCGATCAATGCAAATATCGCCCCTTCCAGGGCAAATATTCGTACCCAGCTGATCGTTACTGGTTTCCCAACCTGCTGTTTTAACATCCAGATTCCCAGGATCATCCCGGAAAGAATCACAAAAACACTTCCCCAGCCCAAAACCAGCCGGATAAATCTTGTCCACCTCAATAAAGCTGAACCGGCCACAAGAGCTGGAAACAGCGTTGCTACCAGGATCATCACCGAAAAGGCCAATAACAGAATCCCACCTATGTCCCAGCTGTAATTCCTGAGACGATTCCAGATTCCCTGAAAGGATTTACTTTGCTGGGCCAGCGCATCTAGGATATCTTTTACATTGCGGGGGTCCTGGTCTTTAACCACGGGTTCTCCTACGAAAGATCGTAGCTGGTTTGAGGCTTCTGATAAAACGAAGCCAGTCCGATACCGGCTAAAATAAGTATAGCACCAATTATTTTTACTGCTGGAGGCTTCTCGTTTAAGAACAAATAAGCAAGGATTGTGGATCCAATCGGTTCACCAAGCAGGTTCAAAGACACGATTCCGGTCGGCAGATACTTAAGCGACCAATTAAAGATAGAATGGCCTAGAAGTTGGGGAATAACCGCTAATAAAATTAACCAACCATAAACCTTTCCTGGATAATGTGAAGGGGCACCAACCACAATAAACATGGCTATCACCAGAAAAAAAGCCGCGGCACTAAAAACCAGGAAGATATATGGCGTTAGGGATATTTTTCGGCGAAGATGCCGACCAATCATAAGATAAGCAGCGCCAGCGATTGCTCCAATAACAGCCAGTAGATCACCCAGCAGTGTTTTTGATCCACCCAAACCAATATCCGACTGACAGCTGAATCCTCCCGGGAGCCAGGAGCACACATCAATCATTGCGATGATAGTGCCGCCAAGCAAGGCAATGATCATACCAAGAAACACAATCCGGGGAGTTTTTTCAGCAAGGAAGATCGGACCTAATAAAGCTACCCATAAGGGGGTTGTAGTAACCAGGACAACAGAACTTGCTACAGAAGTATATTCTAAGGATGTAATCCAGGATGCAAAATGAACTGCTAACAAAAAGCCAGCCAGGAGGGCGAATTTAAAATCAGAAAAAGTTAAGGATTTCAACTCCCGGAAATGTTTTAACAAGGCATAAGGTAACAAGATCAGCGCCGCCAAGCCCAATCGGAAGGCTGCAATCGTAATTGAGGGAACATATACCTGGGCAAACCGGATAAACAGTGAAGCTGTGGATACTGCAGCAATTCCTATGGGCACGATCAGGTAGGGTACCGATGGAGGGATAGCGTCCTTTTCCATGAAGAATGTAACCTTTTTGATAAAATGAAAGTCGCCAGGTTAATTTTTTTCTTGACAAAGAAAAAAATGGATACTACAATTCGATCCTAGAGAGCATATTATACAGCAGCTTGATTGCTTTTTAAGATAACTCTATTAAACAAACTAATTGTGGAGGAGATTTATGACCCATGTAATCACGTCTTTCTGCATGCATGACGGCAGCTGTGTGGAAGTCTGCCCAACGGAATGCATTGTGCCCGGAAAACCCGTGGATGAATGGCCCAATTATTATATTGACCCGGAGACTTGTATCGATTGTGGAGCCTGCGTTCCTGAATGCCCCTATGAAGCCATTTATATGGAAGATGAAGTTCCTTCCGCTTATGAAGCCTACGGCGACGAGCGCATGAGTATGCCAGCTGGAACCAAAGGTTTTCCCGAGGAACATGAATCCGAAGATATCCATGGTGTAACCTGGGTTTTGAAAGCTACCCGCGTCCTTGCTGAGGGAGAAGTCGTTGATCTCACTCCTGCAATTCAAAGGAATGAAGATTACTTCACTGATGGTCCCGGGTATGATGCCCTAGATTAATCGTTGTTGAATCTTATTTGTAATAAAAAAGAAGCCAGATGTTGGCTTCTTTTTTGTTAACCGTGTTAAAGATCAACTTATTTTCCTGCGGGAAGGATATCTTTTAGCTTCCAGCCGCTTTCACCTGCCACCCTTAAATCACGCCGTAAAAATTGCCACCACGACAGGAACAAAAATAAAACTGCCCCTTCAAAAACAATCACCAGGTAATCGGTATTAACTCCCAGAATTGCATATCCACCCTGGTAGAAATGAAGCGGCGTAAATTCTGTAATAGTTTTAAGATCCTGATTGATATTTGATAATCCAATCAGCAAATAGTTTGCTACCAAGACGCCACCAGCAATCATACTGGCCAAACGGGATGCGGGAAGGACCAAACTCAACAGCAGTGCAACGCATCCAAAAAAAAGCAGTTGAGCAAACAAACCCCCGAAAGGTCTTAATAACTCGCCGGGAGAAAGGTTCAATCCGATCTGGGAAGAAGGAACAGCCCAGCCCAACCAGGAAATTAATAACAGGATCCCTAAGGTAAGGCTAAACCCTAAAACCCTGCCCCAGAATATGCTCGATCTGCTTTTGGGATAGGAAATCACCAGATCCAGTAAACCATCCTCTTCATCTTTAACGATTAACTTTGCTCCCGCTCCGACTGAAAAAATACCAACAATGATGGTCATATAGTTAAAGAAATAAAGATCCAGGTATCCTTGCGGAGAAGAAATACCATAGAAACTTTCCCCGAAAAAAGCCACCATCTCTGGTGGATAGGACTCCAGCATTGTCCCGAAATCGATCCCTTTAATATCAGAATACATCGAACTCATCAGGATGATATACAGAGTCAAGCCCAATCCCCAGCCGATAATCTGGCCCCTGAAGCGGCGTAAGGTGTAAAGGAATTCAACAGCCATACCCTAGATCACTCCTTTTTCCGATTGATAGTATTTCAGGAAGATTTCCTCCAAGGAATGCGTATCGGTTTCAAGATCCTTTACCTTTACTCGTGCAAGGGTTTTGACCAGTCTGTCAAGATCTCCTTCAACCTCCAGGGTCACTTCAAGGCCATTCCGGGAAGAAATGATCCTGACCCCCTCGATAGATTCAAATAAAACCGGATCTACCTGCTCAAGGAATCGGATTTTTACTTTTCTGATTGCCATCCCGGTTAATACCTGAGGGGCGGCTTCTTCAATGATGACGCCTTCACGAATGATGGCTACTCTTTCCGCCAGAACTTCAACTTCACTGATAATGTGGGAGGAGAAGAAAACCGTTGTGCCTCTTTTTTGAGCCTCTCGCAGCAAACGATAGACTTCTTGCTGCATCAAGGGATCCAGCCCAGATGTTGGTTCATCCAGGAGCAGTAAATCAGGTTTATGCATCAGGGCTTGAATTATGCCAACTTTTTGTTTATTCCCACTGGAAAGGTTGTTGATGGTTCGTTTAAGATCAAGATTTAATCGCTCTGCCAGTGTCTCCACAGTGGTCCATTCCATTTGATTACCCCACAATTGACTGAAGTAGCGCAGCTGCTGCTCCACCCGGAAATTAGCTTCCAGGTGCAATTCTCCGGGAAGATATCCGATTAGCTGATGAACCTTTTCCGGATTGGATTGAGGGTTAATCCCAAATACCCAGATATTGCCGGCAGAAGGACGAATCTGGTCAAGAATGCACCGGATGGTTGTGGTTTTTCCGGCGCCATTAGGACCCAAAAAGCCGAGGATTTCCCCCCGGTTCACTTTCAGGTTGACCCCATGCAGGGCTTTAAAAGCGCCGTAGTATTTTTCGAGCCCTTCGATGGTTATCGCGTACCGGGACATCAATCACACTTTTTTTCTGGTAAATTCGTTCTCGGTTACCACCCTGACACAATTCTCCAGATCTGGGTTGTGAAGAATGTGATCACAAATCCCATTAAAACTGGCATCAAAGTCGCGATGGCAGTCCATTTGGTACTGCCTGTTTCC
This sequence comes from uncultured Anaerolineales bacterium, assembly GCA_964621895.1. Taxonomy (GTDB): domain Bacteria; phylum Chloroflexota; class Anaerolineae; order Anaerolineales; family UBA11858; genus B10-G9. Next base: position 86 of record CAZUMG010000049.1, on the reverse strand, counting down.
TTATATATTGTATAGATGGTTGTGCTGCAGGGATTATGAACCAGGCTGAACAGCATCAAGTTAATCCCGGTAAGCAGGGTCCAGCC
>CAZUMG010000048.1:0-10648 GCA_964621895.1 uncultured Anaerolineales bacterium | reverse complement strand
GCAAATCTCGATCGAGATTTATCCGGCCAAATGATTCCCGGAAAAACAGGAAGACACCCACTTCCCACCCGGGAGGAGCTTGTTGATAGGCTGTCAGCTTGGGGTATTGATCAAAAAACTCAAGTGGTTGTCTATGATAGTTTGGGTGGTGCGGTAGCTGCCAGGTTATGGTGGTTGCTCCGCTGGCTGGGTCATGACAAGGCTGCTGTTCTAGATGGAGGATGGAATGCCTGGGTAATCAGCGGTTATCCTGTTCAGAAGCAGATGCTGCCTCGGAAGCGGAAAATTTTTACTCCTGTTGAGCACCAGGAATATATTGCTGATAAAGAGTGGGTGGAGAAAGTCCGATTGGATCCAGATTATTTATTGGTGGACGCTCGGTCAGCAGAGCGTTATTGGGGATTAAAGGAAACAATTGATAAAAAAGCAGGTCATATCCCTGGTGCAGTTTCCGCTCCCTATATCGGGAATTTGACTGAAGATGAATTCTTTCGAAGTGCCGATGAGCTAAAAGAGCGTTTTATGAATCTCATTGGAGATATTCCAGCGGAAAAGGTCATCTTTTACTGCGGCTCGGGGGTAACCTCAATCCATAATATCATTGCAATGCTCTTAGCGGGTTATGGTATGGCGAAATTGTACCCTGGTTCATGGAGTGAATGGAGCGCAGATCCCAACCGTCCGACAGCACCCTGAAGGATGAAGATTAATAAAAAGGTAGGGCTTATGCATATTTCTATTTCCCTGGCACAGCTGGAATTTTTAGTAGGAGAGCCAGACCAAAATTTCCATAAAGTAAATAAATTCGTTCAAAATGCAGCAGAAAATGGAACAGAGCTGGTTTTGCTTCCTGAATTATGGGCAAGTGGCTACGACCTTAAGAATTGTCAAAAATATGCCTCATCAATCCAGGAGGGGATGTTCGCCCGGATGCAAGCCGTTGCAAGGGAACACCAGATTGCAGTGGGTGGATCCTTGATTGAAGAAGATCAGGGGATATATTACAACACCTTTGTTCTCTATGATTCTGAGGGTACTTTAATTGGGTCCTACCGAAAAATTCACTTATTTCAACTGTTGGATGAAAAGAAGTACTTCGGGGGAGGAACTCAACTGGCACTGCTTGAGACCAGCTGGGGATTAATAGGCTTGGCAACCTGTTATGATCTGAGATTCCCAGAATTGTTCCGGGCCTACGCTGCCAGAGGTGCAGTGTTGGTACTGTTGGCAGCAGAATGGCCTGAACGCAGGATCAGCCACTGGATAGCGCTTGTCCGGGCTCGGGCCATTGAGAATCAATTCTTCATGGCAGCTGTGAATAAAGTTGGATCCAGCCAGGGAGAAACCCTGGGAGGTTGCAGTCTGGTAGTCAACCCCATGGGGGAAGCGCTCATCCAGGGAGGGCTAACTGAAGCTTTGCTGACTGCAGATCTGGACCTGGATGAGGTCCAAAAAATTCGACGCTGGATGCCCGTACTGCAAGATCGAAAACCAGACCTCTACCGCCAATTTCTTGATCAAGAAAAACTTTCCGGCCCCGATAAATAAAAGCTAAATCAAGAAGTCTGGTGCATGAGCACCCTGGATTAACACTGACAATCCATGATTTAGGCCAATGTATTTCTATAATGGTATCCTGACAAGAGGAGTTGAGGTATAATGTCCTCCTGTGTCCAACTATAAAAATGGACCTGTAGAATACCGGGGAATTCACCTGTTTTAAAGATGAATTTTCAGACACCAGGAAGCCGTTAGAGGAACAGTTTATAGCCAGGAAGTGGATATGCTGGAAGCTTTTTTTGATCCGAAATCAGTTGCAGTCGTTGGCGCATCAACATCGCCAGAGAAACTTGGCTATGCCGTATTGGAAAATCTTGTTAAGGGTGGATATATCGAGGTAGGAAAAATCTATCCTATCAACCCCAAAGCAGATGAAATCCTGGGGCAGAAAGCCTATCCATCGGTCAGCGCTGTGCCCGGTGAGATCGATCTCGCAGTTATTGTAATTCCTTATCCATACGTTCCCGAGATACTGGAAGAATGTGGAAAAAAGAAAATACCAGCCGTAGTTGTCATTAGCGCAGGGTTCCGCGAAGCCGGGATGGAAGGGTTAGAACGGGAACTGGAACTGCTTCAAATTGCCAAAAAATATCAATTTCGGTTAATCGGTCCCAACTGCCTCGGCATTATCGACACTTTTACTCCCATCAATGCATCGTTTTCAGCCGGGACTCCTCCCCAGGGGCCGATGGCATTTATGTCCCAATCAGGAGCTCTGGGAACAGCTATTTTGGATTGGGCTCAAGCTGGCCGTTTGGGATTGTCAAAGTTTGTCAGCCTTGGGAATAAAGCAGATGTTAGCGAAATTGATTTACTGAGGGCCTGGGCAGATGACAAAAACACTAATGTGATCCTGATATATACTGAAGGTTTACCCAACGGTCAGGAATTCATCAATGTTGCCCGGGAAGTTTCCAAGCATAAACCGATTGTGGCCATTAAGTCGGGAGTCACCAAATCTGGATCTCGGGCAGTCTCATCCCATACTGGTTCTCTGGCGGGCTCTGAACAAGCTTACCAGGCTGCTTTTCACCAAGCCGGGGTCCTGCGGGCGACCGAAATGGCCAGTATGTTCGATATGGCTTTGGCGCTTGGATATCAACCCCCGTTAAAAAACGATCGTATCGCAATCGTAACAAACGCAGGAGGTCCTGGTATTCTGGCAACAGATGCTCTCGAACGAAGCGGGATGAGTCTTGCAACACTGGAAAATGAAACCATCCGGGAATTGGAGCAGTACCTTCCAGATGCGGCCAGCGCTGCTAACCCGGTAGACGTGCTCGGAGATGCCCGGGGAGACCGCTACCGCTTTGCCCTGGAAATCGTTTCCCGGGATCCCAATGTGGATGGAATTATGGTTGTGTTGACCCCCCAGGCAATGACAGAGATTGAGGATACAGCTGTAGCGGTGGGTACCTTATCTCAAAATACCGATAAACCCATTCTGGCTTGTTTTATGGGGGAAGCAAAAGTAGCCCGGGGTATAAAAGTCCTTCGAGAGTACAATGTTCCTAATTATTCATTTCCCGAGCAAGCCTCATTAGCCTTTAGCGCAATGTCTCAATACAGAAGTATCAAGGAGAGACAGGACCCGGTTTATGAAACCTTTAATGTAGATAAACCTGCGGCTAAAAGAGTTTTGGATCGGGCCAGGCAAGATGGACGTTATGCTATTGGTGATTCTGAAGCCTGGGATATATTAACTGCATATGGCCTTGCCATCCCGAAATCAGCCCTGGCAAAAACCCCTCAAGAAGCAGTTGAAATTGCCGCTGGGTTGGGCTTCCCGGTTGTATTGAAAATTGCCTCACCGGACATTCTTCATAAAACTGATGTGGGGGGTGTAAAAGTTGGGCTGCAAACCCCTGACCAGGTTCGGGATGCCTATGATTTAATGATCTACCGGACAGAAAAGTATCTTCCAGAAGCTGAAATTTGGGGCTGTCAGGTACAGGAAATGGCACCCCCCGGCGGTCTTGAAGTCTTGATTGGTATGAATCGGGACCCCCAATTCGGCCCGTTATTAACATTTGGTTTAGGCGGCATTTATGTTGAAGCCTTAAAAGATGTCACTTTTAGAGTAGCGCCTTTCACCCGGCTGGATGCTCAGGCCATGCTTAAAGAAATTCGCTCGAAAGCCCTGCTGGATGGTGTTCGAGGTAACCCCCCAGTCGATAAAGAGGCGATCGTCGATACTTTATTACGAATGGGCCAGCTGGTTCAGGATTTCCCTGAAATCGCAGAATTTGATATCAATCCGCTGATCGTGTATCCCCAAGATCAAGGTGCGATCGCTATTGATATGAGATTGGTTTTGGTAAGTGAGAAATAAGGAGAATAAAATGAAATCATTATATATTACTTCGATTGAGAAGTACTCAGGGAAGACCGCTCTCTGCCTGGCCTTGGGAAAGTATTACCAGGAGAAGGGCCTAAGTATCGGGTACCTGAAACCATTTAGTCTCCGCCCCTGGAGAATAGGCGATAAGATTGCTGATGAGGATGCTGCTTTTGTTATTGATATTCTCGGTATAAATGCCAAACCCTGGGAAATGGCACCGGTAGTGGTTACCACTGAGATGCTCAGGGATTATCTGACCAGCAAGGAAAAGATTGATTTAATGCCCCAGGTTCTTGAGGCTGCAGCATTTCTTAAGAAGAAAAAAGATTTACTCCTGCTGGAAGGGGGAGGGAGCTTACGTGAAGGGTATGTAATGAATCTGGCCACCCCCGAGGTTGCAAAACAGCTTGGCAGTGCGATTATTGTTGTGGTGAAATATTGTGAGAATGCCTGTCTCCTTGATGATGTCTTGACAGCAAAATTTAGACTGCCCGATTCATTGTCTGGCGTGGTTATCAACCAGGTCCCCCAGAAAGCCTTGGGATTTGTAAACAACCTGGTTGTTCCCTTTCTTGAGAAACAGGATGTGCCTATTCTCGGGGTTCTGCCTGAAGACCGCTCCCTGGCGGCTCTTTCGGTAGGCGAGATCGTAGAAGTCACCAATGCAGAAGTACTGACATCCTGCTATGACGAAGAGGCGTTGGTTGAAGCCTTGATGGTAGGCGCGATGACAGAGGATTCAGCCTTGCGGAGATTCAGAAAACAGCCCAATAAGGCGGTGATTACGGGAGGCGATAGGACCGATATTCAACTCGCTGCCATGGAAACATCCACAACCTGCTTGATCTTAACCGGGAACTTGCATCCTAATAACCTGATCATTAAGCAAGCAGAGAATATGTGCGTGCCAATCCTGCTTGTGCCGGGGAATACCATGGAAACGGTGGAAGCCCTTGACCGGATTTTTGGAAAAACTCGCCTGAAGCAAAAGGAAAAATTGGATAAGTTCCTTGGTTATGTAAAAGCCAATCTTGACCTGAAGCGTTTGGATAAAGCTCTGGAAGACTGATTCGTGTCCTAAAGAAATCTAAGAGCCTGGCTCCCACTTTGGAAGCCAGGCTCTTTTTTAATGTGCAGGATTGAAAACTACATCAGCAGGCATTCCCGGTTTTAATTTTCCCCCGGAATTATTAACTGAAAGTTTTATTGCATAAACGGTGGTTTGCCGTTCTTCCTGAGTTTGAACATTCCGGGGAGTATATTCTGCTTGGTCAGAAATTCTGACAACAACAGCTTCGAAAACATCATCAGGGAAGGAATCTACTGATAAATCAGCTTTATCGCCAAGTTTTACCTGCCCGTATCTATCTTCAGGAAGATATACTGTTACAGTTAATTGGTCTAAATTACCTACTGATAAAGCGGTATACCCGGCTGCAATGACTTCCCCTGGTTCAACAGTCCTGGTGAGAATGATGCCAGTAATAGGGGAATATATTTGAAGTTTTCCTATTTGCAAGTTAATCAAATCAAGGGATGCTTGGGCTTGTTGAACTGCAGTTGCAGCGCTTTGGTGTTGGGTTTCTGCCAGTGTAATTTGAGATTCTGCTTGCTGAACACCTGCTTCCGCCTGCTTTACCAGGGTTTCTGCTGCCATAACTTCGAGGGAATCTTCTCCCCGATGAAGTCCATCGAGATGATCCTGCGCTATCTGATATCTTTCCTCAGCAACTGAGACCCGGGCGCGTGCTTCGAGTATCTCCTTGTAATCTGGATCAGTCAATATTTGATCATAGGCTTTTTGGGCCGCTTTTAATTCTATCTCAGCCTGGTCATAAATCGTCTTAATAAAATCTTGAAGATACTCTCTGCCCTCGTAACCGACCTGGCGATCATCAAGGATCTTAGCAACATCAAAAGCTGCCTGGGCTTCGGCTAAGCGGGTCTCTGCCTTGCTGAAATCACCATTTCCCATTTCAGCAGCCATGTCTTGATAATTCTTAAGCTCAGTTTGATACAAATCACTGGCGTTTGAGACTTCTTCTTCAGCCGCCGAAATTTGCTCTTCCTGCTGGAAATACCAGGCGGGGATCTCGATTTGGGTGGGTCCACTTTCATTCCACTTATCTACCCGGATTGGTTCTTCCAGGCTTCGGGCTTGAGCAAGAATTTGCTGGTATTGGATTTTAGCTGCCTGCAAATTAATTTCGGCTGAGGTGAGTCCAGCCTGGGCAGCATCAACTGCCGCATCTGCTCCACCAAGCTGAGCAACAGCAAACTCAAACTGTGCCTGGATCTGTTTTTTTTGGGTCAGCAGGATATCATCTTCCAGGGATAAAACCAAATCACCGGCGCTGACCTGGTCACCTTCTACCACATGTACTATGGCTATTTTTCCTCCCATCTCTGGTGATACAGCGACTCGATCAGCTTCAATGACACCAGACGCCAGTATGGGCCCTGTTGGGCTCTTACCTGAATTATTAGAAGTTAGGGAATCACAACCGGCCAGTATAGTTGCCAGCAAGGATACAATCAAGATTGTTGCGAAGATTTTATTTTTCATGGATTCCTCCCGGTTTCTGATCTTGCATACAAGCGATAAATACATCTTCAAGGGTAGGTTCGACTTGGGTACAGTTGATAATTTTTAGACCGGCAGCCCGGGCAATTGATTTGATTTCCCGCAGGTGGTTTTTTGGTTGTTGTGATAAAACATGCAGCGTGGATCCGAAGAGTTCCACATCCAAACCAGGAAGACCACCTTTTTGTCTGATATCAGAAAGCAAAGTAATCAATTGTTCCGGCTGGGAGGTTGTAATCTCTAATACTTCTCCGGATAAAGAGGTTTTTTTTATTTCTGTTGGAGTGCCCTGGGCGATGATATTTCCATGCTGAATGAATGCCAGGCGATGGCAATGTTCTGCTTCATCCATATAATGGGTGGTAATGAATACTGTGATTCCTTCTGAAATAAGGATATATAGTAAATCCCAGAAAGCCCTTCTGGAAACAGGATCTACTCCCGCAGTAGGCTCATCAAGAAATACCACTTCCGGTCGGTGAATAATGGCTGCGCTTAAAGCTAGACGTTGACGCCATCCACCTGATAAATCCTTGGTTGGTTTATTCTCATAACCTTCCAACCCGGATATACTGACCGCTTTGTGAATCAGATCTGCCATACTGTCGGGTTGGAGTCCATACGCCTGACCATAAAAAACCAGGTTTTGTTGGACGGTTAAATCATTGTAAAGGGAAAATTGCTGAGACATATACCCTATCCGGGGGAGGATCTGCTGAACATGTTCTGGAACACGGATGCCCAGAACCTCGATGCTTCCTTCTGTAGGCGGCAGCAATCCCAACATCATTCGAATGGTGGTAGTTTTTCCAGAGCCATTTGGACCCAGAAATCCAAAGATTTCCCCCCGGTGAACATCAAAAGAAATCCGGTTAACGGCAGTAAAGTCACCAAAGTTTTTTACCAAATCACGTACCATGATGGTGCTAGAGATTTTTTCCATGCATCAATCCAAGGCTTTTCTGATGTACCGCAATGAGAAAAAGCCAATAATACCCCCCAGAAGCAGGAGGGCAAGAACGCTGGGTAAAATATCAAAAAGATTTGAACCCTTTAATAGTATTCCTCTCAGAATATTGAGCCAATGATGCGCTGGGATCAGATTTGCCACATACTGAATAATCTGCGGCATTGACTCTACCGGAGCAGCATAACCGGTGAATAAAAAATCGATCATACCAATCATGAATACCAACAGGAATGCCTGGTGTTGACTCTTGGAAAATACCGAGATGGCCATACCCTTTCCAAGTTCAACTATAGTGTAGATAAACGCGAGAACAAAAAGAAGAACTATAGATCCCCGCACAGGCACGTGGAATGCATAATGGACTACACCAAGCATAAGGGTAAAATCAGCCAAACCAACCAGGATGACCGGGATAGCTTTACCAAGAATAATTTCGAAGGATGAAAATGGCATCACAAGCAGTTGTTCCAGGGTGCCGAATTCCCGCTCCCGTGAAAATGTTAAAGCGGAAAAAAGCAGGATAGTGAATTCAAGCATCAAGGCAAGTTCTGCAGGAGTGGTGTAAAAGGCCTCATTGAGGCCTTCATTAAACCAAACTCGCAGGCTGAAATCGAATCCGCTGAAATCTTCTGGACTGATTCCCAGCTGCTGGAAGGTAATTTTTTCCCCCAGGGAACGGACAACTCCCTCGATGGCCCGAAGCGCTTCTCTGGCTGTTAAGCTTTCTGCCCCGTTGAGAATTCCCTGCAAGACCGGCTGGCCGTATGGAGAATTGAGCTGCTCAGAAAAGTGAGGGGGGATGATTACCGCGGCGTTAATTTTTCCCCGGTCCAGCTGATCTTCAATCATGGAAAAGTTTTCTGCCGGGTCGGTTAATGTGAATACACCGGTATTTTCCAGGGAAATAACCAGATTTCTACTGGCAGCTGTTTTATCCAGATCCCAGATCATCAAGGGAAGGTTGGAGATCGGCCGGGAGGTTGCCCAGCCGATCATCAGCAGTTCCATCGCTCCCCCAATCAACATAAATGCTGGCAGCCACCAGTCATTTTTCAGGTGCAGGAACTCTTTTTTTACCAGGGCAAGTATTCGTCTGATCATAATTTTTTATGTTAGTCCAGCTTCTTTTTGAAAAACAAGGCAGCTATTCCAGTAAAGGTCACGCCAATGAATAGCAGCATAACGGCATAAGGCCATAATATATCCATTCCAATTCCAGTTAGAAAAACCCCCCTGGTGATAATTGCGTAATGGGTTCCGGGAAGAAATAAAGATTCCAATCGGGCCATTTCTGGCAGAGAGGCAATTGGAAAGAAGATTCCGGTCAGGAAAAATCCAGGAAATAAAACCACCAGGAAAGACAGCGCCAGGGCAGCCGACTGTGATTTCATGAATACCCCAATGATCATCCCCATGCTTAGCTCAGCAAATAGAAAGATAATTGAAAGTCCAATGAATACCAGGAAATTTCCGTGAAAAGGAACTTTGAACCAGACCATGGCAATCAGGGGAATTACGATTACGTTGATAAGCCCGGTTAATATGTAGGGAATCATTTTCCCCAAAAGCAGTTCGATCCGTTTTATCGGTGTGGCCAGTAATTGTTCCATTGTCCTGTGCTCGTGCTCTCTGGCCAGGGTGAGCGCAACTGAAAATGCCGGGAATCCGAGCACAATGGAAAGCAATCCGGGCACGATATCTACCCGGGGAATCAGGCTGGGGTTGTACCAGGCCCTGATGCGCAAATCGATGGGTTGCAGCCGATCCAGGGAGATGCCTCTGACCTGGAACTGCTCGGCGAGTAGCTGGTTGGCAAAAGCTTCCGCTCGCCAACCTATGTGATCTACCGCAAAGCCTCCCGTTTCAGGTTCGGTGCCATCAATGATAATTTGCAGGGGTATACCCTCCAGGGAGAGTAAATTCTTGCTGAATTCCGGGTCAATGATGATAGCGGCTTTAATCTTTCCCCGGATAAGCAGATTTTCAATCTCGGGGATGGATGACACTGTTGTGTATAAATCGAGATCCTCTCCTGCGGTGATTTGCTGGATAAATTCCCTGGAGAGCGAGCTCTGGTCAAAATCAAGCAGAGCAATCGGGACATGCTGAATATCAACTGCCAGGGCATAAGTCATTAGTAATAAAACCAGAGTGGGAGTGACAAGCACAAGGATAAAGGTTCCTCGGTCTCGAAAAATATGCTGAATTTCTTTCCGGCTGACTGCCCAGAGATGACGGAGCGACATGCTTATTTTTCCTGATCCTTTTTTCTTATTAAAGAGATAAAAGCTTCTTCCATCCGGGGAGAAATTGGACGAATCTCAATGATCTCTTGGTGGTTCTTTTGCAGAGCCTTTTTAATATTCGGTGTTCGTTTGGATGCAGAATCAACCAATACGTGGATTGCTTCTCCATATGTCTGTACTTCAGAGACCCCCGGAAGGGATTGAAGAATGCTGCGGGATTTCTGCCAATCCTTGGTGATTACCTTGATTACTTCCTCGCCAAGCTGAGCTCTGATTGCTTCCGGGGAATCACAAACCACGAGATTTCCCTCGTAGATCAAGCCAACCCGTGAGCAGCGATCCGCTTCGTCCATATAAGGCGTGCTAACCAGGATCGTAGTTCCCTGAAGGTGAAGATCTGTTAATATCTTCCAAAATTCTCGCCGGGAAATGGGATCTACTCCCGTTGTCGGTTCATCCAGGAGAAGCAAGGGTGGACGGTGAAGCAATGTACAAGCCAGGGCTAACTTCTTCTTCATCCCTCCAGAAAGATGAGCTGCTCGCCGATTTTTAAATTCAGTTAACTTGGCAAAATCCAGTAATCCAGGGATGCGTTCAGCTTGTTCCGATGGGGTGACATCATACATTTCGCCAAAAAACTTCAGATTTTCCAGGACGGATAATTTTTCATATAGACTGAATTCCTGGGCCATATAGCCGATCTTTGATTTTAAGGTTTCGGCTTCTTTGACTAAATCAACGTCGTTAACGGTAACTTCTCCCTCTGTGATGGTTAATAATCCTGCCAGGATGCGGAGCAGGGTGGTTTTTCCTGCCCCATCAGGTCCTACCAAACCAAACAGCTCGCCATTGAATATGGATAGATTAATATGATCCAACGCAATGGTTTCTTTAAATTTTTTAGTAAGGTCAGTTATCCTGATCAGAGGTGTTTTATTCATTGTCAA
>CAZUMG010000047.1:7652-10944 GCA_964621895.1 uncultured Anaerolineales bacterium | reverse complement strand
GCCCCGTAAAAGTACCAGCTGCGCCTGCCGTGGACAAAAACCATGATGCTGGCCAGGGGCACGCCCTGAAACTCTGCCAGGAATAAGGAACAAGCGCCGGCAGGGTAAAAGAATTCAAAAGCGTCCCGGTAATAAGCCAAGGTATGGATGCCAAAGTCAGCCCGATCCGATGTATTTTCCAATAAACTGTAAAAAATCCCAACATCATCCAGCTGTTTAACTATGACCCCTTTTTTTTCTGCCAGGTGAATATTGTAGCGGGTTTTGGATTTCATTCTGGCAAGAAGCAGATCTTCAGTGCCTTCCAGGCTGACCAGGATGGTCCTCGGAGGTTGAATGCTGTGTTTGCTATTCCGGCAGCCTGGCATAGGGGGACAGCCCTTGAGATGATCCTCCTGCCAGAGGTCTGGTTCAATTTTAAGGAATACAGCTTTTTTCTCCTGGCAGAGCGCATCCAGCTCTTTCATATATTTTTCCCGGTCAGGGCTATTCAGAGCTGCCCTGTCAGGAATCACCGGTCCCCGGGGGATATAGCCGATTGTATACCCAAGAGGTAGGCTTTGAAATAAAATCTGAGCCCCGATATCTCCCGAGATTACCCGGCAGGCTTCCCAGCCATGCCTGGATTTAAGCTCACCCCAGGCTGGGCTCTGCAGCACATGGGCCTGGGGATTTTGGGCATAAAATTCAATCCATTCCTGTGGGGAGCAGCTGGGCATAAAAGTCCTGGTAGTAAAACGTTTGATATTTCTGGTCTGAATAAATCAGGATTTCCGCATCCAATCCACCGTCTTTCTTAAACCATCTTCCAGATTAACCTTGGGCTTGAAATTAATCAGCTCGCGGGCAAGGGAAGGATTACCTAAAGACCGATAAAGGTCTCCCGGTCTGGCATGTTGAAATTCCGGTCTGATCTCCCGGGAAAAAATATCGGAAAGCAGGTCAATCAAGGTAAGCAGATCGGTTTCCTGTCCAGCACAGACATTAATGATGTGCCCCGGAGAAAGACTCGATTCTGCTGCGAGCAGGTTGGCTCTGACCACATCAGCGATATAGATAAAATCCCGGCTCTGAAAGCCATCTCCAAAAACCACCGGCTGTCCTTCCTCCAGCAGCGTTCTAATAAAAATCGGGATCACTGCAGCGTAATCGGAAAGCGGGTTCTGACGGGGTCCAAAGACATTAAAATAGCGCAAAGCCACCACATCCAACCCCAGCTGGCGGGTAAAGATCTCTGAATAGATCTCCCCAATTCTTTTGGAGGCAGCGTAGGGAGAGCGGGGATCTGCCAGTTCCTTTTCTGATAAGGGCACGGCAGGATTTTCACCATAAACAGCTGCACTGGATGCCATGACCACCCGTTTAACGCCGGCCGCGCGGGCAGCCAACAGCAGTTGATGGGTGCCGGTTACATTTACCTCAAAACAGGTATCAGGCTTTTCCAGGGAGAGGGGTACCGAGACAAAAGCTGCCTGATGAAAGATGAAATCAACCCCGGCAACGGCTCGTTCCAGGTCATTTTGATCCCTGAGATCACCGTGGATCACGTGGATTTTCTCCTGGATTCCAGCGAGGTTTTCCATTTTGCCACTGGAGAAGTTATCCAATACACAAACATCATCACCACGGGCAAGCAGGGCTTCAACCAGATGGGATCCGATGAAACCGGCTCCCCCGGTAACCAGGAACTTGGACATTCTTTTATTTTCCTTTTAATCCAAAGATGGTGGCGGGGGTTCCCAGGATGATTCTCAGGTCCAGCAAGATGGTGCGGTTTTTAATGTAGTACAGATCGTACTCCAATTTATCGATGGTTTCTTCGACCGTTTCCGGGTACCCATAATTGATTTGAGCCCATCCGGTCACGCCTGGTTTGACTAAAAGCCTGGCCCGGTAAAAGGGCACATCCTTCTGCAGCTTGTTGACCAGGCTGGGGCGCTCTGAACGGGGACCCACCAGGCTCATCTCCCCCTTAAGCACGTTGATAAATTGCGGGAATTCGTCCAGGTGGGTTTTTCGTAAAAAGCGTCCAACATTAGTAACCCGCTGGTCTCCTTCACTGGCCCACTTAGCCTCTCCCTCAGCCTCGGCTTCTTTTACCATGGTGCGGAATTTAATGATCCTATAGGGTCTCGCGCTCTGGCCCAGCCTCTCCTGCCGGTAAAAAATAGGCAGCCCGTCATCCAGGAATATTAGCAGGGATACCGGGATTAACAGTATCAGGAAAATAGCCACTCCGATTAATCCGCCCAATAAATCCATAATGCGCTTGGCGACATGGTAGGTTCCGCTTACCCCGGTATCATCAACAAAAGATCGCAATATCCAGTCTGTTTCCAGAATGCGGATGGGCACCTGCTGGTTCAAATTCTCGTAAGCTACCGGCATGCGGGTGATTTCAACCCCGAGTTCCTGGGCATCCAGCAGGGATTGAAAAGTGGCGCCTTTGATCACCCCGGTGATCGCCACAATAATATCTGAAATTTTTTCTTTGCGGATAATATCCAGTAAGTCTGGTCCTGATCCCAGAACTTCGTAGCCCTCAATATCCTGGTTTATTTTGGAAGGATCATCATCGATGATCCCGATTATATAATATGGTTTAGGTTGAATGGCATTAAAGGCTTTTAATAAAATTCTCCCGGACACCCCTCCCCCAACCAGCAGAACCCGCGGTAAGAACAATTCAGAGGTAAGCACCCGGATATAAAAGAAACGCCAGACCAGGGTGAACACAAAGGATGCCAGGATAAAGATTGCTACCCCAGTTCTCGGCAAGGATTGGGGAGGTGAAGTGAAATACACTACCAAATAGAAAACAGAACCGATCAGCGCCGCAGTGGAAACACTTTGCAAGGTGCGGTTCCAGCTGCTGGCTTTTCGTATATCATAAAGCTCAATCATTAAAAACAGCCAGGGAAGCGGCAGGAAAAAGAACCAGGTAGGCACCCTTTTTATAATAAATTGGATTGAAAAGCTCAGGAAACCGGCCTGGTTTCCCCAGACCACTAAGGCCACGATCAGGGCCAAAACGGTTGCCACCAAGTCGCCATTAAAGAGCATCACCCGCCTCTCTACAAAGCGGAATCGCCAGCGTCCTTCTTTTTGGGCATCATAAGAATGATCCATAAACAGGCACCCAGTACCTTAATGCATTGACTTCTTGACTATTTTATCAAAAGAAAGTGAAATCAGACTCCCTAAAAACCCACATCCCCACGAAAAATGCATCGTGCTGATTGCCAGAGGCAAACCCAGGGCCAGGATTGGTTTTCTTTTTTCCACGGCAGCC
>CAZUMG010000047.1:5380-7552 GCA_964621895.1 uncultured Anaerolineales bacterium | reverse complement strand
GATTGCCAGAGGCAAACCCAGGGCCAGGATTGGTTTTCTTTTTTCCACGGCAGCCTTAATTCCCGCTATGAGTAAAACAGATCCGTAGATTAATGCTTCCACGAGTAAAAGCCAGCGAGCCAAAACAAACCAGAGACTCAGAATACCTAAACCAAGCCAGCTGAGCACAAAAAAACCAGAGATCTGACGCCAGCGAAAGGTTTCCGGGTAGCGAACCAGCATGCGCAGTTTCCAATAACCGTAGCGCCAATACTGGGCTGCCAGGGATCTCAGGGTGGAGCGGGCAATATAGCTAACCCGAATCTCCGGATCAAGCCAGATTTTACCTCCGGATTTACGGATCCGGACGTTAAATTCGTAATCTTCATTGGCCAGCAAGCTTTCGTCGTAACCCCCGATCTGCTTAACCAGGGATGACCGGTAGGCACCAAAGGCGACAGTATCCACTTCCCGGGCAGCAGAGCCGGTGCGGTAGCGGGCATCGCCTACTCCCAGGGGATGCCCGGCAGCCAGGGCAATCGATTGGGCTATCCAGGTCTGGCTGGCAGGCTTGATCTGAATTACTCCACCAATATTATCACCCAGGCCAGCCTCCAGATCCCGCAGACTGTTTTTAATATAATCCGGTTGGGGATGGGCATGGGCGTCCATGCGGAGGATCACCTCTCCCTGGGCGGATTGCAGAGCCCGGTTCAGTCCGGCCGGGATGGTCCGATCCGGATTATCCACCACTGAAATTTTAAGATCCAGTACATTCCTGGAAAACTGACTGATTTTTTCCCGGGTGGAATCCGTAGACAGGCCGTCCGCGATGATCACTTCCAAGTCAGCAAGGGGAAAATTCTGCTCACAAATCGCAGCCAGGGTATCCTGGATAAATTCTTCTTCGTTGTAACAGGGAATAATCACAGAAACTCTCATGTTAGAGCTGTTCCTTTTTAACCCTTATTACTGCTCGACTGTCGGGATTCATCCCAGGAATCAGCCCTTCAAATAGGAACCCTTCTCCCGCAGGGCTGGAGTGATATATTGATCTCGCTTGGGTCAGATCAATCTGACGGGCAATCACCGGGTTTAAACCTGTTTGCGTCTTAGGGGAAATCTTCCGGGAAACCTCAATTTTATTAAAGCGCTTTATGATTCGGGAAAGTAGTTCCGTAGGAATTTTCGCTTGGCTGTCATGGATTTGTGTCCTGGTAAAACCAGCTTCACTATAGGCAGCACACTGTATATAATCATCTTTCAGGATATATTTGATAGCATTATCAACCCGGTTGGCAAAGACCTGCGCCAGTTCCATGATATTGGATTCACCATCTATTTGAAACAGCAGTTCACCAATCATAAAGTTGTGGCTATAAATCGTCTCGATGGTTTGCTAATCCAATAAAGCTACTGCTTCTATTTCAACAGCTCCATCTTTTGGAAGCCTGGCTGCCTGGACCGCAGAGCGAGCCGGGAAATTTTTAGTAAAGAACTCCCCATAAATCCCGTTCATGGTTCCAAAGTCATTCATATCCCGCAGGAATACGGTAGTTTTTACTACCTGGTCAAGAGTTGATCCAGCACCTTCCAGGACGGCCTGAAGATTTTGCAGAGCCTGGCGTGTCTGGGCTTCCACCCCCCCGGGGACAAATTCCCCGCTTTCAGGATCGATTCCCAGCTGCCCTGCCGTAAATACAAACTGACCAGCTTTAACCGCGGCAGAGTATGGTCCGATCGCTTTAGGAGCTTTTGCAGCCACAACGATTTCTTTTTTCATGGTCTTACACCACTCCTTATTAACATCAGGTGAATGCTCTTTTCTCTGCTTATTTCACCCTAAGTATACCTCATTCTGCCAGTGGTCCGATTTCAAGGCCCATCACAAACCTAAAAGATCATATTGCCTATGCGCAAAGGAAGGCTGTGATGAGTCTTCACAGCCTTCCTGTTTTGGTCAGATTATTATAAGCGTAAGTACATCGTTCAAATCTATGTTAAGGTTCAGCAACCCTCCTCTTGATTATATTACGATATTGACCAATTCACCCGGCACCACAATCACTTTCCGGACAGTTTTACCTTCCAGGAAAGGCGCGGCGCCCGGGCTGGCCAGGGCTATCTTCTCTGCCTCGTCTGTACTGATATCCACCGGAACCACAATCCTGTCCCTCAGTTTGCCATTCACCT
>CAZUMG010000047.1:0-5280 GCA_964621895.1 uncultured Anaerolineales bacterium | reverse complement strand
TCTGTACTGATATCCACCGGAACCACAATCCTGTCCCTCAGTTTGCCATTCACCTGGACAATCAGGGTAATTTCGTCTTTTTTCATCATCTCCCGGTCAACCTGTGGCCAGGCTTGATTGTGGACCGAGTAAGGTTTTCCCAAAACCTCACTCCAGAGTTCTTCAGCGATGAAGGGCACCGCTGGTGCCATCATCAGCAGGTAGGTTTCCAGGATCTTGGGCCACTCCCGGGTATGGGCAGCTCCCTCTCGCTTGGCTTCGGTTAACACGTTCATCAGCTCCATCAAAGTGGAAATGATGGTGTTAAACTCGAAATTTTCATAATCCCGGGTAATCCGGTCCAAACCGGTATGCAGCTCACGTCTTACCTGGCGGATCAGTCCTTCTGCTGGTTTACCGCCCTCAACCGGTTCGGTGAACAAGGCCCAAGTGCGGTTGAGCCAGCGCTCGGTTCCGGAGATACCCTGGCTGTTCCAGGGTCCCCCCAGGTCCCAGCGGGCAAAAAACATCAGGTAGCCCCGCACGGTATCAGCGCCGTATTTCCTGACCAGCTCATCCGGGGAAACCACGTTTCCCCTGGATTTGGACATTTTTTCTCCGTCCTCACCCAGAACCATACCCTGGTTGCGCAGCTGAGCCATGGGCTCGTGCCCTTCGGTAATGCCCATATCCCGCAGGGCTTTATGGAAAAACCTAGTGTAAATCAAATGCATGTTGGCGTGCTCAATACCTCCGGTGTAAATGTCCACCGGCATCCAGTAATCGTATTCCTTCTGGTCAAAAGGCCCTTCGGTATAGGCCGGGCTGAGATAGCGCAGGTGGTACCAGGAGGAGCACATGAAAGTATCCATAGTGTCGGTTTCCCGGGTGGCTTTTTCCCCGCAGTTGGGACAGATGGTGTCCTTCCAGGTGGGATGCAGCTTAAGTGGGCTTTCTCCGGTAGGCAGCCATTCAACCTCATCAGGCAATAAAACCGGCAGCTCACTCTCCGGGACCGGGTTCCAGCCGCAGGTTTCGCAGTACACCATGGGTATCGGGGCGCCCCAGTAGCGCTGGCGGGAAATCAGCCAGTCGCGCAGTTTGTAGCTGACCGCTTCTTTTCCCAGCTTTTCTTTTTCCAGCCAGGTGATCACCTGGCTAATGCCGGGGTTCTTGCGGCCCTTAGCATCTGTGACCAAGGTGCCGTTAAATTGGGCGCTGTTAATCATCAGCCCGGGTCCAATGTAGGCTTCCGGCATATTAGCTCCCTCAAAATTCTCCCCTTCCGGCTGGATCACAGGGATAATCTCCAGGCCAAACTGTCGCGCGAAAGCAAAATCCCGTTCATCATGAGCGGGCACGGCCATGATGGCCCCAAACCCGTAGCCCATCATTACGTAGTCGGCAATCCAGATCGGTATCCTGGCGCCATTAACCGGATTGATCGCAAACCCCCCGGTGAACACGCCGGTCTTTTCTTTGTCTACCGCTGCTCGCTGAATTTCGGTCTTCTGATCTGCTTCAAGCTGGTAGGATTCCACCGCTTTTTTCTGATCAGGGCTGGTGACTTTTTTTACCAAAGGGTGTTCCGGCGCCAGGACCATAAAGGTGGCACCCCAGAGCGTATCCGGCCGGGTGGTGAACACAGTCAGGTTATCCCCGGCTTCTGTCTTAAAGGTAACGTCAGCGCCTTCTGAACGGCCTACCCAGTTGGTCTGTAGGGTCTTTACCCGGTCTGGCCAATCTATTTGTGAGAAGTCAATCAACTCATCAGCATAGCTGGTAGTTTTGAAGAACCACTGCTCCAGGTCCTTTTTAATTACCTGGGTGCCGCAGCGCTCGCAATGGCGGTCATCACCGTGGACCTGCTCGCGGGCCAGGGTGGTATTGCATTGGGGGCACCAATCAACCGGGCTGTATTTTCGGTAAGCCAGATCATGGTTGTACAGCTGGATAAAAAACCACTGGGTCCAGCGGTAATATTCCGGGTCTGCCGAGATCATTTCCCGGCGCCAGTCGATCATGGCACCCATGCTTTTCAGCTGGGAACGCATGTGTTCAATATTCTGGTACGTCCAGGTCATGGGATGAATTTTCCGGGAGATAGCAGCATTTTCTGCTGGCAGGCCAAAGGCATCAAAGCCCATCGGGAACATGACATTATAGCCCTGCATGCGCTTAAAGCGGGCCCGGGCATCCGAGGGCGCCATGGCATACCAGTGGCCGATATGCAGATCCCCAGATGGATATGGGAGCATGGTCAGGGCATAAAACTTCTTTTTACTTTCATCCACATCCGCCTGGTAGAGGCCGTCTGCCTCCCAGCGCTGCTGCCATTTGGGTTCTATTTTCTTCGGGTCGTATTCTCGTGCCATGATGTTCTCTCCCTGATCGCTTGGAGCAATAAAATCTTGTTTATGCCTTGATTAAAATAAAAATCCTCCGCCTGTCAGGGACGAAGGATCAGCTCCGCGGTACCACCCTGATTGTGGCGCCAGGCGCCACCTCTTGGGGCTGCTGTAACGGGCAGGCCCGCTGTCCCTTACTGGTTTTCAGGGATAGAATCACGAGGTTCTCGTGCCGGGCGAGTTCAACTATTTTGAGTGCTCTGCGGGCACATCTGGTGTAACTTTCAGCCGGTGATTTCACCTCTCTGGCAGATAATTTACTACTCCCGGTTCTTGATGATATGTAGGCTCTCCCTGGGCGGAAGAGCCGTTGTTTGTGGACCCAGTGGGGTTCGAACCCACGACCTCCTCAATGCCATTGAGGCGCGCTCCCAACTGCGCTATGGGCCCAGGTTATAGGGGATTATTTTACTCGTTATTGTGCCCCCCGTCAACCTGAGTGGACCTGGCGGGATTCGAACCCGCGACCTCATCAGTGCGATTGATGCGCGCTCCCAACTGCGCTACAGGCCCTGTTTTTTTTGCCCCAATATTGTAGTTGAGCGGATGGAAGAAGTCAAGCAAAGCAAAAGGACAGCCCTGATCCAGCAGCTGCCCTTTCCTGTGATCTTGAGTAAAGCTGCTCGCTAATGGTTCTGACCACGACCTTGAGAAGCGTCATTCATACCATAGCCTTGACCACCTCCGCGGCCGGCGGACCCGCTCTGGGAAATCAGCTCAGTAAAAGCATCCTGGCTGAGATACTGGGGCTGGTAAGCCTGCCCGGTTTGCCGTTCGTAGGTCCTGGCAAAAGAAGCTAGATGATTGATAGATCCCATTAAGAGGTTCTGGTATACCATAATGACCGCACTGTTGGCTGTCCCTTCCAGGTACTTTTGCAAATCAAGGATATCACTCTCCTCAACTGCCCCACCCACTATGAGGGCGTCTGCCAGGGAGGCATTCCCAGTTGTCAGCAGTCCGTCATACAAAGACTGCAGATCCTGGTTTGCAAAGGCCCCCAGACTGTTATTTTGGACCGGGTCCTCAGCACCGAAGAGATCAATCAGGGACAAGACCGCATCCATATGGGTAGCTTCACTTGAGGCGATGTTGCTAAAAATATTCATGCCCCATTGCTCAGCCAGCTGAAGGTAAACATCCCGGGCCAGTTTTTCCTCTTCCCGCATGAATAACACCCCTTCCAGCTCAGCCGGGGTAATTTCTGTATCTGACAACGCTGAGACAGCATCCACAGGGGCATCTTCGTTCGGGCCGGCAGACTTATAAACTTCCCGGTTGGAATCATTAGAGCCAGATCCATAAGTACCTAACGATTCGCCTTGGATTTCCGAGCTCTCAGGAAAATCAGCTGCTGCGCAGGCGGAAATCAGGATACCGACTATCACCAATAAAATTAACATTTTTTTCATCGAATTCTTCTCCTTAAATCAATAATGATCCAAGGATACCCGGGGAAGATTAGGGAATTATGAATTAATGATTAAGGAATTATCAAGAGCTGGTCATTGTGGAATTGATTCCAGAAAGTCTATCAGGGCAGGATTTACCACTTCCGGCTGTTCATAATGGGGCAGATGGCCGGCATTCTCCACGATCAACAGATCCATATCCGGCAAAATAGCCCTGAGAACCTCGATTTGATCCCGGGAAATGGTTTGATCCTGATCCCCCCAGACCAGCAAGACCGGCAGGTTTGTTTTCTCAATATATTGATAATCCAGTTCTGGATCCAGATCAATCAGGCTGCGGATAGTGGATAAAAGCGCCCGGCTCGTTCCCCGAAAATGCAGCTGGTCCCGGTAGCGGTTTTCCCACCCCGGGAAATTATCCGGCTGATAAAAATCTCCGGGTTGGAGCTTGGGCAGCACGATCGGCTCCATCACTGCAGCCATCAGGTATTCGCCCAGGCCTGGCAGGTTCATCGGGAAAATGTCCCTGCTGGTAGTCTGGGTGACCTCCGGGGCAATCAATATCAAACTTTTCACCCGATCGGGGTGCTGGTGGGCGAAGCGGGCGGCAATTGGAGCACCCATGGAGAGTCCGACCAGATTAACCGGGGAGTTCACATCCAGGGCAGTCAGCAGATCTTCCAACTGGTTTTGAAATAAATCGATGTCGTAAACCAGATCCGGCCGATCCGAATATCCCCGGCCGTACAGATCATAACTTAAAACCCGGAACCCGGCTTCATCCAGGGCTGTATAAGTTGGCTCCCAGACATAGTCGGGGACCGAAAAGCCGTGAATCAGTACTACCAGGGGAGCGTCCCCGGATCCGGCCAGGTGGTAGTGGGTCAGACCATCCGTCAGCGAAACAAATTCCCCATCAGCTTCTTTCCTGGCATCCACATCCAGATCTCGGTCCTCAACCCGTAAAACCAGGAATAAACCACCCAGTACCAGGATCAATCCGAGGGTGATCAGCCCTAACCTTTTAGCGAGTCGCTGCTCTTTACCCATGATTTTCTCCATCTCGAGCTTTTATATATAATCTTTAAATATACTCTTTTTTTAAAGCCCGTAATTAAATTTGGCTTAAATTTATAGTTCAGATTATTTATGAGGAGCAGCTGAGAGTATAACCTGGGGAACAATTCACCAATCTGTTTCGTTTATACTTTATAGAAATTAGGAAAATCATTTATGAAAAAAATCTTGCTTCTTACCATCATGTTAGCAATACTCCTGGCTAGCTGCGGATTACTCGGAAAGCCCGAGGCGCTTTCCCTGTCCGGGACGAAATGGCGTTTAGTCAGTTACGGGGGCAAAAGTCCCCTTCCGGGTAAAGATATGACCGCAATTTTTGAGGATAAGGGGGTAACCGGATCCGCCAGCTGCAATCAATATTTTGGAAACTATCGGATCAAGGGAGGACAAATCTCCCTGGAAGG
>CAZUMG010000046.1:8254-11443 GCA_964621895.1 uncultured Anaerolineales bacterium | reverse complement strand
TTAAAGGTGTTAGTGCAAACCTTAACATATCATCGGTCGGAGGAGATCTCAGTTTGATTGATGTCAGCTCAGCCGTAGTTGGAACTATCGGCGGCGACCTGATCGCCAACCGGGTTCAGGGAGATTTACGAGTCGATAACACGGGTGGAGACGCCCTGATAGAGAACCTCCAGGGGCAGATTTCACTCCAAAACATCGGCGGCGATGTCAACTTAGAAAATATAGGCGGGGGTATTGAGGTCAATGCTGGTGGTGATTCCCAATTTAACTTCAATCCTGTACCCTGGCAAGCCTATCAAATAAAGGCCGGTGGAGATATCTCCGGTTCTTTCCCCGTTGACTGTTCTGTTGATTTATCCATTCACAGCGAGGCAGAAGATATCACCGTGATGGTAGGTGATACAGAGTTGAAAATCGAACAGAAGGATCTGGAGCAGCAATTAGGGGACGGCGGTCCTTCCTTACAGCTCAACGCGGGAGGAAAAGTATTCCTGACAGACGATGATTTTACCTGGCTGGAAAACCTGAAAATTAACGCGGATTTACTGGAAGGAATCGCCGGGGATTTTTCTGCTCATACCGCCGGACAGATTAGAAGTCATTTAGAACATTTAGAGGAAGATTTGAAAGAATCTTTTTCAGGACTGTCTGAATCCCTCGATTCTATTGGTATCTCTGAAGAGAACCTGAAAAAATTTACCTCACAAATTGAAGAGAGCAGCCGCAAGGTCGCCCAAAAAGCAGAGCTCGCCGCTATTAAAGCCCAGGCTAACGTTGAGAAGAAATTTGCCAAAAACCGGCGCAAGGCGGTCAAAATCAAAACAAAAAGTAAGGAATTTGACCTGATTGATTTTTTTGCCAAGCAGGAAAAGAAAAAAAGTGTTTCTGAAGATGAGAGGATTCTGATACTGAATATGCTCCAGGACAAGAAGATTTCTCCAGAGGAAGCAAACGATTTGTTACAGGCACTGGAGGGTAAATAAAATTATGGCTTCAGATAAAGAACGCCTTGAAATATTGGAAATGATCCAGAGAGGCACCATCAGCCCCAAGGAAGGATTAAATCTAATAGAAGCACTGGGCGAACTCTGGGAAGAGGAAGCCTCAGGAGAATTTGACACCGGAGTGGACGATATTGAACCCCAAGCCTTGATCCCGACTCCAGTATTTATGGAGGAGGAGTTTAATAAATGGAGAGCCTGGTGGGTCATCCCCTTCTGGATTGGAGTTGGAATTACTACCCTCGGTGGAGCTCTAATGTATTGGGCCTGGTCGGTCAAAGGGCTGGGATTGGGTTTCTTCCTGGCCTGGATTCCTTTCCTGGTCGGTGTTGGCACCATGATGCTGGGCTGGAACAGTAAAACTGGTCCTTGGGTCCATATCAGAATCCAGCAGGCACCTGGCGAAAAACCAGAGCGAATTGCCATCAGCCTGCCAATCCCCACTCGATTTTTTGCCTGGACCATCAGAACCTTCGGTGGATTCATCCAGGGAGTGGATGCCGCCGGTATAGATGCTGTTTTAATGGGACTGGAAAACAGTTCACCCGGAGAACCCCCATTAAGCATCGACATCGCTGACAATGAGGATGGTCAAAAAGTAAAGGTATATATCGGGTAGAAAATTACCCTCTACGAGGAGGTACGAATATGGTTACCAGCGAAGAACGGATGAAGATCCTAAAAATGATCAGCGATGGCAAAATTACCGCAGAGGAAGGCTCACAACTTTTGTCTACCTTAACACAGAGGAGTGAAAAATCAAAGAATCCCGCTAAGGGATCACTGGCCAACCAAATGCTCCGGGTCCGGGTTACAGACACATTAACAGGTAAAACCAAGGTCAACGTGAACGTACCCATGAGGTTGGTAGACGCAGGACTTAACATCGCAGCCCAATTTACACCAGAAATGGAAAATGTCCAGATGATGGATGCAGTCAAGAAAGCTCTCGCAGAAAATATGACCGGCAAGATTGTGGATATTGTTGATGAAGAGGACCGGGAGCATGTAGAAATCTTTATTGAATAAAAACCCCTGATTTCAGGTGGGTTAATCAAAAGAGCCCGGAAGATAGTATCCGGGCTCTTTTGATTAATCCTGCCAGATGGATCATTTCTTTTTGGAAGTGATTTCTTCCGCGTCCGCGCTGATCATATCTTGGGCTGCTGGGACATATTCAGGCACAACAATCATCATGATCACATAAGCCCATAACAACCCACTTCCTGTGGCAAAAAAGCCCAGCACAAATAAAAGCCGGATCAAGGTCGGATCAACATCAAAATAATCGGCAATTCCTGCACAGACTCCGGCAATCATCCGATCATCTACGGATCGGTAAAGTCTTTTATATTCCTTGGACATGGTACATTCTCCTGATTAATTGTTAAGTGTTTTTTCTATCAGGATATACGTGGGCTGCAATTTAAAGTTGCATGGGTGAATGCTGGGCTTTTTTCTAAATCCCCCATAGCGGGAGTCCAAGCTTTACCTGCGATACTGGGCTTAAAGGGGGAAACCTTAAAATCTTTTGATATAATCAGGGACATACTAAATGAGGTGGTATGGATATTTATGATCGCGAAGCAAGCTCTGTAGATATCAGTAAGCGGCTCCAAACCATACGGGAAAAGCGAGGTTTGTCAATTCGGGCCCTTGGCCGCCTGAGTGGATTATCAGCTAATGCCCTCAGCGTTATTGAGAGAGGTCTATCATCACCTTCTGTAAGCACGCTCTATAAGATATCTACTGCTCTGGATATACCCGTTACAGCATTCTTTGAAGAAATTTCCTCCCAACAGGATGTTGTTTTTATTAAATCCTCAGAAAGAAAACGCATCCCCCTTCACCGGGGTTTATGGGAAGGATTGGGTGGTGAACTTTTTGACGGTTCAATTGAGCCGTTTATGATCACCCTGGAAGCAGGGACCAGCAGCGGGAAATTCTCCATGGCCCACTCTGGACACGAATTTGTTTTTTGTCTCCGGGGAATCCTGGAATACCAGGTAGGCACAACTACCTATTCCCTTGGATCAGGGGATGCTTTACTGTTCTCAGCAGCCCTGGAACACAAATGGAACAATCCGGGCAGTACTGTAACTAATGCTCTGATTATTTTATGTGGATTTCGGAGCGACGAGAGTCCCAGTAAATACCACCTGGTAGCAACGGCTGAAGAAGAACCCAC
>CAZUMG010000046.1:6252-8154 GCA_964621895.1 uncultured Anaerolineales bacterium | reverse complement strand
GATGGGATTACCCACGAAGTAACTTTGATCGGCCGGATGTACCGGGGATTTAATCTCAGCCCGACAGGCAGCCTGTTCGCATTATTATGGGGATTTCTGGATGGTTTTATTATCGGCTTGATGATCGCCTGGATATACAATCAAATAGTGGAACGTCTTCAAACTAAAAAGGATTAAACCTCTTTCACCAAACTAGCTGTCTCTCGGTTTAAAAGCATAGCCGGAGTTAAAACTGCCAGCTATGCTTTATCCTCCTCTGCCCCTAACAGGACCTGGCGTTTCTATTCCCGAATCCCACAGCAGCCAATCCAATCAGGAAAGGCACACTGCAGAAGGTTTGATCTCCCGCTCTGGGGGGTTGCCCGTTGGCCTCAGCTGATCGGCTTTCCGGGGATGGTTGAGAAAGGTTAGATGGCAAACTGCTCAATTCTCCCTCGCCAAGCACAATTTCATAGGCTTGACCAGCGGTGACAAAAATGACCTGCTCCCCCAATGCCAAGTATTTTCCCCAGGAAGGTTGAGCCGTAAGCAATTGATAATACGTCGTTGATCTGAACCCAATCGTGATGGTATCCATAACCAGGGGGTCAAAATCGCTGTCAATCCAAATACCATCCTGGAGTAAAAAAGTTTTATCTTCTACATATTTCATAATGGGTTGGTTGATCTGATCTGAGGCCTCGCCACCAGATAACCTCGGCGAAGTGATGGACTCTGCTGACCTTAAGCTTGATTCGGCGTCCGCTTTGTCAACCGCTTCCCCACCAGCTGCTGGACCTGAATACGCCTGGATTAACTCATCAGCCGCATTATTAAAACCTTCCCCGATCCAAACGTTATGCTCCTCAATCAAAAAGGAAGTATAAGGGGTGATGATTCCATAGCGGATACTAAGTTGGACGATGGCATCAACCCATTCCTTGTTTTCACCCTGGTATCGGATCTGGTTCAATAGATAACCAATTTTTCTGGTTGCCCATAACCGGGGAATAAAACTATTCGACCTGATTTGATCGGGTTCTGACCCAAATATCACCGGGTATTGGTAGTTTTTTTCCAGCGAGTTCACGGTACCTGTTAACTGGATCACCGTCTTCCCGGAATGAGCGGCCGGCAGCCGATACCTCCCGGTTACCAATAATTGAGTTCCAGAAAATAGATCGGGCAAAACGGGGGGATAGATTTCCTCAACCAGGATCCCCCCGAAATCTAATCTCAGATTCGTTAATACCGGGGTTTTAATTTTGGCAAAAAGCGCAGAGACCTCTTCGTCAATTCGCTCGCCGGGTCGTACATAACTAACCAAGCCCCGGTTTTCCTCCGAGAGGGTATCCAGAAGTTCTGTGTTAACATCATCGCCAACTCCAAAAGAAAACAAACGGATATCATCGGTAGCTGAAGTCCCGACATTGGCAATAATTTGATCAATTTCAGTCACGCCTTCGGTTGGCAGCCCATCGGTTAAAAATAAAATAACCAACGGTCTTCCAAGCTCCCGATCAATCACTCCTGTGCGCTGGGACAGCGCTTCTAATAGAGCCAGGTTAATATTTGTGCCTCCTAAAGCCTGGACCTGGTTAATCCAGGCAGCCGCATCGGATACCCTTGAAACCGGTTGAAGGTCATTAGCAAAGTGGTTAATCCCGGTTGAAAAAGCAATCACATTAAATCGATCTTCCTGGTTGAGGTGGCTCAATACATATTTTGATGCCTCCCGAGCCTGATTCAGCTTATCTCCCTCCATGGAACCCGAAGAGTCCAGCACCACAACAATATCTCGGGGGACAATCTGACCAGCTTCCAGGGTAGGTGCCGCCATTAATAGAAAATAACCTTCCTGATCATTCACTCCGGATGCAGATAAGTCCGGGAAAGTCAATAAGTCAAGACCAATATCATCCT
>CAZUMG010000046.1:0-6152 GCA_964621895.1 uncultured Anaerolineales bacterium | reverse complement strand
ACCCACATAATAAATTCAGAGATGGATGCTCCCTCAGGAATGGGAAAGATGTAGGTCCCCTCAACTTCCCAGTTTTGCTCATTCAGGAATTCCTGCTCAACCCTGGTAACAGCAATCTGATCTTCGATCCTGACTGATACTCGATGGTAACGGATAGACAGCCAGCTGTCCACCAGCGACACAGGATCTGGACCCGGAGGAGGGTCGGGGATGATAATGCCATCCGCCGATGCGTTGTGATAGCCAATACCTAGCATAACTAGCGCCAGCGCCAAACTGAGGATCAATTTTTGGGGGTGATTTTGCAGGGAAAACATGGGATTCCTCCTCGGAATATTTTTACCTGGTGATCTTAGGACGGAAACCAGCAGATAAAAGTTCCCTGCAATTTCCCTGGAATAAAAACCGCGAGGGAATATACTATCCGGGCCGTATATTAACCACTGAACGGAACCCCGGAGAAATAATAATAAATCCGGTCACGCTGGTGATTATCCAGAACAAACAGCCAGCTAGTAAGTTATTAAAAAACACTTTTAGGGTGCAGCCAGAAAGTTTGTTTTTCCAGAACCTTCACTAGATCAGCCACTGGGAAATTAACCCGGAATAATAGGCGGGGGGGCTTACCGTAAAAATCAGAAGAGATAAGGAATAAAGCTTTTGGTTCTTTTGCTGTACTGTTTGTATTCCTCACCAAACCTGGCCAAATTGTGCCTTTCTTCAATCCTGGCTGTGAGGTATACACCCAGGAAAGTTGTTGCTAGGAGACACCCTGCCGGGATGGATGGATCCTTCAAGAATGCCCCCAAGCTTAATAACAATAAAGAGGTGTACAAGGGATGTTGAATATACCGGTATGCACCAATCATAATTAAGCTGGTTGTGTCTTCAAGATCTCCTTCAGGATTTCCCCTGGTTTTGATCAGGAAAAACGCATGGACTGCTAACAGCAGCGATCCAACCAGGAACAGCCAGGATAACTCCTGGAGGGTTGAAAATGGATCAATAAACCAAACTTTTGCATTAAAAAAAATTAAGCCCAGCAAGCTATCGAATGCCAGGAAGCGAGAGAAGCGATAAGGATGGGGTCTCGATAAGGTAAAACCAAGTAGAACCAGGCTGAACAATACCCACGCCAGGAAATAAACCATCTAACCTCCTAAGCTGTACCATAATCCGGGAATCATCCCACCTGGATTTCCAAGGTGGGGGTTTATGTGGCATGATACATCAGGATTTCCATCGCATCAGCAATTTGAGAAATTCCCTTGACTTTCAAGTAGCGTTCGGGGTGAGCAATTGCCAGGGGATCGTCTTCATGGGACCAGGTAGGGTGATCCGTTAGATGAATCGCCCATCCACCCGACTGCAGCACAGGGAGAATATCGGAACGCAGAGAATTTCCGATCATCACAAAATTCCCGGGGGAAATTTGATATCGATCCAGGATGTGCTGATAAGTTTCTGGCGTTTTATCACTTACAATTTCAACCGCTCGAAAAAAATGAGTCAATCCAGACATGCTGATTTTTCGCTGTTGATGCAAAAGATCCCCTTTAGTTATCAAAAGAAGAGGATATTCAGAGGATAATTCCTCCAGCAGCGGTACAACATCGTCAAAAACCTCAACTTGCTCGGTCAGCATTTCTTTTGCCAGGTTTATTAATTGTTGGATATCTCCAGGATGAATTTGTTCACCGGTTACTTCAATCGCTATCTCAATCATGGATAGCACGAAACTCATTACCCCATAACCATAGTATTGGATATTTTCCACCTCAAAATCATCCATACTGTCCAGATCCTGGGGTTGGATACCGTATTTGGACAGGACCTTAAAAAACTCCCGCCGTCCCCGAAGATAGATTTCTTCGTTTTTCCAAAGAGTATCATCAGCGTCAAAACCAATCCACTTAATCATGATTGATCCGTCAATACATTAATTTAGACAGTGCCACATATTCTCCCGGTTCTCCCAGGTCATCATTAACTGGTCAGCTGCCAGAACATTTCCGGTACAAGCTATCAGGCAAACAGGTTCACCCAGCTGGGTACCATATAAGGTTGTGTTGGAGCTCATCCTCCCGGAATTACCACAGCGTCCTGGGATGAAACTAAGTCTCAGAGGGGCACATCATCTCTTGATTTACAGACAACGTCAAGAGTCACGTTGCCGAAGATATTAATTGTCTGATGTTTAGTTTCCATGTCTAGAAAGCAGGGCGGGGCGCTTTTTTCGCCACTCTTCGTTTTCTGTCACCCTTTCAAAAGCTCGCCCTACCTGCAACAACAAACCTTCAGAATAATCCGGGCCAAGGAATTGAGCGCCAATCGGAAGCCCATCTTTATCAAATCCCACCGGGATCGATAGTCCCGGGATGCCGGCATGATTGGTGGTGGCGGTTAGTTGATCAGAATACTGCATTAAGACCGAATCACCATAAACGCTCCCAATCGGAAAAGCGGTGGATGGCGCTGTAGGAGTTAATAAGACATCCAGCCGGTATTTTCCTTGGGGGTCGAATATGGTTTCAAAATCCCTCCGGATTAATGCCCGGGCTTTTAACGCCCGCTGGTAATATCCTTTGTCGAATTGGGCAGCACTGAGATAAATGCCCATTAACATGCGCAATTTTGGTTCTACACCAAATGCTTCCCCACGTGTTTTCCTGTACAGATCTCTTAAATCCGAAAAGGATTCTTTAGTTCTATAGCCGTATTTCACTCCGTCATAACGCAGCAAATTGGAAGAAGCTTCCACACGGGAAATGACAAAGTAGGTAGGAACTCCATATTTGGTATGGGGCAGAGGGACATTATCCACAATGTCCACTCCCTGCTGAGCCAGATAACCCGCTACACTTAATATAGCATCCCGAATTTGTTTATCAATCGGGTTTTCTTTGAGTTCACCGGTCTCAGCATCAAAATAAGTCACCCGGAAAAATTCCTCTGATAAACCAATCCGCAGGCCGCGTACGTCCTGCTCAATTTCAGCCAGATAATCCGGAACCGGGACAACCGCAGCTGTATTATCCCGGGGGTCTTCTCCGGCAATTACCTGCAGGGTCATGGCAGCATCGGTCACATTGCGAGTCAGCGGACCCGGACAATCCAGCGAGGAACCAAAGGCTATCAGGCCGTAGCGCGAAACCCGACCATAAGTTGGTTTTAAACCAACTGTTCCGCAAAACGAGGCTGGATGCCGGATAGATCCACCAGTATCTGTACCCAAAGAAATCGCACCTTCTCCAGCGGCTACTGCCGCAGCACTGCCGCCGGAAGATCCTCCGGTCACCCGGCTGGTATCCCAGGGGTTCCGGGGTACTGGTTTGAACGCTGAAGATTCGCTGGAAGAACCATAGGTAAATTCATCCAAGTTTACCTTTCCGATCAGAACTGCACCAGCATCAGCCATCCTGGTGACAACAGTTGCAGAATATGGAGAAACATAATTGGAAAGGATTTTTGATCCAGCGGTAGCCCGGATGCCTTTTACAGTGAAGATGTCTTTTGCAGTATAAGGGACGCCCGCCAGCGGACCGGGGTTTTCTCCCGCTTTTAACATCTTATCAACCTGTTGGGCCTGATTCCGGGCATAATCCTCGGTGACCAGCGTGAAGGCATGAACACTGTTTAAATCTTGTTCAGAAACAGCTTCGGGAGCATCAACCTGCCCGGATCGACCATCAACCAGCCTGATCCGTTCCAAGGTATCTTCCAGGACCTCAACAGCGGATACCTGGCTGGTTCTAACTAAATCAGCAATGACATATGCGGGAAGGTCACAGGTTTTCTTCATGCTTCAATCTAACTCCTCCTGAGAAATATCCGGAACCACAATATAACCATCTTCCAGTTCTGGTGCCTGATCTAGGATTTCCTGCCGGTGGGGATCCGGGTAAGCTGCGTCAGGCCGCGGTGAAGCGCTGTTAATTTCTGTATAAGGCAATCCGTGGGCAGCCGTACCTGCATCCGCCTCAATAGGTATCGATTCCAGCACTTCGATGGAGACCATCTGGTTATTTAACTCCTTGCAGAGATAATCAGCTTCTTCGGCTGGCAGTTCCAGGGAAGCCAGTTCAGCCAGTCGGTTAAATACATCAGGAGTAATTTTAGCAGTCATATGGTCATCCTCAATTGGGGTCGCACAAAACAGTATTTTTATTTTATCATTGATTAATTACAGCACGCTATATCCGCAATGCCGCCGGTATATGCTGCCAAACAGGACTAACCACCCGTGGAAATAGTGTCATATGCAAACTGACATCCGGGCCGGTGGATGGTAGAATATTGGCTCTAAAAAATTAACAAGTCAACCAATAAGGACAGCCACCCTATGTGCGGAATCTTTGGAATTGTCATAAAAGAACCCCAAATGCTCGGACCTGTTCTGATAGGAGCCGGGGAGCGGTTATCTTACCGGGGATATGACACTGTTGGAGCGGCGACCCTTCCCCAGACTGGTGATATAGATCTCAGGAAGGATGCAGGCAAGCTGCAGGAGGTAGCAGCCAAATACAATTTTCAGGATATGTTTGGCGACAGGGCTATTCTCCAGCTCCGGTGGGCTACCTTTGGAGCTCCTTCCAAGGAAAATTCCCAACCACATCTGGATTCAGATGGAGATCTGGTGGGCGCTCATAACGGCAATGTGGTAAATAACATTGAACTAAGAAAACAGTTTGCTGCAGAAGGGATGACTGTCCGATCTGAAAACGACGGGGAAAGCTGTGTACATGCCGTGGAGCGCTACTTCGACCAGGGCTACGGGATGGTGGAAGCAATCCGGAAGGCGACCAGGGACCTCGAAGGTGATTATTCCTTTGTAATCGGCAGTGTCGGAGATGATAAATTATATGCCATTAAGAAAGGCTCCGGGCTGGTTGCCGGGATAACAGAAGATCTCACCTGTATTGGATCCGACTTACCTTCCATTCTACCGATCACCAGAAATATTCTCCGCCTAGCCGATGGAGAAATCATCACCATCTGGGCGGGTGGTTATGAAATCACCAGTGTTGAGGATGGCAGCACAATTCATCGGGATGCTGAGCTGGTGGTAGAAAGCATGGAAGCGGCTCAAAAGGGTGGGTACGCCCATTTTATGCTCAAGGAAATTCATGAACAAAGCCGGGTAGCCGGAGAATTACTGCACATGCTGGATAAATCACCCGACCTGGAACCATTCCTATTAAAACTCGCCCAGGCTAGGAATATTTATTTGATCGCTTGCGGCACCAGTTTTCATGCTGGGCTGCTTGGCTCAGTTTATTTTAACCAATTTGCAGGCAAAGCAGCCATCCCTGTTTTAGCACCCCAATTCGCTGCTCAATACGGATCCGCCGTCGGTCCGGAGGACGTAGGTATTTTTATCAGCCAGAGCGGAGAAACCAAAGATGTATTAAATGCAATCGAAGCAGCCCGAAAACAGGGCATGGGAGTTCTTGGACTGGTTAATGTAGTGGGATCAACGTTAACCTTGGTAAGTGATGTGCATCTGCCTCTGGTTTGTGGTTATGAAATCAGTGTTCCTGCAACCAAAACTTACAGCAATCAGGTTTTAGCTCTGCTCTACCTGGCTTTACGCAGCGGAGGGAAAGATACCAGCTCATTAAAAAAGATTCCTGGGTTGATGGACCAGACCCTGGAGAAAGCAGCTGGACAGATTGATCCCATCGTTGAAAAACTAGCAGGATGGGACGACCTGTACATTCTTGGTTTTGGTTTGACCTACCCGGTTGCCCTGGAAGGTGCCTTAAAATTCAAGGAAATCACCTATGCTCACTGTGAGGGCATCTTATCCACAGAATTTAAACACGGTCCCCTATCCGCTGTGTTTGCTGGATATCCGGTAATCTTTACGGCTGGCCCAGAGGATATCCCCCTGATAATCAGCGGAATTAATGAAGTCACCTGCCGGGGAGGACATGCCATAACCATCGGACTCAAGGATTCCCGCCTGGAAGCGAATGCTCAACAGACGCTTTCCATACCAGAACTGGATTTACCGGATGATTTAAAACCCGCCGTGCTGGCTTTATTAAGCGTGATCCCTCTTCAGCTGCTTTCTTACCACTGCAGTCTGGCACGGGGGTATGATCCGGATTTTCCCCGAAATTTAAGCAAAACCCTAACTGTAGATTAGC
>CAZUMG010000045.1:0-11593 GCA_964621895.1 uncultured Anaerolineales bacterium | reverse complement strand
CTGGAACCAGCGTCTCCGCTGGGGAAAAAATTGGTGACGTGGATCCCCGGGATGACCCCACCATGTGGTCCCTGATTTCTGATAAGGCCCGGTCAGTTGGTGGAGCTGTCCTGGAAGCTATTCTGGCTTGTCCGGATTTGAGGACGGGATTATGGATCTAATCAAAAGATTACGATTATCAAAAAACGCCAGAATTGCGTTGGTAGGTTCGGGGGGAAAGACTACATTAATGCTGCAGCTTGCCCGGGATTTTGGTACCCGGGTAGTGCTGACAGCCACTACCCATCTTGCCCAGGATCAGCTTCAGAGTGTCGATCAGCGTATTGAAATCAATCAGCTCGATGATTTCCCGGATCCAGCCTGGGTGCCGGATGGGAAGGTGATTCTATTTACTGGTCCTCAGGTAGAAACCAATCGGTTCAAGGGACTGGAACCGGAATTACTGGCAGGATTGCTTAACCTGGTTGATAGGTGGGATTGCCCCCTGATTATCGAATCTGATGGAGCCAGGAAACTCCCCATAAAAGCGCCAGCTGAACATGAGCCGCCTATTCCTGATTTTGTCGATACCGTGATTACTCTGATCGGCCTATCTGGCCTGGGTAAACCCCTCAATGAAGACTGGGTGCATCGCCCTGAGATTTTTTCACGTCTGGTGGGTTTGCCTTTGGGAAACGAGCTGGCCAGCGAGCACCTGGTGCTTGCGTTAACTTCTGACCAGGGTGGATTAAAGAATATCCCTCCCCACGCGAGGAAAATTTTATTGATTAACCAGATTGATAGTTTTCCAAATTGGAAAACCTTTTACTCCCATCTGGATGCTTTATTGGAGCATTATCAGGCGGTGGGGTTTGCGGTTCTGGAAGATCAAATGCTCCTGGAAGTGCATGAACGCATCGCTGGTATTGTGCTGGCTGCCGGGGGATCAACCCGGTTCGGCCAATCTAAACAGCTTTTAGACTGGGGAGGAGTTCCTCTGGTCAGCCATGCTGCCCAAATTGCCCTGGCAGCGGGTCTTTCTCCAGTAATTGTGGTTGGGGGAGCAGATTTTCAGCAGGTTAGCCAGGCAGTGAAGGGCCTGCCGGTTGAATTCGCTAATAATCCGGATTGGCAGGGAGGACAGAGCACCTCGGTACGGGCTGGAATCAAAGCGCTGCCGGATGATGTTGGGGCATGTGTATTCTTGTTGGTTGATCAGCCCCTTATTCCTGCAGAGTTAATCCAGCTGCTTAAGATTAACCATGCCAGATACCAGTCGGAAATCATTCACCCGATTGTGAATGGAAAACCCGGAAACCCGGTGTTATTTGACCGACGGGTTTTTAAGGACCTGATGTGCCTGGAAGGTGATACCGGCGGGCGAGCATTATTTAATCGCTTTGTTCCCCGGAAAATTCCCTGGGATGATGAAAATTGCCAACAGGATCTTGATTCGCCGGAGACCTACCAGGAATTGTTATCTTCGCGGAAATAAACCAATCTGGGTGGTCTGGAATGAAATGATAATCATTTTTCTGCAGGTTCGCTGCTGGGTCTGGTTTATAGTACAATTTAATTAATTGACTCAAGCGGTGCGATATCATGGCTATTCCGTGGTGATTACCTGATAAGAAAAAACCTGGTTACCCTGAAACGTCTCTTCCTAAATCTATAAGTGAGAGAACATGACTGCTGATGTCATCCGGACTTTTATAGCTGTTGATTTGCCATCCAGTGTGATAGAAACCCTGGGCCAGATTTCTACCCAGCTGCAAGCCAAGCTTACCGGGACACCTGTCCGCTGGGTTGATTTTCAAAAAATGCACCTGACTCTAAAATTCTTGGGGGATATTTCCCAGGAGAATATCGGGATGGTGGAAAAGATCTTGCAGTCAGAGGCGGCTAAAAGGCAGCCGATGGAAATTGGGATCGGCGGCATCGGGGCTTTTCCAAAGATACGTCATCCCCGGGTTATCTGGGTTGGTGTTGAAGCTCCCGACGAATTGTCTGATTTAAGAAGGGGCATCGAGGATGGTGTGGCCCGACTGGGATACTCCTACGATAAATATGCCTTCACCCCTCACCTGACCCTGGGAAGGATTTCCCGGAAAGCCTCCGCCCGGGATGTTAGAATGGTTGGTAATGCGCTGCATGATTTCCAGGTAGGTTTTATCGGTGTCGCCCGGATAGACGCCGTGCATCTTTACCAGAGTGATTTACTTCCTGACGGGACTCAATACACCCGGCTTTATTCAGCCGGTTTAACAGGCCTGGAAAGTGATGTTGTTGTCTGAAGACTGATAAGTAGAAAAGAGGTGAATTCTGGATGCCAGGAAATTAGCGGATTTTATAGTCCGTGTATTAGATGATAAGAAGGGGGAAGACATTCATTTAATGGATATTCATGAGAACTCAATACTGGCTGATTTTTTTATTATCTGCTCCGGTACAAGCGCCAGGATGGTAAGCGCCTTGATGTCCGATGTTCATGATGAAGTCAAAAAAGAGTTTGGTATTGATCCACGACTGGAAGGAGAAGCTCTGGCCGGGTGGATGCTGGCAGATTATGGATCTGTGATCGTCCACATTTTCTCCCCGAACCGTCGGGATTATTACAGCCTGGAAGAATTATGGGCGGAGGCTAAGACTGTTTTAAGATTGCAGTGAGCTTATAAAAATATTAAAGCTGCCCTGAAGCCTTATCTAATGTTATATCTTGTCCTCCTGAACGAAGCGAAGGATCCCCTGGACAATCCTTCTCCTTGGTCATCAGCTGATCATGGTTAGCCACCTTGTGGGAAGGTGAGTAAGTTCATCCCGATACCCGGAAGGACCAGTGGATATTCCTTATTAATCCTGGTCTGATATAAAGCCATCCCTAACTCTCAGATCCAAATCCCGCCTAGTAAGTTCCCTTGTACATTCCTCCGTCCACGGTGAGCATCACCCCGGTGAGGTAGGACGCTGCCGGGGAAAGCAAAAAAGCCGCAGCCCGCCCGATTTCATCTGGATCGGCCATCCTCCCCAGAGGACAATCGGAAGTGATTTTCTCTATTTCCTGCTCAACCGTTGAACCGTTTTGGTCAGCCCGGAACTGCATAATCTCCTGGACTCGTTCGGTCTTGGTCCAGCCGGGCAGCAGGGAGTTGAAGCGGATGCCTTCCGGTCCAAGTTCCAAAGCCAGGCTTTTGGTTAAACCAACGGTAGCGGCACGGATGCTGTTGGATAAGACCAGATTGGGAATGGGCTGTTTTACAGAATAAGAGGTGATGGTTAGCACACTCGCGCTGGAGGATTTTCGCAAATAGGGCAGGGCAGCCCGGATTAACCGGACATGGCTCATAAGAGCCAGGTCAACTGATCGCTGCCAGGTCGACTCATCAATGCTTTCAAACCTTCCTGAGGGCGGTCCTCCTGTATTGGTGATCAGCAGATCCAATCCTCCCAGGCAGTCGGCTGCGCCATTAATTAACCGGGAAGCTTGGGCAGGATCGGCAGCATCACCCTGGAGAGCATCAACTTGTGAGCCAGTTTCCTGCTGGATCCTTGCCGAAGCATCATTTAATCGGACCTCGTCTCTGCCATTAATAACAACCTGACAGCCTTCCCCGGCAAGAACCCTGGCTGCCGCAAAACCTAACCCCCGGCTTGACCCGGTGATAAAAGCTTTTTTCCCTTTTAATCCTAAATCCATTTCCAGCCTCCTTAAATGATTTCAATTCTTTCCTGGATGATGGTCAACTGGGGAAAGTGGTTTTCCACCCAGGTGATCACTTTTTGCAAACATCTTTGAGTATGTTTCCCATCATTGCATAAATACGTGCAGCCGATTAGGGTTTCATTCCAGCGGTCCTGGTAGTCCAATTCTGCCACAGAAAGATTAAACTCCCGCTGCAGTTTGGCCAGGAGAGGTTTAAGCTGGCTCCTTTTATCTTTCAGTGATGTACACATTGGGATTTGCAAGTGGAGAGTCAACAGACCTATTGCCATAGCTTCAGCCTTCGGGTTTTATTTTTTTTTGCCTGGTCCATTCCGGATTGTCAAATTGGTCTTTGAGCAGCTGGTGGGTTTGCTCTTCCTCCAACGGGGTTAATCCACACTCGACCCAGTTCAGGTTTAATGTGGACTTAAAGCCTAGCAGGAAAGCTTGGACGGCCTGCTCCCAGGATATTTTCTTTCCCAGGGCGCTTTCCACGGTGACCGCCTTTTGAAGTAGGGTCTCCCGGGCTAACTCCCTCAGTTCCTCCGTTGGATAGGTTAAAACTTCTGTTATGCGAGTCAGGTCACCGCACAAAGGAAGCGCGCCGTGCTGAAGAAGGCCCACTTTTTTTCGGGCTTGGGCGCTGCCGATGATCTTCTTCCCGGCTGCAGTAATTTCAAAGTCCGAGGGATTCTCAAAACAGACAGGTTGGTGATGGGCTAATGGATTTTTACCTGCATGCACCTGCACGGGAAGGCCTAAAAGTCTCAAGGATTGATAGAGCGCTTCTGAGATTCTCCGGTAGCTTTCCATTAACCCGCCTTCCAGGCGGGGATCTGATTTGGGACCAATCACAGCGTAGGTCAATTCATCCGTATGGAGAATGGCTCGACCGCCGGTTGGACGGCGGACCAGGTCCCACCCCCTTTGGTTAAGGGCCGGTAAGTCAATGTCAAAAAAAGATTGACTGTAGCCGAGCGATAAACAGGGTGGATTCCAGCCATATAGTCTTAATGTTGGGGGTACTTCCCCGCGTTCAACAGCAGCCAGGATAGCGCTATCAATGGACATATTGTTCGCCCCCCGTTGGGGATTTGAGATAATCAGCCGCCAGGTGGTCAGGGGATAGTTTTGGCTGGATTTTTCCATAGGAAGAATTATAGCGCATTCATCTGGATTGATTTAACCATGCTGAAATCCTGCCCGGCAAGCCTGGAACAGGAGGCAGCCCTGGTAAATATATCTTTCCGCAAAAATAATCATCCGTTTTTTCCTGTTTCTCTGGAAGGATATCTTAATCTGATGAGCCAAATATTGGGATTTTTGAGCCCAGAGTGGGGGATACTGGCTTGAATCGGGGCAAATTTGGCTTAAAAAGCTCCATTTAAGTGGGTTGCTCCTTGCAAAAACCCCCACTTTCATATATACTGTGGGTAATTTGTGGGATAAAGTGGTAGATAGTGGTTCGCCGGGAGACCGGCGATCCGCTTTTAAGGCGGTAATCGAACAAATGTTCTTAGGACAGTATCGACACTCATTGGATGATAAGGGCAGGATGATTGTACCAGCCCGATTCCGGGACCTCTTGGAGGGGACGATCTATCTCACCCAAGGTTTTGATCAAAACTTGCGGGTTTTGCCGGAAGCCGCGTTCGTGTCGATTTACGAGCGGGTTACGGAAATGAGCTCTACTAATCCGACTGCCCGCCAGCTGAGGCGCTTGATATTTTCTACTGCCCAGCAGGTAGATATAGACAGCAATGGACGCATACTGATTCCTAAATATTTACGAGATGTGGCTCAACTATCGACCGAAGCCATTGTTGTCGGTGTCGGAGAGGCTCTGGAAATCTGGTCACCGGAAGCCTGGGACCGTCAGAATGAGCTTCTCCTGGATGCCGATTCGAATGCAGAAAGGTTCGCTGCTTTGGATATTTAGGGTAGGGGATGCAGCACAAACCGGTACTTTTCCAGGAGGTTATAGAGAGCTTAAAGCCAGTATCCGGTGGACGTTATGTAGATGGCACAGTTGGGGCAGGAGGGCACAGCCGG
Organism: uncultured Anaerolineales bacterium; assembly: GCA_964621895.1. Classification (GTDB taxonomy): domain Bacteria; phylum Chloroflexota; class Anaerolineae; order Anaerolineales; family UBA11858; genus B10-G9. Next base: position 5,862 of record CAZUMG010000045.1, on the reverse strand, counting down.
GGCATCCTGGAAGCCAGTGCCCCGGATGGAAAATTACTTGGCCTGGATCGAGATCCGGCAGCTTTGGAAGTAGCCAAACAGCAGCTTGTGGAATTTAGTGATCGATTGGTTCTGGTACATAGTTCTTATACGGATCTTGGACTGCACCTTAACAAACTACATTGGAATGCCGTGGATGGCATCTTGCTGGATCTGGGGATATCCTCTTTGCAGTTGGATGCTCCAGAAAGGGGATTTTCATTCCGGAATGCAGGTCCGCTGGATATGCGGTTTGACATCAGCCAACCCTTCTCGGCTGCGGATCTGCTTAATGAATCCACTCGAACGGAGCTGGCAGATTTAATTTTCAAATATGGAGAGGAAAAATATGCCAGAAAAATTGCCGATGCGATCATTGCTAACCGCCCTCTTGATAACACAAAACAACTTGCGGACATTATTGAGCGCACGATTGGACATTCAACAACAAAAATACACCCAGCAACGCGAACCTTCCAGGCGCTGAGAATTGTGGTTAATCAAGAATTGAAGGCCTTGGAGGCTTTCTTGCCCATAGCCCTGGACTCATTAAAACCAGGAGGGCGGTTGGCAATCATTGCTTTTCATTCTTTGGAGGATAGGATTGTCAAACAGTTTTTCAGAAGGGAAAGTCGGGATTGTATCTGTCCAGCGGAAATACCCCAGTGTGTCTGTGGCCATACCGCTCAACTGCGGGAACTATCCCGGCGACCGATCCACCCCGGGGAATCGGAAATCAACCAAAACCCTCGGTCGCGAAGTGCAAAACTGCGTGTAGCAGAAAAAATTTTTCAAAAGAGTGGCACAGGGCTTGCAATTAATTAAAGGATACTAAGCTGACGCACCGAAGAAGAACCATTGGGAAAAAACATGACAAAATCCTTAATCCAAGCCTATTCAAATTCTCCCCGCCGCCAAAAGCTCCAAATCTTTGGTAGCGTTTTTATGGCGATTGTGATTGCCGCAGTGATGTTAATCCTTTATCTGGTTGTCTCTGCCCAGGTGGTTTCCATGGGCAGGCAGCTCCAGCAATCCAAGGATGAGATTGACCATATGGTTTATCTGAGTGTTAACTACCGCAATCAGATAGCCTCCCTCTCCAGATTTGATTATATGGAGGTAAGAGCCAAGGAGCTGGGTTTCAGACCTCCTTACCTGGGAGAAGTTTTTTATGTACCAGTGGCAGGTTTTGATCAAAAGGATAAATTCCAGGATGAAAATCGGCCAGATGCCTCGCCGCTAGTCATTAATGTGAACCTGATTGAATACCATGAAACCCTGATCGATTGGATCGGGGAAAAGGTCTCAATCTTCCTGCGGCCTTTTGAGGGATTATGAACGACAAGGTTACTTACAACTGGCGCTACATAACGATTGCGGTATTGTTTTCGCTGTTTGGTTTGGCGATAATTGCTCAGATGGTGCGTATTCAGCTGACTGTAAATGCGAGCGAGTTCCCTGTCGCAGGCCAGCTGGGGCAATGGGAGACTGCTGCTTCCCAGCGAGGTTTGATCCTTGATCGAAATGGACATGTTCTGGCAGGGAACCAAACGGTCTACCTGGTGGATATTAACTTTGAAGAGTTAGGCCAGCCAGATGAGATTGAAGAAGTGAACATGCTGGCTGATTTGGCGATAGAGGGATTTGGGATCAGTAATCCATATTTGCTGGAGTTCTTGCAGCAGGAGCCCCGGCCTTTAACTAAGAATATTACTGTCGAGCGATTCGCTTCACAGGAAAACTTACTTAAATTCATTGACCAGGTGGATAAGTATTATCAAGGGCAGCTCCTTGAGGCGCCGGGAGTAAATCTCACTGAGGAAATACCCCTCACGCTTGAGCAGAAAGTCGAGGTGATAGATTGTTCTCGCTTTATCCGGATTTCCTGTACGCCGCACTTGATTCGGAGCTACCCGGAGCATAAACTGGCCTCCAATATTATTGGATTTGTAATGAGAGATACCAAACAGGGACAGCTGGGAATAGAGGAAAAATATGATTCAACGCTGTTTGGCAATGACCGGACTTTATGGGCGCTGTGGGATCCTCATAAAGCCGATTTATCACCAGATCCAGATAACGGTGCGAATATTGTTCTTACCATCGATAGTGTGCTCCAGTCAGATGTAGAAAACATCCTGGATAATACCATTAAGAAGACCGGGGCGCTGGCAGGAACCGTAATTGTAATGAATCCTAGTAATGGAGATATCCTGGCTATGGCATCATCTCCACGGGCAGACATCAATCAATACTGGTCGGATGAATACAGCGACATTATCAACAATTATGATAATGTCTTCAATTATGCCATTAAATCCTATGAACCAGGCTCAGTTGTAAAAGTGCTGACCATGGCAGCTGCGCTTGATGCCGGTGTCGTTGAACCAAATACGGAATTTATTGACGAAGGTAAGTTTGAAATTGGTGGAGTGACCATTCATAACTGGAATAATAAAGCCTGGGGTCCCCAGAATATGACCTCATGTCTACAAAATTCATTAAACGTTTGTCTGGCCTGGGTGGCAACTCAGCTGGAATCGGAAAAATTTTATTCCTATTTTCAGAATTTCGGCTTTGGACAGCTGACCGGTATAGAACTAGCAGGAGAGGCACCTGGATTGGTGAAAAGCTACTGGAGTCCGGATTATACCCGTTCTGAATTGGGCACAAACGCTTTTGGCCAGGGTATTGAGATCACCCCGATTCAAATGGTCAAAGCAGTTTCTGCGATTGCCAATGGTGGAGAGATGGTTGCCCCCCGGATTATTCATTCCATTGTGGATGATGGGTACCGCTACACACCCCCCATAACAATAGTCGGGCACCCGATTTCGGAGGAGACGGCGAAAACTTTAACGAAAATGCTCCAGGAATCCCTGGTAAATGAATCCTCCCTGGCATTGGTTCCTGGCTACAGTTTGGCGGGCAAGACAGGAACTGCCGAAATATACGTACCGGGGCAGGGCTATAAAAGCTCAGCGACCAACACCTCTTTTGTTGGCTGGGGTCCTATTGATGATCCCCAGTTCCTGGTTTATGTCTGGATATCAAAACCATCAGCGTCTATCTGGGGCTCCGAGATTGCTGCACCGGTTTTTAAGAAAGTGGTTGAAAAATTAGTGATACATTTAGGAATTCCGCCAGACGCAGTCAGAATGGCCATGCAGGACTAAAACAATGATTACTTTGCGGGTGGTCTTAGAGACATTAGCAGGAAAAGCTCCCCAATGGGCAGACCAGATTATTGCCGATGTGGGGATCGATTCGCGCACCCTGATTCCTGGAGCAATGTTTATTGCTCTCAGGGGTGAATCTGCCGATGGCCATGACTACATTTTGGATGCATTTTCAAACGGGGCTTCATTTGCTTTGATCGATCATCCGGTTGATCCGCAAATTCGGATAATGGATCTTCGCCCCGGATCCTCCCAGGATTTTGAACAGGAAATTGAAGTGCCGTTCTGCCTGCTGGTAGAAAATTCCCTTGAGGCTCTCCAGAAAGTGGCGGGAGAGTGGCGCCGTAAATTGGATGTTCGCGTGATTGGGATCACTGGCAGCGTTGGAAAATCTACAACCAAGGAACTTACCACGACTGTATTAAAACAACGTTATCGGACCTTAAAAAATTCAGGCAATCTCAATAACGAAATTGGTTTGCCGATGACCCTTTGGAGACTTAGTGAAGGCCATCAGCGAGCGGTCCTTGAAATGGGTTTCTATGTACCCGGGGAGATCAGGTTTTTGTGTGATTTAGCCAAACCGGTAGTCGGAGTTTTAACTACTATTGGAACCGTTCATGCCGAAAGGGCTGGCACCCAGGAAGAGATTGCCCGCGGAAAAGCCGAATTGGTCCAATCCCTTCCTGCTGCCCCTGAAGGTGTGGCAATTCTCAATTTTGATGATGACTTAATCCGGGTGATGGCAGATCAGACCGATGCCAGGATCTTTTATTATGGACTAAACCCTGAAGCAGATTTATGGGCAGATCAAGTAGAAGGATTGGGACTGGATGGAATCAAATTCCGCCTCCATTACAAGGGCGAAACCCTCTACTTAAAAGTGCCTCTGATTGGCAGACACTCCGTTCACACCGTGCTCCGGGCTGCTGCTGTGGGTTTGGTTGAGGGATTATCTTGGGAGGAAATTACCAGGGGACTCCGTTCAGAACACACCCAGCTTCGCTTGGTTACTGTGCGTTCGGCATGTGGAGCGATGATTCTGGATGATACCTACAACGCATCTCCAAAGTCGATGCTCGCGGATCTCAATTTATTGGAAGAGCTGGAAGGGCGCAAAGTGGCAGTATTAGGAGATATGCTGGAGTTGGGCCGCTATGAAACCCAAGGTCATCAGATGGTGGGAATCCGGGCAGCCCAGGTAGCTGATATTCTGGTTACCGTAGGGCCTCTGGGAAAAGTGATTGCAAAGGCAGCCGCTGACACAGGATTTAATCAAAATAAAGTATTCTCTTTCCCCGGGAGCGGCGAAACAATTAAATTCCTGGGAGATTTCCTGACGGAAAAAGACGTGGTCCTGATCAAAGGATCCCGAGGAATGCATATGGATAAAATTGTTTCCGCTTTGGAGGCAGGATCATGAACAATACTTCAATGGCCCTGGCTTTATCTGCTTTTAGTTTCCTGCTGACGGTGATCTGGGGGCAGCCCCTCTTGCGGGTCTTACGGATGTTAAATATTGGGGAACATATCCGGGTGGATGGTCCAAAAAGTCATTTTGCTAAATTAGGAACACCCACTATGGGTGGTGTATTAATCCTCTTCCCGGTAGCTTTGCTGACCATCTTATTCAACGCTGTTAAGGTTTTTGGGGTTTCAATTTTTGGCAATTCGGTTATGGTGCCTTTAATTGTCTTTTTTGCATTTGCATTGATCGGATCCATTGATGATTGGATCAGTTTACGCGGGATCCGCAATGGGGATGGTTTATCTGTTCTGGCCAAATTGATTCTGCAACTATTAGTATCGTTTGGAACTGCGTTTGTGCTGCGTTATGTGCTGGATGTACCTGAACTATACATCCCTGGATTGAATTTTGAAATAAAACTAGGATTCCTCTATTTCCCAATTGCAGTAATAATCATCGCGGGATATTCTAATGCGGTGAATTTTACTGATGGCCTGGATGGTTTAGCGGGGTTAATTTCAGCGACCGCATTTGCCGCCTATGGCGCAATTGCTCTATTCCAGGGGCAGATATTTCTGGCAAGATTTTGTTTTATCCTGGTTGGGGCAATATTCGGTTTTCTCTGGTTTAACGTCTATCCGGCTGATTTATTTATGGGGGATACCGGATCACTGGCGCTTGGAGCTACCCTGGCTGTCGTTGCGTTGATGACTGGCCAATGGGCAGTTCTTCCTATTATTGGCATTATTCCCCTGAGTGAATTATTAAGTGTGGTGATCCAGGTGGTCTTCTACAAGCTTACCAAGGGCAGGCGTGTTTTTAAAATGACCCCGTTGCATCATCATTTTGAACTGCTGGGCTGGAGTGAAACCCAGGTAGTCCAGCGTTTCTGGTTAATTGGCCTGATAGCAGGATTAGTCGGTGTGGCTTTGTCATTAGTGTGATGAATAATTATTGGGAAGGTAAGCATTTGGTGATTGTAGGGGCAGCGCGGCAGGGTTTAGCGCTGGCAAAATTCCTCAGCCGAAGGGGTGTGCTGGTTACCATTACGGATCAAAAGGATGAGCAAGTGTTGGCAGCAGTAAAAAAGGATTTTCAGGGAGAAAAGGTGAACTGGGTACTCGGCGGGCATCCTCTCGATTTGCTGGATGCTGCCGACGGGTTAGCTTTATCCGGGGGGATTCCCCTCACGGTACC
>CAZUMG010000044.1:9113-11882 GCA_964621895.1 uncultured Anaerolineales bacterium | reverse complement strand
AGGTAGAAGATACCGCAGAAATTGGCCTGATTTTTGATAATAACCTGATTGGAAGCCTACATTTAAATTATACTGAGATACCAAGCAAACACACACTGGACGTTGTAGGAACAAAAGGTTCAATACATTGGGATTATTATTCAAATTCTGTTATTACCTATGGGCTTGAAAAAGGGAACTTGGTTCAAACGATTCAGGAGTGTCCAGCTGGTTTCGACCGCAACGATTTATTCCTGGATGAAATGAAACATTTTATTAATGTCGCCAACAGGAAAGCCGATCCCCTTTGTACCCTGGAAGATGGGATAATCGCCCTTAAGTTAGCGATCCTGGCGAAGGAACAAGCTAATAAATGAGAATATTCGGAGGTTCAAATCTCAAAGGATATTATCTTCCAGAGGACCTATGCGTTTATTCCCCAAGAAGAACCAGTCCAGATAAATTTTCAACTAAGCGTTCAGAAAATATCCTGCCAAAGATGAGTTTTATCCTATGAAAAAGTTAGAACCCAAAATCCTGTTGAGAAATTTACTCATTGAAATAACAATCTACGGTGCTCTGATCTGTGGATATTATTTTCTGGTTCTGCGCTGGCTGGATGATTGGCTGTTTTCAATATTTAATTCCAACCTGGTTACATATGCTTTTACAGGTTTAGGTTTAATTGTTGCTCAGGCGGTCCTGTTGAATTTCATTACCTCGTTTTTGATGAAATACATAAAACTTGATCAATTTGGTGTCAGGAGATTTCTGGATGTATTTTCCGATCGCTGATGTTACTGTAAGTCCTATCCTGCTAATCAGCGTGGGTTTTCTTGTTGGTATCCTCGGCGGTTTTTTTGGCGTGGGAGGTGGTTTTTTAGCAGGTCCGATGATGTTCTGGGCTGGTGTCCCGATGAATTTTGTGGTTGGTACTGATTTAGCTCACATGACTGGAAAATCAATCGTTGCTGCTCGCCGTCACCGTGCCTTAGGACACGTAGATTTGAAGTTGGGAGCCTTTATGGTGGCAGGAACGATTGTGGGAGTTGAAATTGGTGCCAGGATTATTGAGGCACTTAAAGGTACCAGCGCTCTCGACCTGACTATTGGAATTACCTATATATTCATTCTGGTTTGTATCAGCATTTTTACAGCCTGGGAAAGCATCCGTGCAATTCAAATGGTGCGAACTGACCAAATAGATGTTGAGCAAGCTGTCGGATTTAAGGGTCTCTCAAGGAGAGTACAGGGAGTCAAGATCCCCCCGATGATATCCTTTCCAGTCTCTGGTATTGAAAGTATCTCGATCTGGATGGTTTTGGGAGTGGGATTTTTCACCGGACTGCTGGCAGGCAGCCTAGGGGTTGGAGGCGGATTTATTCGAATGCCCATGCTTGTGTATGTGTTGGGAATACCAACCCATATCGCCGTCGGGACTGATTTATTTGAAATTATCTTCTCATCTGGCTTCGGCACCATTACACACGCCATTAAAGGCAATGTAGACATTCTGATGGCTTTAGTTATGCAAACCGGGGCAGCTATTGGTGCCCAGATTGGTGCCACTGCAACCCGCTTTTTTGCTGGTCCCCGGATTAGATTGGCTTTTTCTTTTCTTCCGATGATTGGAGCTATCTTGGTTATTTTCCGTCTCATCAGCAGCGGCATGATGCATTAAGGAGGATTACACTGTCGTATGAAGATACTTATTTATTTGGATGGTGAAAGTTACCATTACCCCCCGATTTTAATGGGCAAAATTGTTGCCAGGGCAACCGGTGGGGAAGTTAATGTTTTGGTAGTAGTCCCTAAAGATGGACACCTGGAAAATGGTCTGGCCGTTGCTGACCAGGTGAAACAAGACCTGGAAGGTCTCTCTCCCGGCATGATCCTTAAGCAGGGATCCTCAAGACAGGTTATAAAAGAAGAGCTTCTTAAGGAAGAATATCAACTGGTGATTACAGATGCAGACCGCATCCACCGCTTCAGAAAATCTGTAGAAGTTGATCCTGTTTTGATAAAACAATCAACCTTCTCCCTGTTAATAACCCAAAATGCCAAACCTAAAATTGACCATATTCTCTTATGCACCGGCTGCAAAGAAGACGATTTTTCATTGATAATCCAGGCGGCAGATTTGGCTGTGCAGCTGCATGCTTCAATTACTTTATTGCACGTTTTTCCTGGAGCTATCCCGAGCATGTATACTGGGTTAGACCAAATTGACGAAACGGTTGAAGAGATTTTACAATCAGCTACACCTTATGCGCAGTACCTTAGACGAGGAGTGGAAATATTAAGAGAGAAAAAAATTGGATCTGAAGTTAAGATCCGGCGAGGAATAGCCATAGAGGAAATTGTCAGGGAAACACAACAATTTAATTATGACTTGGTTGTGATTGGTTCCTCAAAAGTACATGATGGTTTAAAAGAAATGTTGATGGGAAATCTGACTGTTAAGATTATTGACCAGATCGAGCTGCCGGTGTTGGTGGTTGGTACGAGGGAATTAGGTTAGTTGGAGAAATAAGTTAGCCAGTGGGTCGATGTGGTATCATTAGCAGTCGATTTTTGACAAAGAATATCAGCTCTCCCCAATGGGAGTTTTTAGATAGTATAAATAGAAATATATTCAGGAGATAAGTATTATTATGAATAATAACGGAAAAATCATCGAACCCTACGGGGGTGAGTTGATCACCCTTTTAGTTCCGGATGCGGAAAAAGAATCTTGGCTGGATAAAGCTAACCAGTATCCATCCCACCAGCTTACGGATCGGTCACTGT